>JBFGEI010000038.1:0-17210 GCA_041580155.1 Limimaricola sp.
ACCTTCGACTGGTCGGCCTCCGGCAAGTTCCCGTCGCTGTCCGAGCCCGAGCCGGCCTACCACGGGCTGACCTTCCACAAGGCGCTGGGGCCGATGGCCTTCACCTTCCATTCGATCGCGGTGGGCCTGCGCGATCTCGGCATGACGATGAACCCGCAGGGCGCGCATTACACGCTGATGGGGATCGAGACGCTGAGCCTGCGGATGGCGCGGCACGTGGCGAACACCGAGAAGGTCGCGGCCTGGCTCGAAGCCGATCCACGGATCGACCGGGTGACCTGGGCCGGGCTGAAATCGTCGCCCTGGCACCACCGGGTCGCCAAGGTGACGCCGAAGGGGGCGGGGGCGCTGTTCACCGTTGGGGTGAAGGGCGGCTACGACGCCTGCATCAAGCTGGTCGACAGCCTCGAGCTGTTCAGCCACGTCGCCAACCTCGGCGACACCCGGTCGCTGATCATCCACCCGGCCTCGACCACGCACCGGCAGCTGTCGCCCGAGCAGCAGGCGGCGGCCGGCGCCGACGCCGACCTGGTGCGGCTGTCGATCGGCATCGAGGATCCCGAGGATCTGATCGCCGATCTCGACCGGGCGCTGGCGATCGCCGCGGCGGGCTAACCGCCGCCGGCCGGGGTTGATCCGCATCAAGGCGGCGCGACCCCGGCTGCGGCAGGCTTGCCGGGACGATCCCGGCAGCGGAGCGGACAGGTGATCCGAAGCGCGACATGAGCCCGGCGGCGGCGCCGGTGTTCCGGACCGAGCGGCTGACCAAGATCTATGGCGCCGGTGCCGCCGAGGTACGGGCGCTCGACGGCGTCGATCTGGACCTGCCCGAGGCCGAGCTGGTGGTGCTGCTGGGTCCGTCCGGCAGCGGCAAGTCGACCTTGCTGAACATCCTCGGCGGTCTTGATCACGCCAGCGCCGGGCAGGCCTGGTTTCGCGGCGCCGAGCTGACCGCGATGACCGACCGGCAGCTGACCTGCTACCGCCGCGATCACCTGGGCTTCGTGTTCCAGTTCTACAACCTGGTCGCCAGTCTCACGGCCCGCGAGAACGTCGAGCTGGTCACCGACATCGCCCGCGATCCGATGCCGGCCGAGGAGGCGCTGGCGCTGGTCGGTCTGACCGACCGGCTCGACCACTTCCCGGCGCAGCTGTCGGGCGGCGAACAGCAGCGTGTCGCGATCGCCCGCGCCATCGCCAAGCGACCCGAGGTGCTGCTGTGCGACGAGCCGACCGGTGCGCTCGACAGCCGCACCGGGGTCGCGGTGCTGCAGGCGCTCGAGCAGGTCAACGACCGGTTCGGCACCACCATCCTGGTGATCACCCACAACATCGACATCCGCCGGATGGCGCATCGGGTGATCCGGTTCCGAGACGGCCGGGTGGTCGCCGTCGCGCGCAACGACCGGCGGGTGTCGGCAGCGGAGGTCGCATGGTGAGGCTGCACGCGCTTGACCGGAAGCTGTTCCGCGACATCCGGCGGCTGTGGTCGCAGGTGGTGGCGATCGCGCTGGTGCTGGGCTGCGGCGTGGCGATCCTGCTGACCGCCTTCGGGATGATCCGGGCGCTGGAGGCAACGCTCGACGACTACTACGGCCGCCAGCACTTCGCCGAGGCCTTCGCCGCGGCCCGCCGGGCGCCGGCGGCGCTGATCGACGAGATCCGGATGATCGACGGGGTGCGCGGCGCCGAGGCGCGGGTCACCGGCTGGGTCGTGCTCGACCTGCCGGACCGCGCGGCGCCGGCCTCGGGACGGATCCTGTCGCTGCCGGACACCGGCGCGCTGCTGAACGCGCCGCTGCTGGTCGCCGGGCGGCTGCCGGACCCCGACAGCGATGCCGAGGTCGCGGTCAACGCCCGGTTCGCCGCGGCCAACGGGTTTCGGCCCGGCGATCGCTTCGCCGCGATCGCCGACGGCACGAGGCTGGATCTGGTGATCACCGGCACCCTGCGCAGCCCGGAGTTCATCTACACCCTGCCGCCCGGCGGGCTGATGCCCGACGACGCCGGCTTCGGGGTGATCTGGATGCCGCGCCGCGCCGCCTCGGCGATCTTCGGGCTGACCGGCGCGGTCAACGACATCACGCTGACGCTGCGCCGCGACGCCCGGACCGCCGAGGTGCTCGACCGGCTCGACGATCTGCTGCGGCCCTGGGGCGGCACCGGGGCCTACCTGCGCGACCAGCACCCGAGCCACGCCTTCATCGACGCCGAGCTGTCGCAGCTTCGCAACATGTCGCTGGTCCTGCCGCCGATCTTCTTCGGCATCGCCGCGTTCCTGGTGAACATGCTGCTGGGCAGGATCGTGGCGCTGGAGCGCAGCGAGATCGGTCTGCTGAAGGCGGTGGGCTATCGCAACGCCGAAATCGCACTGCACTACCTGCTGCTCGCGGCGCTGGTCGCCTGCATCGGCATCGGCCTTGGCTGGGTGGCCGGAACCTGGCTGGCGCGCGGCATGGCGCAGATCTACGCCCGGTTCTTCGATTTTCCCTGGCTGATCCGGCCGGGCGGTCTCGACGTCTACGCGACGTCGGGGCTGGTCGGGCTGGCCGCCGCCGCGATCGGCGCGGCGCGGGCGGCGCTGACCGCGGCGCGGCTCGACCCGGCGGTGGCGATGGCGCCGCCGGCGCCGCCGCGCTTCGCCCACGGGCCGTTCGACCGCCTGCTCGGCGCGCTGCGGCTGTCGCAACCGGCGATGATGGTGCTGCGCGGGTTGCTGCGCTGGCCGCTGCGGGCGGCGATGACGGCGCTGGGGCTGGCCTTCGGCGTCGCGATCCTGGTCGCCTCCACCTTCATGACCGACGCGCTGGACGAAGTGATCGAGACCGCGTTCTTCCGCGCCAATCGGCAGCACGCGACGCTGGCGCTGGCGGCCGAGGCGCCGCTCTCGGCGCTGCTCGATGCGCGCGACCTGCCGGGCGTGGTCGCGGCCGAGGCGCAGTTCGACCTGCCGGTGACGCTGCGCAGCGGGCCGCGGTCCAAGCGTCTGGCGATCACCGCCTGGCCGCGCGGCGGCGACCTGGTGCGGGCGCTCGACACCGAGGGGCGGCGCGTGGCGCTGCCCGAAACCGGGCTGCTGCTGTCGCGCCAGCTGGCCTTGCAGCTGGGCGTCGGTCCCGGCGATCCGCTGCGGGTCGAAGTCGCCAATGACCGCGACAAGGATTTCACCGAACCGGTCGCGGCCGTCACCACGCAGTATCTCGGGCTTGGTGCCTACATGGATCTCGACCGGCTGGCGGCGCGGCTGCGCGAGGCGCCGCGGCTGACCGCGCTGCACCTCGCGCTCGACAAGTCCGAACTGCCGCGGTTCCACGCCGCGATCAAGCATCTGCCGTCGGTCGCGTCGCAGGTGATGCTGACCGAGGTGCGCGACAGCTTCAGCGAAACCATCTCCGAGAACATCCGTGTCAACACCATGCTGTTTCTGGTGATTTCGGTGCTGATCACCGCCGGCGTCGCCTATAACGGCGCCAGGATCCAGCTGTCGGAACGGGCGCGCGAACTGGCCAGCCTGCGGATCCTCGGATTCACCCGGACCGAAGCCGCGTCGATCCTGCTGGGCGAAACCGCGGTGCTGGTGTTGCTGGCGCAACCGATCGGCTGGGGCATCGGCGCCTGGGTGTCCTGGGCGATGGTCTCGGGCTTCGACAGCGACCTCTACCGGATTCCGCTGGTGCTGACCCCGGCCAACTTCGCCACCGCCAGCCTGGTGACGCTGGCCGCGACCGGCAGCGCGGCGCTGCTGGTGCGGCGCCGCTTCGACCGGTCGGATCTGATCGCCGTTCTGAAGACAAGGGAGTGATCCGATGCCGCGCATTCCTCGCCCGATCCTGCTGATCTCGCTCGGCGCGCTGATCGTCGCGGCGCTGGTCTGGACCGCGATCCGCCCGGTCCCGGTGCCCGCCGAGCTGGTCGAGGTCGGCCGCGGGCCGATGCAGGTCACGCTGGATGTCGACGGGGTGACAAGGAACCGCGAGGTCTGGGAGGTGTCGTCGCCGATCGCCGGCACCGCGCGGCGGTCGCCGGTGCGGGTCGGCGACCCGGTGGTGGGCGGCGAAACCCTGGTCGGCGTGGTCGAACCCGTGGCGCCGAGCCTGCTCGACCGGCGCAGCAGGATCCAGGCCGAGGCGGCGGTGCACGAGGCCGAGGCGGCGCTGGTCGCCGCCGAAAGCCGGATGGCCCAGGCGCTGGAGGATCTGAACTACGCCAAGATCCGCCACGACCGGGCCCAGGCCCTGGTCGAACGCGGCATCGCCTCGCAGGTCCGGCTCGAGGACGCGGCGCAGGCGCTGAAGGTCGAGGAGGCGGCGCGCGACGCCGCGATTTCGGCCCGGCTGATGGCGCAGAGCACGCTGGACCGGGCGCGGGCGGCGTTGATCGGCCCCGCCGAGCCGGGCGCGCCGGCCGAGGTCTGCTGCGTCGAGATCCGCGCCCCGGCAAGCGGCGTGGTGCTGGCGATCGACCGTCTCAGCGCCAGGCCGGTGGCGGTGGGCGAGCGGTTGCTCAGCATCGGCGACCCGGCCGATCTCGAGATCGTCGCCGACCCGCTGTCGCGCGATGCGGTGCGGATTCCCGACGGCGCCACGGCCAACGTCGAACGCTGGGGCGGGCCGGGCGCGCTGCAGGCGCGGCTGCGCCGGATCGAGCCGTCGGCGGTGACCGAGACCTCGGCGCTGGGGATCGAGGAGCAGCGGGTCGAGGCGATCTTCGATTTCATCGACCCGCCGGGGGCGCCGGCGCGGCTTGGCGACGGCTACGCGGTGCGGCTGCGGATCGTGCTGTGGCAATCCGCCGACGCGCTGCAGGTGCCGGTCGGGGCGCTGTTCCGCGACGGGGCGGAGTGGGCGGCCTTCGCGCTGCGCGACGGGCGCGCCCGGTTGGTGGTGCTGCGGATCGGCGAAAGGAACGACCGGACCGCGCAGGTAATTGACGGGCTGACGGAGGGCGATGTCGTGATCACCCACCCAAGCGACAAGGTCGTGGACGGCGCGGCGATCGACCCGTTGCTGCGCGAGTGACGGCGGCCCGCCGCGTCAGCCGGCGGTCGGGGGCGGGCCCTTAGCCTCGGCCCCTGACCAGGCGCGGCGTAGCAGATCGACGGTTTCGGCATCGCTCAGCTGGTGGAAATCGCGGTAAACGCCCCCGACGCCGCGAAAGAACCGCGACGGGTGCAGGCAGATCACCTGGTCCGCCAGCGCGGCGAATTCGGGCAGGGCCTCCTCGGGCGCCACCGGCACCGCGATGACGACCCGCGCGGCGCCGCGGCGTCGCGTCGCGATCAGCGCCGCCTTCATCGTGGCGCCGGTCGCGAGCCCGTCATCGACCAGGATCGCGCTGCAGCCCGAAGGATCGACGCGCCCACGGTCGCCGAGGTAGAGCCCGCGCCGGCGCTCGAGTTCGCTCAGCTCGAAGGCGCGAGTCCGCGCGAGGTAGCCCTCGTCGACCCCATAGCCGCGGCGCACCGACTCGTTGATCACCGTTTCCGGCGGTATGCCCTCGACCACCGCGCCAAGCGCCAGCTCGGGCGCGCCGGGCGCGCTGATCTTGCGCACCATCATCAGGTCGAGCGGCGCGTGCAGCGCCGCCGCGACCGGGACCGCCACCGGCACGCCGCCGCGCGGCAGCGCGTAGACCACCGGGCGCGCGAGCCCCAGTGCCGCCAGCTTCGACGCCAGCTGGCGCCCCGCGTCGCTTCGGTCGTCGAACATGCACCCGTCCTCCCGGGCACCAGCCTAGCGGGCCGAGGCGCTGCGCGCGTTGATCTGGCGCAGATCGGCGCCCAGCCGCATTGACGTCGGTCAACGACCGCGCCTTGGCAAACCCCGATACTGAGGCCTTCAAGCCCTTGCCCCGGACATGCAGCCATGCCGACAGACAAGCAGAAGGACCGCAAGCGCGACAGCGACACCGACACCGACCTAGGTCCGCCCGGTCCGCAGCAATGGATCTGGGTGGCGCTGTTCCTGCTGGCGTCGATGGTGCTCGGGTTCTGGCTGCAGCCGGCGCAGCAGGAGCGGGTGCTGCCCTACAGCGAGATCAAGCAGATGATCCGCGACGGCGAGGTGGTGTCGGCCGAATTGCAGGAAAACGTCATCGTGGTCACGGTCGACTCGGCCGATACGACGGTGCCGGTCAGGTTCGAGGCGGTGACCCCGGCGCAGGGCGACCCCGACCTGCTGCCGCTGCTGGAACGACAGCAGGTCGAGATCAGCGCCACCAAGCCGGGCGGCAGCTCGGCGATCGGGCTGATCCTGCCGTGGCTGCTGATCCTCGGCGCCTATTTCTGGCTGCAACGGCGGATGATGGGCAACATGATGGGCGGTCTCGGGGCCGGCGGGCTGGGGGGCGGGGCAGGCGGGCTGCTTGGCGGCCGCTTCGCCAAGCCGACCACGCCGGCCAGGAAGGTGACCTTCGCCGACGTCGCCGGCCAGGACCAGGCCAAGCAGGAGGTGTCCGAACTGGTCGAGTTCCTGCGCGATCCGCAGCGCTTCGCGAAGGTCGGCGCGCAGGTGCCGCACGGGGTGCTGATGGTCGGCCCGCCGGGCACCGGCAAGACGCTGCTGGCCAAGGCGCTGGCCGGCGAGGCCGAGGTGCCGTTCTTCCCGACCTCCGGGTCGGAGTTCATCGAGATCTACGTCGGGGTCGGCGCCGGCCGGGTGCGCAAGATGTTCGAGGCGGCGCGCAAGGCGGCGCCGGCGATCATCTTCATCGACGAGCTCGACAGCATCGGCCGGACCCGCGGCACCGGGCTTGGCGGCGGCCATGACGAACGCGAGCAGACGCTGAACCAGATCCTCGCCGAGCTCGACGGTTTCGCCGGGCGCGAGGCGGTGGTGGTGCTTGCCGCGACCAACCGGCCCGATGTGCTCGACCCGGCGCTGCTGCGCCCCGGGCGTTTCGACCGCCATGTCACGCTGAACCTGCCGGACCGGGCGGCGCGGCGCGCGATCCTCGACATCCACGCCCGCAACCTGCCGCTGGAAAACACCGGCGATCTCGACGCGGCGGCGGCCGGGACGCCGGGGTTCTCCGGCGCCGATCTGAAGAACCTGCTGAACGAGGCGGCGATCACCGCGGCGCGGCGCGGCGACAGCCTGATCACCCGGGCCGATCTCGACGAGGCGCGCGACAAGGTGATGCTGGGCACGGTGCGGTCGCTGGCGATCCGCCCCGAAGAGCATCACCGGCTTGCGGTGCACGAGGCCGGGCATACCGCCGCGGCCTTCTACACCCCCGGCGCCGACCCGCTTTACAAGGTGACGATCATTCCGCGCGGCCGGGCGCTTGGCGGCACCCACATGCTGGCCGAGGCCGAGCGGCACACGCTCGACGAGGAGTTCTTGCGGGCACAGCTGGTGGTGCTGCTGGCCGGGCGCGCCGCCGAGAAGCTGCTGATCGGCAGCGTCAGCTCGGGGGCCGACGACGACATCCGGCGGGCGACCGATCTGGCGCGGTCGATGGTCGCCCGCTGGGGCATGACCGACGAGCTGGGCCCGGTCGACCTGCGGCAGAGCGAGGACCACCCGTTTCTTGGCCAGTCGATCGCCCAGCCGCGCGGCCATGCCGACGTCACCGCGGCGCGGGTCGACCTGGCGGTGATCGAGCTGCTGAAGAGCGCCGAGGCGCAGGCGACCGAGGTGCTGGGCCGGCACCGGCCGCGGATCGAGCAGCTGATCGCGGCGCTCGAGGCCCGCGAAACCCTGGACCTGCCCGAGATCCGGCAGTGCCTCGATCCCGACAGCAAGGTGACGCCGATCACCCGGCCGCGCGGCAACATCGAGCGCATTCCGCCCTCGGGCGGCCATGACTGACCGCGGCGGCTAGAGGTCGCTGGCCCAGATCTGGTCGAGGATCTGCAGCGCCAGCGCAACGCCCGGCGCGTCGCTGCGGCTTTGCAGCGTCAGGAACCCCAGCGCGGTCTCGATTCCCAACCGGTCGACGACGACCAGCCCGCTGGCCTGCTTTTCGTGCAGCGCGATCGACTCGCGGCACAGGCACAGCCCGACGCCCGAGCGCACCATCGCCAGCATCGACTGCTCCTGGTCGACCAGTGCGACCCGGTTCTGCACCGCGCCGTGGTCGCGGAACTTGCGCTGCAGCAGCTTGTGGTGGACCGAGGCCGGCGGCGTGCCGATCCACGGCAGCTCGGCCAGCCCGGCCCAGCCCAGCCCGGCGACCCGGCGCTGCCAGCCCGAGGGCGCGACCACCCGGTAGGTGAAGCGGGTCAGTGGCCGATACAGCGTCGGCTGGTCGCCGACCGCCGCGGCGCCCGGATCGAGCCCGGCGTCGCCCGGCTCCCCGAGCACGAAGCCGGCGTCGATCTCGTTGCGCTGCAGCCGCAGCGGCACCTCGCCGCTCATGCCCTGGACCAGCTCGGTCTGCAGCGCCGGGGCGGCGGCCAGCAGCCCGGCCAGCAGCCGCCCCAACCGGATGAAATCCGGATCGACGATGGTGCCGATCCGCAGCGTGCCGCGCACCGTCCCGGTCATCTGCCGCGCGGTCTGGTCGAGATCGGCCATCGCCGCGAGAACCCGCTCGGCCTTGGCCAGCATCACCGCGCCGTCGCGGGTCAGCTCCACCCCCTTCGCGGTGCGGCGCAGCAGCACCAGCCCGCTGTCCTCGGCGAAGCGCTTCAGCTGCAGGCTCACCGCCGGCTGGGTGATGTGCAGCAATTCGGCGGCGCGCGACACGTTGCCCTCGCGGGCAACGGTGACGAAGGACTGCAGGGTGCGAAGATCGGTCAGGTGCCTCATATAAGCGCAGGTTATAATGTGGCATCCGATTAGTCATTGGCGTTGTGCGCCGGACCGGCGCAAGGATTTCCCGACCGGCAGGCGGATCGCGACCGTGTTCGACGGCCCCGATCACCGCCCGCCCGCGCCAGGGGAGACCGCGCCATGCCGCAGGAGTCGTTCGATTACATCGTCGTTGGCGCCGGTTCGGCGGGTTGCCTGCTGGCCAACCGGCTGAGCCGGGATCCGTCGATCCGGGTGCTGCTGCTCGAGGCGGGCAAGCGCGACAACTACCCTTGGGTGCATATCCCGGTCGGCTATCTCTACTGCGTCGGCAACCCGCGCACCGACTGGCTGTATCAGACCGAACCCGAGCCCGGGCTGAACGGACGGTCGTTGCGCTACCCGCGCGGCAAGACGCTGGGCGGCTGTTCTTCAATCAACGGCATGATCTACATGCGCGGCCAGGCCCGCGACTACGACGGCTGGGCCCGCGAGACCGGCGACGACGCCTGGAGCTGGGCCGAGGCGCTGCCCGACTTCAAGGCACACGAGGACCACTACCGGCTGGACCACGGCGCCGACCCCAAGACCGGTGACAACAGCCGGTTCTCGGACCTGCACGGCCATGGCGGCGAGTGGCGGATCGAGAAGCAGCGGCTGCGCTGGGACATCCTCGAGGATTTTGCCACCGCGGCGACCGAGGCCGGGATCGAACGCACCGATGATTTCAACGGCGGCGACAACGCCGGCGTCGGCTATTTCGAGGTCAACCAGCGGTCCGGCTGGCGCTGGAACACCGCCAAGGCGTTCCTGCGGCCGGCGAAGCACCGGCGCAACCTGACGGTCTGGACCGAAGCCCAGGTCGAACGGCTGCTGTTCGAGACCGCGCCCGACGGCGCCCGGCGCTGCACCGGCGCCCGGCTGCGCCGCGCCGGCGCCCCGGTCGAGGTGCTGGCCCGGCGCGAGGTGATCCTGTCGGCCGGCGCGGTCGGGTCGCCGCAGATCCTGCAGCTTTCGGGGATCGGCCCGGCGGCGCATCTGCGGGCGCATGGCGTAGAGGTGCTGCACGACGCGCCCGGGGTCGGCGAGAACCTGCAGGACCACCTGCAGATCCGCGCCGTGTTCAAGGTCAGCGGCGCGAAGACGCTGAACACGCTGGCCGGCAACCTCTTCGGCAAGGCGAAGATCGGTCTCGAATACGCGCTGCGCCGCTCCGGCCCGATGAGCATGTCGCCCAGCCAGCTTGGCGCCTTCACCCGCTCGGACCCGAGCCGCAGCCATGCCAATCTCGAATACCACGTCCAGCCGCTGAGCCTCGAGGCCTTCGGTGAGCCGCTGCACAAGTTCCCGGCGATCACCGCCAGCGTCTGCAACCTGAACCCGACCAGCCGCGGCAGCGTCCGGATCCGGTCGAACCGGTTCGACGAGGCGCCGGCGATCGCGCCGAACTACCTGGCCACCGATGACGACCGCAAGGTCGCCGCCGACAGCCTGCGCCAGGTGCGCCACATCGTCGGCCAGCCGACGCTCGCCAAGTACAAGCCCGAGGAATGGAAGCCGGGGATCCAGTTCCAGACCGATGGCGAGCTGGCCAAGCTGGCCGGCGACATCGCCAATACGATCTTCCACCCGGTCGGCACCGCCAAGATGGGCCGCGCCGACGATCCGGCGGCGGTGGTCGACAGCCGGCTGCGGGTGCGCGGCGTCCGCGGGCTGCGGGTGGTCGACGCCAGCGTGATGCCGGCGATCACCAGCGGCAACACCAGCGCGCCGACGATGATGATCGCCGAGAAGGCGGCGCGCTGGATCCTCGCGGCGTCGTGACGGCGCGTCGGCGTCAGGCGCCGGTGGCCTCCTCGATCAGCCAGGCGCGGAACGCCTCGGCCTGCGGCGGCATGTATTGCTGCGACGCGCTGACGACGTAGAACGCCTCGGAGGTCGGCGCCTGGTAGGCGAAGGGCGCGACCAGCCGACCGCCGGCCAGCATCTCGGCCACCAGCGAGGTCCGGCCAAGCGCGAAGCCCTGGCCGTGCTCGGCCATCTCCAGCGCGGTGATCAGCGTGTCGAACTGCACCCCCTGCGACGCGTCGACCTGGCCGATGCCGGCCTGCCGCAGCCAGTAGCCCCAGCCTTCCTCGTAGCCGATGACGTGCAGCATGCCGTGCCGGTGCAGCGCCTCGACCGGCCGCGCGGGGGCGAGATCACGGGCAAGCTCCGGGCTGCAGACCGGCATCAGCGAATCCCAGGTCAGCCGGTGCGCGTCGTAGCCCGGCCAGGCGCCCTTGCCGTAGCGGATGTCGAGATGCGCGGTGACGCGCTCTTGCTCGGTGACCCAGATGTTGCTGTTGAAGCGCAGCCCGATCTTCGGGTGGCGCTGGCGGAACCGGCCCAGCCGCGGCGCCAGCCACTTGGTGAAGAACACCAGGTTGACCCGCACCGTCAGCAGCCGGCCGCGGCCTTCGCCGAAGATCTCGTTGGTGGCGGCGGCAAGCCGTTCGATCGCCTCGTGCACCGCCGGCAGGTAGGCCTTGCCGGCCTCGGTCAGCTCGAGGCTGCGCGGCAGCCGGTTGAACAGGCTGGTCTCGAGCTGCCCTTCCAACCCCTTGATCTGCTGACTGATCGCCGCTTGCGTCATGTTCAGCTCGAGCGCCGCCTGGGTGAAGCTCATGTGCCGGGCGGCGGCCTCGAAGGACCGCAGCCAGTTCAGCGGCGGCGTGGTCTTCCTGCGTGCCATCCGGCGGCCTGCCTCCGTCTTTGTCCGTGGCGGAGCGGGGCGACCCTGCAGCGCCGTCTCGCGGCCAGTGTCGCGGGCCGCCGCGACCCGGTCACGCCGGGCCGCGCGCCGGTGTCGGTGCGGCGGGCTTGGGATCGGCCCGAACCGCGGCGCGGTTCGGGCCGGCGTTCCGGGCAGGCGGCCTGCGGTTCAGCTTGGCAGGAACTCCCGGCTCCAGCCCAGGCTGGCGACGTTGCGCTCGACCATCGACGCGATCTCCAGGTCGTCGTAGCCGACGCTGCCCAGCACCTCGCGGGTCGAATGGCCCCAGCGCTCGGGCAGCGAGATCGCGCGGATGCCGGAGTCGCTGGGCCGGATCGCGTAATGGTCGATCTGGGTCACGCAATGGCCGCTCGGGTGGTCGCGGTGCACCGAAAAGGCGAAGCTGCCCATCGCGGTGCCGACCTGCCCGTCCCCCTCGCGGCTGTACATGCCGCGCAGCGTCTCGATCGACAGCGGTTCGGCCGCGGCGATGTCGGCGGCGTGCAGCCGGTCGGCCCAGTCGGCGGCCGGCGCGGTCAGGAAGGCGGTCTTCAGGAATTCGCCGACGTTGTTGGCCGCCGCGATGCCTTCCAGTCCCGGCACCCGGTCCAGCGCCGTGGTCTGGTCGAAATGCGAGTCGAGGAACAGCCAGCCCTCGGCGGTCTGGTAGAAGCACGACATCTCGTCATGGCCAAGCACGCTGCGGCCCGAGGGTTCGTCGAACGGGGCGCGCCCCTCGTAGTCGAAGGCGAACTTGATCTGCGCCAGGTTGGTGACCGCCGACAGCGAGGTGCGCGACCGCGACACCGCGCCGGTGCGGCGCTTGCGATACAGCGCCACCGCGACGCTGAGACCGGCGGCAAAGCCGCAGTTCACGTCGAGCGTGCCGAGATGGGCGTGCTCCTCGGGGGTGTCGACGCCGCCGAACCGGCTCATGATGCCGCTGTGCGCCTGGATGATGTCGTCGTAGCCGATGTAGTCGGTCTTCGGCCCGGGCAGCGGCCCGCCAAGACAGTCGAGCCGGCAGAACAGCACGCCGGGGTGCACCGCCTGCAGCGCGTCGTGGTCCAGCCCCAGCGCCGCCAGCTGCCGCTCGGGGGCGTTGATCACCACCAGGTCGACCGAGCGTACCAGCCGGTTGAACACCTCGCGGCCCTCGGGGCTGGTGATGTCGGCCAGCGCGCTGCGCTTGCCCATGCTGGTCTGGAAGCTGAACAGCGTGCCGATCAGCGGGTCGTAGAGCGGCTTGACCGGGTCGAGCTTGATCACCTCGGCGCCGAACCGGGCCAGGAAGGCGGCCGAATGCGGCCCGGCAATCACGTTGGTCAGGTCGAGCACCCGCACCCCGTCGAGCCAGCCGCCGGTGCCGGCGGGCTGGATCTGCGCACCGACAGGCCGGGTCAGCACCTCGGCGGCGGCGACATCCGACAGCACGGTCAGCGCGGTGTCGAAATCGACCTCGCGGCGCGGCCGCGGCGTGACCATCAGATGCGCGCAATCCTCCATCCAGACCACCGGGCCGGGCTGCTTCATCAGCCCGAACTGCGGGTCCTCGACCTCGACGATCAGCTTGGCCTTGTTGGTGTGCTCCATGTTCACCCATTCCTGGGTGGTGCGGTGCGGCGCGCCGGGGATCTTGCCCTCGCCGAAGATCCGGCCCCACTCCTCTGAGGTCTTGGTCAGGAACGCCCGCTTCATCTTGGCCGAGATGATGTCGGCCCATTTCTTCGGCAGCGGATAAACCCCGATCGAGGTCTCGCCGCTCCACTGGCTGATCGGCGCGTGCAGATCCTCGACGTCGGGCAGCCCTTCGGCGAGCAACTCGTCATAGAGCCCGAGCACCTGCAGCGCCCGCTTGGCGTGGTTGCGATGCGACGGGCAAACGCAGTAGAAATAGCGGCCGTCGGCACACAGGTACGTGCGGTAGAACGGGTCGAGATATTCCTGCAGATCCTCGTAGCTCAGATCCATCGGGATCGCGGCGGCGCGACGCCGCTCGATCTCCAGCTCGCGCATCGTCTTGTAGCGCTCGGGCAGCCCGTCGATGACGTAGGAGTTGTACGACAGCCCCTCCATCAGCGCCGCGACGATCGGCACCTCGATGGTGTCGCCACGGCCGGTCCGCTCGCGCGCCTGCAGCGACAGCGCTACCGACCCCGCGGCCAGCGTTGCGGCGTAGGCCGAGCCGAGCGGCAGCGGCGAGAAGCTCGGGTTCAGCCCCATCAGCACCCGGTTGAAGCCCATGTCGGTGAAGGCGCCGGCGGTGGCGGCGATCACCGCCTCGGTGGCGTTCCAGTCGCGGCGCAGCGTGTCGTTGCTGGCGAAGCCCGGCATCGACAGCGCGATCAGCTCGGGCCGCTCGGCCCGCAGCGCGGCCAGGTCGATGCCCAGTTTCTTCATCGCGTCGGGCCGGCCGCTTTCGATCACGATGTCGGCCTTGGCGATCAGCGCCAGCGCCTGGTCGCGACCGGCGGCGCTGCCGAGGTCGATCCGCAGGCACAGCTTGTTGCGGTTCAGCACGGCGTTCGCCGGGTGATCCCAGGCCGGGCCGTCGACCGGGTCGACATGCACCACCGTGGCGCCGAGATCGGCCAGGATCATCGCCGCCGCCGGGGCGGCGATCTGCTGCCCGAAATCGACGACGCGAACCCCGTCCAGGGGGAGCTTGTTGTTGGATCCCATTCCGACCTCCAGTCAGGCGAATTTAATTGTCATGAGCTATTGGAATTGCACCAAGCCATTGCCTTCAATTCGGTCGAATCTGCGGAATGGGGCGGTGCGAGTCTGCTTCTGGAAATCTTATCCGCGATAACGAAAACACGGGCAAAGCAAAAAATTTCGGGCTGAGGGCGAAGTTAATTTATCCATCGGCACCCTGCCGGCCGGCGCGGCCATCGGGCGCGTCCTGCGCGAAACGGAACGGCCCCGCCGCTGTCGCGATGGGGCCGTGTGCCGGACCGGTCCAGGGTCTATTCGGCCGGGGTCAGTCCGATCTCGGGTGCGACGGTGCCTTGCCGCAGCCGCAGCGCATCGCGCCAGATCGCCTTGACCAGCGCCAGCCCCATCAGCAGCATCACCAGGCTGAACGGCAGCGCGCCGATCACCATCGCCATCTGGATCGCGCCCAGTCCGCCGGCCATGATCAGCCCGCCGACCACCAGCGCCAGGGCGGCGCCCCAGAACACGATATGCGGCCGCGCCTTCGGGCCTTCGTCGCCGGCCGCGGCGATGGTGTTGATGATCAGCACCGCGCTGTCGGCGGTGGTCACCAGGAAGGTGAGCAGCAGGACCACGACGATGACCGACATCAGATAGGCCAGCGGGCCGCTCAGCATCACCTCCAGCATCGCGAACAGCTGGTCGGCCTGGCCGGCCCCGGCGATCGCGCCCTGCGCCACGCCGGACAGCTCGAGGTCGATCGCGGTGCCGCCGACGAAGGCGAACCACACGAAGCACATGAACGCCGGGATGATGATCGCGCCGAGCACGAATTCGCGGATTGTCCGGCCCTTGGAGATCCGCGCCAGGAACATCCCGACGAAGGGCGCGAAGGCGATCCACCAAGCCCAGTAGAACACCGTCCATCCACCTTGCCACGCGGCCAGCGCGTCGCCGGTTTCGGTGCCGTCCTTCGACCAGACGTTGAACAGGTTGCCGGGCATCGAGGCGAGGTAGTCGAACACCCCGACGAACAGCGTGGTCAGGCCGAAATAGGTCGATCCGAAGACCAGGAAGAAGCTCAGCACGACCAGGCTGAGCACCATGTTGAGGTTCGACAGCCACTTGATGCCCCTGCCGACGCCGGACAGCGCCGACAGCGTCGACAGCCCCATGATGATCGCCAGCGACACCACGATGCCCAGCGTCGAGGTCGACCGGCTGCCGTCCGCGGCGGTGGCGTAGAGCCAGTCGCCGACGCCGATCTTGGCCAGCCCCGAGACGAACTGCTCCGAGCCGAAACCGAGGGTCTGCGACACGCCCAGCACCGTCGCCACCACCGCGAAGATGTCGACCAGGTGGCCGAGCCGGCCCGACATCGCCTTGCCGAACAGCGGCGTCAGCGCCGAGCGGATGGTCAGCGGCAAGCCGCGGCGATGGCAGAAATAGGCCAGCGCCAGCCCGACGATGGCATAGGAGGCCCAGGCCGCGATGCCCCAATGGGTGAAGGACCAGATATAGGCGTCGCGCACGTTGCCGGCGGTGCTGCCTTCGGTCAGCCCGACGATCGTGCTCGGGTTCTCGGCGAAGTGGTACATCGGCTCGGCGGTCGCGAAGGTCAGCATGCCGACGCCGATGCCGGCGCCGAACATCATCGAGAACCAGGAGAAGTTCGAGAACTCCGGCAGGTCGCCGTCCTTGCCGAGCCGAAGCTTTCCGGCCGACGGCAGCAGCGCAAGCGCGACGCAGAGCAGAAAGAAGGTCGCCGCGACGTAGACGTACCAGTGGTTGAAGTTGGCGAGGATGAAGCCGTTGACCGAGCCGAGCACCGTCGCCGCCTGCTCGGGCACCACGATGGCCCAAAGGATCAGCGCCCCGACGATGACCTTGGCGGTGACCGCGACATCCGTCGCAAAGCCGCGGTAGAAGCCGGTCTGCGCGACGTGGATCGGCAGACTGGTCAGCGGTGGTTTTATTGGCATTCCCATGTTCCTCCTGTTGCTTGAACTTCCGGGCGACCCCGGGGCTGATCCGCGGGGTCCTGGTTGTCGTGTGGCCTGGCGCCGCCGGGCCGCGGATCGGATGGATTGCGCCGCAGGGCGGGGCTTGGTGGCGTCCGTTGCGGCCTCCCGATCCGCAATGGGCATTTGTGCATCCGCCGCGAATGGAATTGCATTCCATTGCGGAATTGATCGGCGTGTTCGGAAATTGATCATGCGGCGCGAAACGTGCCGAATTTATCCGCGACATGCATAATTCGGTCAAAGCAAAAAATTCTGGGCTGAGGCCGCGCTCTGCTTATCCGTAGGGCCACCGCCAAAAGCGGCGAATTGCACTTCATGATTGAATGTCGCGGCCAATGCATTTCCCTGGCGTGCGCCGCGGCCGCCGGCCCGCGGCGGTGTCGTCGCGCGCGGCCAGCGTCACCGACCACAGGGGCAAGCGCCGCAGCGATCGGGCGGCAGCAGCAGCCGAGGTTGCGGGAAGATCGCCAGGAACTGCCGCGCGCGTAAGGCGCTACCCGCTTGTCATGGTGGTGCATTCGGCGCCCGGCGCGCGCGCGGCGGATCGCCAGCCGCTGATGCTCGACACCGGCACCGAGTATATCGCGCGCGCCGGTCTGAGACCGGCCCGGAGGCCTAGCGCAGCCTTCGGCCTTCGGCGTCGAACAAAAAGCCATGCGCCGGGTCGAAGCCCATCGCGATCGGCTCGCCGATCCGGGCGGGGTGCTGGCCGAACATCCGGATCGTCGCCTGCGTCCCGGCGGCGGTGTCGACCACGATGTTGGTGTCGCCGCCCAGCCGTTCGACATGGGCGATGCGGCCTTGGATCGGGCCGCCGGGCTCGGGCCGAAGATGCTCGGGGCGGATTCCGAGAACGGCGCCCGCCGGCGCCGGCGATACCGGCGCGAGGAAGTTCATCGACGGCGCGCCCAGAAACCCGGCGACGAAGCGGTTGGCCGGGTCGTTGTACAGCTCCATCGGGCCGCCGACCTGTTCGATCCGGCCATCGCGCAGCACCACGATCCGGTCGGCCAGCGTCATCGCCTCGGTCTGGTCGTG
>JBFGEI010000039.1:0-17100 GCA_041580155.1 Limimaricola sp.
CGGATTGCCGCCCGACGGCCGGCCGTGGCGGGCGCTCCAGAACAGGCTGAACAGGAACAGGACCTGCGCCGCGCCGACCACCAGCGCCGCGATGCTGATGAAGGCGTTCAGCGCGCCGACGCTGTCGGGCACGAAAGAGGTGCCGCCGATGTCCGGGTAGCGCCGCGGCACCCCGACCAGCCCGACGTAATGCATCGGGAAGAAGATCGCGTAGGCGCCGACGAAGGTCACCCAGAAGTGGATCTTGCCCATCGTTTCGCTGAGAATCCGGCCGGTGACCTTCGGATACCAGTGATGGATGGCGCCGAAGATCACCATGATCGGCGCCACCCCCATCACCATGTGGAAATGCGCCACCACGAACATCGTGTCCGACAGCGGCACGTCGACCACCACGTTGCCCAGGAACAGCCCGGTCAGCCCGCCGTTCACGAATGTCACCACGAAGGCCAGGGCGAAGAGCATCGGCAGCGTCAGGTGGATGTCGCCGCGCCACAGCGTCAGGATCCAGTTGTAGACCTTGATCGCGGTCGGCACCGCGATGATCAGCGTCGTGGTGGCGAAGAAGAAGCCGAAATACGGGTGCATCCCCGACACGTACATGTGGTGCGCCCAGACGATGAACGACAGCGCGCCGATGCCGACGATCGCCCAGACCATCATCCGGTAGCCGAAGATGTTCTTGCGGGCATGGGTCGAGATCAGGTCCGACACGATGCCGAAGGCGGGCAGGGCGACGATGTAGACCTCGGGGTGGCCGAAGAACCAGAACAGGTGCTGGAACATGATCGGCGAGCCGCCGCCATAGCTCAGATGTTCGCCCAACTCGATCAGCGCCGGCATGAAGAACGAGGTGCCGAGCAGCCGGTCGAACAGCATCATCACCGCCGCCACGAACAGCGCCGGGAAGGCCAGCAGCGCCATCACCGTGGCGGTGAAGATGCCCCAGATGGTCAGCGGCATCCGCATCAGCGACATGCCGCGCGCCCGGGCCTGAAGCACCGTGACCACGTAGTTCAGCCCGCCCATGGTGAAGCCGATGATGAACAGGATCAGCGACACCAGCATCAGGATGATCCCCGATTGCTGGCCGCCCGGGGTGCCCGACAGGATCGCCTGCGGCGGGTACAGCGTCCAGCCGGCGCCGGTCGGCCCGCCGGGGGTGAAGAAGCTGGCCACCAGCACCAGCACCGCCAGCAGGTAGACCCAGAAGCTGAGCATGTTGACGAAGGGAAACACCATGTCGCGGGCGCCGACCATCAGCGGGATCAGGTAGTTGCCGAAACCGCCAAGGAAGATCGCGGTCAGCAGGTACACCACCATGATCATCCCGTGCATGGTGATGAACTGGTAGTAGGTCTCGGGGGTGATGAACGACATGGTTCCCGGAAACCCGAGTTGCAGCCGCATCAGCCACGACAGCACCAGCGCCACCATGCCGATCGCGATCGCGGTGCCGGAATATTGCAGCGCGATGTATTTCGCGTCCTGGCTGAAAACCCATCGCCCGATCCAGCCATGCGGATGCGGCGGCTCGATGTCGGGCACCTCGGCCGGCGGCACATCGGCATCGGGGGAATAGGCCTGCTGGACCATGGTCTCCTCCTTACGGGTCATCCGCCGGTTCGGGCCGCGCGGCCCGGCCCTAGCGGTCGTCGCTGCTCGCGGTGCGCAGGTCGGGTGTCGCCGCCTGCGCGTAGTCTGCCTGGGTCAGCTGGTCGGCCAGCCAGACCTCGTAATCCTCGGGCTCGTCGACCACGACGTAGCCGCGCATGATGCCGTGGCCGAGCCCGCAGAGCTCGGCGCAGAGCACTTCGAATTCGCCGGGCCGGGTCGGCGTGAACCAGAAATAGGTCACCATGCCCGGCACCATGTCCATCTTGGCGCGGAACTCGGGCACGTAGAAATCATGCAGCACGTCGACCGAGCGCAGCATCATCTTCACCGGCCGCCCGACCGGCAGGTGCAGGTCGGCAAGGTCGAGGATCACGTCGTCGGCCGAGGCCGGGTCATCGGGGTCGAGCCCGAGCGGGTTGTCGGGGCCGATCAGCCGCACGTTCGACGCGCCGAGCGTGCCGTCCTCGCCGGGCAGTCGGTAGCTCCAGGACCATTGCTGGGCGAAGACCTCGACCTCGGTGGCGTCGTCGGGCACGGTGATGAACTGCTTCCAGACCACCAGCCCCGGCGCCAGCATCGCGATGATGCCGATCGCCGTCGCGACGGTCAGCCACAGTTCGAGCCGCTTGTTCTCGGGCTCGTAGGCGGCGCGCGATCCCTCGCGGTGGCGGTAGCGAAACACGCACCAGGCCATGAACAGGATCACCGCCACGAAGACCGCGCCGGTGATCCAGAAGGTGATCACCAATGTCGTGTCGATGTAGCCCCAGTTCGACGCGATCGGCGTCCACCACCAGGGGCTGAGAAAGTGGAACGCGACCGAGCCGACGACCACGAGAACCAGAGCAAGGGCCATTACCATTCCGGGGTCCCTCCAGCGCGCGGCGGAGGGCGCCTTCGCGGCACCTCAACCCCCGGACGAACTGGCACCACTATAACGGAACCGTGATCAAGAATCGACCCTGTTGCGAACGGGCCGAAAATTTCGCCCGAACGCGGCAAAACGCGGCCGCCGGCGCCGTCGGGTAGGACCTGACGGATTAGTTACCACTATCGGCGTAAAAGCCCCACTTGGCCAATCGCGGCCCGATCCGAGTTTCTCCAATCGCCGCAATTGGTTGCGTATGACCCCAGGCTGCCGCAATCCCGCCGCATTGCGGCCATTGTTTCCGTCGCGACAGGCCCCGGAACTTCCGGCTCGACAAGGCGTTCGATGGGACCAATAACCGCCCAGAAACTGCCCAGAATTTAACAAGGAGCCTCCACTTATGGCTACGATCCAAGGTACCGCCGGTAACGATGTGCTCGAGGGCGCCCTCGAGAATGATACGATTTCCGGCCTTGCCGGTGACGACCAGCTGTTTGGCGGTGCGGGAGATGACGAGCTTCTCGGCGGCGACGGCAACGACCTGCTGCAGGGCGGCGCGGGTGCCGACCTGATCGACGGCGGCGCAGGCTTCGACACCGTTGACTATGACGGCTCGGACGCTGGGGTCTCGGTCGATCTCGAGGCTGGCACCGCCGATGACGGCTTCGGCACCACCGACACGCTGCTCGACATCCAGAACGCCAACGGCTCGCGCTTCGCCGACACGCTGCGCGGCACCACCGGTGACAACAACCTGTTCGGCGGCGCCGGCGCGGACACGCTGTTCGGGCTCAACGGCAGCGACCTGCTGGTCGGTGGCGACGGCGCCGACACGCTGTACGGCGGTCTCGGCAACGACGTGCTGCGCGGCGGCGGCGGCAACGACGTGCTGGACGGCGGCGACGGCTTCGACACCGCCGACTTCTCCGACTCGATCAGCTCGGTTTCGGTCGACCTCTACGACCGCGCCTATGACGAATTCGGCGGCGTCGACACGATGATCTCGATCGAGAACATCACCGGCTCGGGCTTCAACGATGCGCTGAAGGGCGATTTCACCGCCAACGTGCTGTCCGGCCTGGGCGGCGATGACGTGCTCGAGGCCCGCGAGGGCAACGACCGGCTGTTCGGCGGCGCCGGCAACGACACGCTCAGCGACGGCGACGGCGCGGATCAGCTGACCGGCGGTCTCGGCGCCGACATCTTCCGGATGAGCTTCGACAACACCAACGACCAGATCCTGGACTTCGACGCCGCCAACGACAGCATCGACGTCTCGGCCTGGGCCGGGCTGTCGCGGGTGTCGCAGCTGACCGTCACCGAGATCGACTTCGGCGTGACCATCTCCTATGAAGGCGAAACGCTGGCGATCAACACGATCGACGGTATGGCGCTCGACAACGCGACCCTCGCCCGGGTCACCGGCCTGACCAACGGCCCGGCGGCGGTCAACGGTACCGATGCCGCCGAGACCTTCGACGGCACCAACGAATCGGACCTGATCTTCGCCGCTGGCGGCAACGACACGATCTCCGGCTTCGGCGGCGCCGACGAACTCTACGGCGGTGACGGCGACGACGTGATCAACGGCAACGCCGACAGCGACACGCTGTACGGCGATGCCGGCGATGACCAGCTCGACGGCGGTTTCGGCTTCGACGACATGTTCGGCGGCGTCGGCAACGATCTCCTGGACGGCAGCAACGGCTTCGACAACCTCAACGGCGGTGCCGGTGACGACCAGCTGAACGGCAATGCCGGCGCGGATGTGCTGAATGGCGACGACGGCGTCGACGTGCTGCGCGGCGGCATCAACAACGACACGCTCTACGGTGGTGACGGCGACGACCAGCTGAACGGCGACAACGGCTCCGACCTGCTGTTCGGCGGCGCCGGCAAGGATCGTCTCAACGGCAATGCGGGCTCCGACCGTCTCGACGGCGGCGCCGGCAACGACTCGATGCGCGGCGGCATCGGCGCCGACGTGTTCGTGTTCGACCTGAACAGCGGCCGCGACACGGTTGCCGACTTCCAGAACAACATCGACGAGATCGCCTTCGACGCGTCGCTCTGGGGCGATGCCGAGCTGACCAACTCGCAGATCCTTGACTTCGCCACGGTGATCAATGGCAACGTGGTGTTCAATTTCGGCAACGGCGACACGCTGACGGTCAACAACCTGACCAACATCAACGCGCTGTCCGACGACATCAGCTCGTTCTGATTTGGTGGTCCGGGCAAGGTCCCGGACCGCACCACAGCCTGGCCCGGCGTGAAGTGATCCTTCGCGCCGGGCTTTTTCGTGCCGACGGGCTTCTTCAGCCGACCAGCCGGGCGAAGAACACCGCGCTCATCGAAAAGCCGATCAGCGCGATCAGCCCGCGCACCAGCCGGCGCGGCAGCGCCCGCGCCAGCGGCGCCCCGGCGTAGCCGCCGATCGTCGCGGCGACCATCATCAGCGCCGCCTGCGGCCAGGCCACCAGCCCGGCGCCGGCAAAGATCGCCACCGAGATCGCGGCGAGGGTGAACGACAGCCCGGTCTTCAGCCCGTTCATCCGGTGGATGTCGACCATGCCCCACAGCGCGAACAGCGCCAGCAGCACGATCCCGAGCCCGCCGTTGAAATACCCGCCGTAGATGCTGACCGCGAACAGCCCGGCGGCGCCCTCGGGGGTGACCGCGCGCGACCGCGCCGCGGCCCAGCCGCGAATCCGGTCGCCGAACAGGAACGCCAGCGTCGCCGCCAGCAGCAGGAACGGCACGATCGCCGAGAAGGCGGCGTTGGAAGACACCAGCAGCAGCAGAGACCCGACCACGCCGCCGGCCAGGGTGATGCCGACCAGCCTGGCCAGCTGGCGCCGGTCGAAGGACGCCAGCTCGGTGCGGTAGCCGGCGGCGCCGGCAAGATAGCCGGGGAACACCGCGACGGTGCTGGTGGCGTTGGCCAGCACCGGCGGCAGCCCGGTCATCACCAGCGCCGGGAAGGTCAGGAAGGTGCCGCCGCCGGCGATGGTGTTGAGCACGCCGGCGCCGAAACCCGCGGCGGCAAGAAGGGCGAGGTCGAACATGCGCAGCGGCTCCGATTGTCGGCAGGGCGGGACGACCCCGCTTGCGCCGAATCGCGTTGCCCGGACCCTGCCGGATGGCCGCGGGGCGCGCACGAAAAAAGCGCCCGAAGGCGCCTTGATCAAAGCTCGCGGTGGCGGGGGCGGATCAGCTGCCCCAGGTGCGCACCGGGCCGCAGTCCATGTGCACGAAGTTCGACCCCGAGTACCGCCCGACGCCGCCGGCGTTGCAGGCCGCGGCGGCGCGCGCCATCTGGTTCACCGAGCGATGCGACATCCGCAGGTCGGCGGCCTGGCCGCGCAAGTGCAGCGAATTCTTGGCCACGCCCGACGAATTCCGCCGCAGCATCGCGTTGGTTTCCGGCGACCGGTAGCCCGAGAGCAGCATGAACGGCTCGTCGACTTCGAGAAGCTGGTGCGACGCCGCCATGATGTCGACGGTGCGGGTGTCGATGTTGATCGCCTGGTTGTTGCGCCAGTCGCGCATGAACATGGTGATCTCGCGCAGCGCTTCGCCGATGTATTCGCCTTCGATCCAGTAGATCGTCTCGATCCGTTCGCCGGTGCGTTCGGAATACATGGAGAGCCGTCGCACGTCGCCGGCGCGGCGAAGGAACCCGGCGGCCTGCGAATACGTTGGAGCTGCGGTGATGGCTGTTGCTGCGAACGCACCAAGAAGACCGCGACGGGTAAGACCCGCCGTACCTGATTTTTGTGTCATGTGAGCGCCTGTCCCGTCGCTTACCTGTTGGCCCGGCATTTCGCGGGCATTTTTGGTCGTGTCATCCCCAGATGCATCCCTTCTATGCCACGACTCGTTTTTTCGACCAACCCCGGTTGTCGGTGATTGTGGTTAAGAAATGTAAAATCGGCGGGAACTCGCGCAGCCATCCGCGCATTGTGTAGTTAAGCGCTGGTTGCGGCCGAAATGCCACATCGGTGGGGCGACGGCGCTTGGCGCCGATGGCGTTGCTCTGCAAGCCGTCATATTTTCCCGGCACGCCTCGATGTGCGGCGCGTGCAAAACGAACGGAATTCCGATGTTTGCCAGTCTCTTGTCTCCAGTCGGCCGCAGCCTGTCCCGGCGCGTTCGACCGGTAAGGGGGCTGCTTGCCTCGGTCGCCATGGCACTGGTGCTGGCCGGCACCGCGCCGCCGGCCGAAGCGCAGGTGACCGCGTTTCGCCAGGCGGTGGCCGAAACCGCGGCGCGCGACGACGCGCTGGCGGCGTTCTACCGCGACCGCGGCTTCGAGGGCATCTGGACCGGCACCGACGCCGCCGCGGTGGCGCGGCGCAACGCGCTGCTGACCGCGCTGTCGACCACCCGGATCCACGGCCTGCCCGAGGGGCGCTACGATCCGCAGGCGCTGGTGGCGCAGCTGCAGGCGGCGCGCACACCCGCCGATCGCGGACGGATGGAGGTCGAGCTGTCGCGGCTGCTGCTGCGCTACGCCCGCGACATCCAGACCGGGATTCTCGAGCCGGGCAAGGTCGTGCCGCTGATCCACCGCGAGGTGCCGCTGCGCGACGGCACCGAGATCCTGTCGGGATTCGCCGGTGCCGACCCGGCGGCGTTCCTGCGGACGCTGCCGCCGGCCTCGCCGGAATACGCGCGGCTGCTGCGCGCCCGGATGCAGCTTGACCGGCAGCTCGAGACCGGTGGCTGGGGCGCGCCGGTGCCCGACGGGCGCTACGAGGCGGGAAGCACCGGGGCCGGCGTCATCGCGCTGCGCAACCGGCTGATCGCGATGGGCCATCTCGGTCGCAGCGCGACCCGCGACTACGACGCGGCGCTGGCCGATGCGGTGCGGGCGTTCCAGGACTCGGTCGGGCTGACCGCCGACGGTATCGCCGGCGGCGCGACGCTGGCCGAAATCAACGAACCGCTCGAGGCGCGGCTGCAATCGGTGCTGGTCGCGATGGAGCGTGAGCGCTGGACCAACATGGATCTGGGCAAGCGCCACGTGCTGGTCAACCTCACCGATTTCAGCGCCACCATCGTCGACGACGACCGGGTGACCTTTCGCACCCGGTCGGTGATCGGCGCCGAACCGGACGACCGGCAGACCCCGGAGTTCTCGGACGTGATGGAATACATGGTGATCAACCCGAGCTGGTACGTGCCGCGGTCGATCATCGTGAACGAATACCTGCCCAAGCTGCAGCGCGACCGCAACGCGGTGTCGCAGCTGCTGGTCACCGACCGCTCGGGCCGCGAGATCGACCGCCGCTCGGTCGACTTCTCGCGCTATACCACGTCGAACTTCCCCTATTCGATGCGGCAGCCGCCGTCGGACGACAATGCGCTGGGTCTGGTCAAGTTCCTGTTCCCGAACCGGCACAACATCTACCTGCACGACACCCCGGCGAAATCGCTGTTCGGCCGCGAGGTGCGCGCCTTCAGCCACGGCTGCATCCGGCTCAACGATCCGTTCGACTTCGCCTACGCGCTGCTGGCGCCGCAGGTTGACGACCCGATGGCCTTCTTCAAGCGCCAGCTCGACACCGGCCGCGAGGCGCGGGTCAACCTCGAGACTCCGGTGCCGGTGCACCTGGTCTACCGCACGGCCTTCACCGACGTGCGCGGAAAGCTGCAGTTTCGCGACGACATCTACGGACGTGACGCGCAGATCTGGGATGCGCTGGCCCGCGAGGGGGTGGCGATCAGCAGCCCGTCGAGCTAAGTCCGATCCCCAAACCCAGGGGGTACGGATGGATCACAGTCTTCTCGACATCGCCACGGCGCTTGGTGCCGAACTGCAGGGCAACCCGGAGATCCGGGTCACCGGCGCCGCCGAGCCGGGGCAGGCTGGCGCCAGCGACCTGGCGCTGGCGCTGTCGCCGTCATGGGCCGATGACCTGGCCCGCGGCCAGGCCCGCGCCGCGATGGTCTGGCCCGGCGCCGACTGGCGCGCGCTCGGGCTCGAGGGTGCGATCTTCGCGCCGCGCGGCCGTCTGGCGATGGCGCGGCTGACCCAGTTTCTCGACCCGGTCTATGCCGGCCCGGCAGAGATCCACGTCTCGGCCGTGATCGATCCCTCGGCCGAGCTTGGCGCCGGCGTGTCGGTCGGGCCGCTGGCGGTGATCGGCGCCGGGGCGGTGATCGGCGCCGGCAGCCGGATCATGGGGCAGGTGAGCATCGCGCCCGGCGTGCGGATCGGCGCGAACTGCCTGCTGCACGCCGGCGCCCGGCTGGGCCGCGGCACCGTCGCGGGCGACCGGCTGATCGTGCAGCCCAACGCGGTGATCGGCGGCGACGGTTTTTCCTTCGTCACCGAGACCGCGAGCCATGTCGAGACCGCCCGCGCCGAGCTTGGCCAAGGCACCGTCGCCGAGGCCGCCGACCCGACCTGGCACCGGATCCACAGCCTCGGCGGCGTGGTCCTGGGCGACGACGTCGAGATCGGCGCCTGCGCCACGGTCGACGCCGGCACCATCCGGCCGACCCGGATCGGCAACGGCTCGAAGATCGACAACCTGGTGCAGGTCGGCCACAACTGCATCATCGGCGAGCACTGCCTGCTGTGCGGCCATGTCGGGCTGGCCGGTTCGGTGACGATCGGCGACCGGTCGGTGCTGGGCGGCAAGGTCGGGGTGTCCGACAACCTGATCATCGGTGCCGACGCGGTGCTCAGCGGCGGCAGCATCGTGCTGTCGAACGTGCCGGCGGGGCGGGTGATGATGGGCTACCCGGCGACCAAGCTCGACACCCAGGTCGAAAGCTACAAGGCGCTGCGCCGGCTGCCGCGGATCCTCAAGCAGCTCGCGGCCAACAAGGGCTGAGCCCGGCCGCGACGGGTTTCAAAGCCGCGCCCGAGCCATTAGATCGGAGCGGACGGCAGCAGGCGGTAAGGAACGCGGACCATGGAACTGCGCGACAAGGTGATCGCGATCATCGCCGAGCAGGCGATGCTCGACCCGGGCGAGGTCAGCCCCGAACACAGCCCGGCGGATCTGGGGATCGACAGCCTCGGGCTGGTCGAGAGCATCTTCGCGATCGAGGAAGCCTTCGACATCTCGGTGCCGTTCAACGCCAACGACCCGGCAAGCAGCGATTTCGACATCTCGTCGGTCGCGGCGATCACCGAGGCGGTGGCGCGGCTGGTGCACGAACAGCACGCCAGCGCATGACCGGCGGGCCCCGCCGCGTCGTGATCACCGGCGCCGGCACGATCAACAGCCTCGGCCATGACGTGCCCAGCACCCTGGCGGCGATGCGCGAGGGCCGCTGCGGCATCGGCCCGCTCGAGATCCGCGACATCGATCGGCTGTCGATCCAGATCGGCGGCCAGGTGAAGGGCTATGACGAGCAGGCGCATTTCAACCGCCAGCAGATCGCGCTCTATGACCGCTTCACCCAGTTCACCCTGCTGGCGGCGCGCCAGGCGATGGCGCAGTCGGGGATCGTTTTCGCCGGCGAGGCGGCGACCGCCTCGGGGGTGGTGCTGGGCACCGCGGGCGGCGGCGTGAACACCTGGGACGAGAATTACCGCAGCGTCTACGAGGACGGCAAGAACCGGGTGCACCCCTTTGTGGTGCCGAAGCTGATGAACAACGCTGCCGCCAGCCATCTCAGCATGGAGTACAACCTCCAGGGTCCGAGCTTCACCGTCGCCACGGCCTGCGCCAGTTCGAACCACGCGATGGGGCTGGCGTTCCAGATGATCCGCTCGGGGATGTGCCGGGCGATGCTTACCGGCGGCTCCGAGGCGATGCTGTGCTTCGGCGGCATCAAGGCCTGGGAAGGGCTGCGGGTGATGTCGAAGGACGGCTGCCGGCCGTTCAGCGCCACCCGCAACGGCATGGTGCAGGGCGAGGGCGCCGCGGTGTTCGTGTTCGAGGAGTACGAGCAAGCGCGCGCCCGCGGCGCCGAGATCCTGGCCGAGGTCGCGGGATTCGGCATGACCTCGGACGCCGCCGACATCGTGATGCCGTCGACCCGGGGCGCCGAGCGGGCGATCGTCGGGGCGCTGCGCGACGCCGGCCTGGCGCCCGGCGACGTCGGCTACATCAACGCGCATGGCACCGGGACCGCGGCCAATGACAAGTCGGAATGCGCCGCGGTCGCGCATGTGTTCGGCGCCGCCGCGGACCGGCTGATGATGTCGTCGACCAAGTCGATGCACGGTCACCTGATCGGCGGCACCGGCGCGGTCGAACTGCTGGCCTGCATCATGGCGCTGCGCGACGGCGTCATCGCCCCGACCATCGGCTTTGAGGCGCCGGACCCGGAATGCGCGCTCGACGTGGTGGCGAATGTCGCGCGCGAGGCCCGTGTCGGCGCCGTGCTGTCGAATGCCTTCGCCTTCGGCGGTCTGAACGCGGTGCTGGCGCTGCGCGCCGCCTGATCGGGTGCGCGCAAGAAACAGGGCGCGCGCCGGTATCGGCGTCGCGCCCTGCGTATTTCAGGAACAAAGTAACCGCCCCGCGCGCGGCGGGACGGTGTCGCGTCAGTTGGCGGTGGCCGTGGCGGCTTCGAGCCCGGCGGTGAAGCCCGACAGCGACATCGTCAGCAGCACCTGGTTGTCGGGGGCGGCGGCCGGAACGATCCGCAGCTCGCCGGCGCGGCCGCGCTTGAACTGGGCGAGCTGTTCGTCGGACATGCCGAAGCGGGCGACGCAGCCGGCGCGGTTGCAGAAGTCGTAGGGGTAGCGGACCGCGGCGGCGCCGTCGATCGACAGCGACAGCTGCTCGGTCAGCTGGGTTTCCAGCGGCACCACCACGACGACGCCGGCCGCGGCTTCGGCGGCCTCGTCCAACGGCACGATGCTGATCTCTGCGACCGCGTTCTGCTGCTCGTCGAGCAGCAGCTGGTAGACCTGGCAGGGATCTTCGCCATCGGCGGCGCGCATGCAGCGCAGCGCCCAGTCGCCGTGCTCTTCGCGGATGTAGGGCTGGCCCGGCTGCGGCTCGGCCGGCGCGGCGGCAGGCGCTTCGGGTGCCGCGGTGGCGTCGGGCGCGTCCGGGGCTTCGGGGGTCGCGGCATCGGCCGGGGCGGCGGGCGCTGCCGGGGCGTCCGGTGCTGCGGTATCGGCGGGCGCCTGGGTGGTCGTGGTGGTGGTGTCCTGCGCCATCAGCGGCGAGGCCATCGCCAGCAGCGCGGCGCTTGCAAGGAGAGTCAGTCGGTTCGGCATGTGCGGTCCCGTTTGCTAGTTTCGCGTGGGATGTAGCATGGCGAAAATGCGCTGTCAGGCGAGAAACCGAGCCCGGGGTGGTGGTGCACCGCCGGTCCGCGTCGCGAGCCGGCGAATAGAAAAAGGGACCGAAACCCGGTCCCTTTTCCGTTGCTCCCTGTCGGACTTGGCCGACTAATTGCCGTGAAACTACGGGATGCCTTGGCGGCAGTCAACCGCTAAGCTGCGGGTTGCGCAGCCAAAACGCCGCGATCTGACCGAAAGGTAAAAAAAGCCGCGCCCGAAGGCGCGGCCAGTCTGACAGGGAGGAATGCGGGCGCCGCGACCACTGCGGCCCCGCAGGATCGAGGCTAGGGGGCGCGGGTTAAGATAGTGCCAATGGCGAGCCTTGGACCGCGCCCGGATCGCCGCCAAACCCGCGATAGCTTGAATGCCGGACAACGCGGCGTTGCAAAAAACCGCGATTTTCGGCTACAAGAGCTGAAGCTTTCGCCACGGCATCTTTCCCGCTATGCGCGAGTTGATGCCGATGAAAGCACGCTTGGGGTAGTATTTCATGGCGGCAGGCATCTTCATCGGCGGTGGCGGCGCGGCGCAATCCGCACCGCAGACCCTGCTGCTGAGCCACGCCAACCGCCACGGGCTGATCGCCGGCGCCACCGGCACCGGCAAGACCGTGACGCTTCAGATCCTCGCCGAAGGGTTTTCGGCGCAGGGCGTGCCGGTGTTCCTGTCGGACGTGAAGGGCGATCTGTCGGGGCTGGCGCAGCCCGGCAGCCCCGACTTCAAGCTGCACGACGCCTTCATGGCGCGCGCCGCGACGATCGGGCTCGATCTCGACTACCGCGGGTTCCCGGTCGCCTTCTGGGACCTGTTCGGCGAGCAGGGCACCCCGGTGCGCACCACCGTGGCCGAGATCGGGCCGCTGCTCCTGGCGCGGCTGCTCGATCTGTCCGAGGTGCAGGAGGGTGTGCTGAACCTGGCGTTCCGGGTCGCCGACGACGAGGCGATGCCGCTGCTCGACCTCGAGGATCTGCAGGCGCTGCTGCGCTGGTGCGGCGAAAACGCCCGCGATCTTTCGCTGCGCTACGGCAACGTCAGCGCGGCCTCGGTCGGCGCGATCCAGCGCCGGCTGCTGGCGTTCGACAGCCAGGGCGGGGCGCATATGTTCGGCGAACCGGCGCTCGATCTGGCCGACCTGATGCGCCGCGCCGCCGATGGCCGCGGGGTGATCTCGATCCTCGCCGCGGACCGGCTGATGACCGCGCCGCGGATTTATGCTATGTTCCTGCTCTGGCTGTTGTCGGAGCTGTTCGAGTCGTTGCCGGAGTTGGGCAACCCCGACAAGCCGATACTGGTGTTCTTCTTTGACGAGGCGCACCTGCTGTTCGACGGCGCCCCCGACGCGCTGGTCGACAAGGTTGAGCAGGTCGCGCGGCTGATCAGGTCAAAAGGTGTCGGGGTTTATTTCGTGACTCAGAACCCGGAGGACGTGCCCGACAAGGTATTGGGCCAGCTTGGTAATCGGGTGCAGCACGCGTTGCGGGCCTTCACGGCGCGGGATCGGCGGGCGCTTGAGAAAGCCGCCGAGACCTATCGCGACAACCCCGGTTTCGACACCGCGGACACGATCCGCGACGTCGGCACCGGCGAAGCGCTGACCTCGTTGCTCGACGCCAAGGGTGTTCCGGGCATGGTGCAGCGCACGCTGATCCGGCCGCCGTCGTCACGGCTTGGGCCGATCGACGCCGCCGAGCGCGCCGCGATCGTCGCGGCCTCGCCGATGGCCGAGAAATACGGCCGCCGGCTCGATCGCGACTCGGCCGCCGAAATTCTGGCCCGGCGCGCCGAGGCCGCGGCGCAAGCCGCCGAGACGACCGAGCCCGAGTTCACCGCCGGCCGGCGCTACGACGGCAAGGTCGCGAAAACCCGTTCCGGCGGTGCGAGGCGTCAGCCCGGGACCGGCGAACGGATGGGTGCGGCGATCGCCACGGCGATGGTCAAGGAATTGCGCGGCACCACCGGCCGCCGAATCGTGCGCGGGATACTCGGAGGGCTGTTCCGCGGCCGTTGAAGGAACCAAACGACTCCGCGGGCGTTCAACCGGCGGATGCAAGATTCACTCCTGGGGAGGAACATACATGGATAGCACCGCCACTCACCTCTGGACGCTCGAGAAGCAGCGCTGGCTCGATGGAGCCGACTATTACGAACGCCGGCTGGCGGCGAACGCGGTGATGATCCTGCCGTATCCCGCCGGGCTTCAGGATCGCGCGGCGGCGTTGCAGGGGCTGTGCCCGGGACGGCGCTGGCAGGCGGTCGAGTTCTGGGAGCAGAAACTGCAGCGACAGGGGAACGCCATGCTGCTGAGCTATCGCGCCGTGGCTTGGCGCGAGGCCTGCGGCACGCCGGTGCGGACGCTCTGCGCCACGACCTATGTCGAGGACGGCGCCTCCTGGGTGGCGGTGTCGCACCGGCAACAACCGATCGAGGAGCCCGCGGTCAAGGGCAGCAACACAGACCGGCCGCTCGCGGCAACGCTGCGCTCGGCCTGAGAACTTGCCACCCGAAAGCGACGGGCCGGCCCGGAAACGGGTCGGCCCGTCGCTTTGCACCGGCTCAACTCGGGTCCAGCGGCCGGATCTTCAGCGTGGCCAGCCGGTTTTCCTCCTTGGCGACCACCTCGAAGCGGAAGCCGTGGAAGCTGAACACCTGGCCCTCGGTCGGGATCATCTGCGCCTCGTGGATCACCAGCCCGGCGATGGTGTTGGCCTCTTCGTCGGGCAGGTGCCAGTCGTGGCGCCGGTTCAGGTCGCGGATCGTCATCGAGCCGTCGACGATGTAGGCGCCGTCCTCGGTCGGCTCGATCGGCGCGTCCTTCTCGGTGTCGAATTCGTCCGAGATCTCGCCGACGATCTCCTCGAGGATGTCCTCGAGGGTGATCAGCCCGCGCAGCGCGCCGTATTCGTCGACCACCAGCGCGAAATGGGTGTGCCGCTTCAGAAACTGCCGCATCTGGTCGTCGAGCGTCGTGGTCTCGGGCACGAAATACGGCGTCATCGCGACATCCATGATGTCGAACTTCTCGAGCTCGGGGCTCTTGATCACGCCGTCTTCCATCAGCCGGTTCATCGCCCGCAGCAGGTCCTTGGCGTGCAGGATCCCGACGATGTTCTCGGGTTCGTCGCGGTACAGCGGCAGCCGCGTGTGCGGGCTTTCGAGGCAGAGCGACAGGATCTGGGTGGTCGGCAGGTCGGCGTCGATCATCGCGATGTTCGAGCGGTGCAGCATGATTTCCTCGACCGTCCGGTCGCCGAGATCGAGCGCCCCGAGGATCCGGTCGCGGTCCTCCTTTTCGACCACGCCTTCGGAATGGCCGAGGCTCAGCGCGCCGGCGATCTCCTCGCGGACCGCGAGCACGTTGATGTCGGGGTCGGTCTTGACCCCGACCAGCCGCAGCAGCGCCCGGACCAGGATCTGGACCGCCGACACCACGGGGGCGAAGATCAGGATCACCCAGGCGATCGGCCGCGCCACGTAGGACGCCATCTTCTCGGAGTTGGTGATCGCGTAGGTCTTCGGCAGCACCTCGGCGAAGATCAGCACCAGGAAGGTCATGATCAGCGTCGCATAGGCGACGCCGCCGTCGCCGAACACCCGGGTCAGCAGCGCGGTGGCCAGCGAGGTGCTGAGGATGTTGACCACGTTGTTGCCCAGAAGCACCGAGCCGATCAGCCGCTCGTTGTCTTCCGTGACCTTGAGGGCCCGTGCGGCGCCGGTGCTGCCACGGTCGGCGGCGGCGCGCAGCTTGCCGCGCGACGCGGCGGTCAGGGCGGTTTCGGATCCGGAGAAGAAGGCCGAGGCCACAAGTAGCACGAGGATCGCGACTGTGGTGATCCAGAAGGCGGCGTCGAGGGCGGTGTCCATGATCTCTTTCGCTGTTTGGGATGTGCCAGTTATGGCCCGGCGCGGTGCAGGTTCAACCCCCGGGCTTCACCACGCGACGCCGTGACAGCGGATGATGGTCGTTTACCAGCGCGCTGAGCCGCGCGTCCTGCACATGGGTGTAGATCTCGGTGGTCGACAGGTCGGCATGGCCCAGCAGCGTCTGGATCGCCCGCAGGTCGGCGCCGCCGGCCAGAAGATGCGTGGCGAAGGCGTGGCGCAGCGTGTGCGGCGTCACCTGGTCCCAGGCGATCCCGGCGCTCACCGCGATGTCCTTGACGATCAGGAAGAAGCTCTGTCGGGTCAGGTGGCCGTCGCGGCCGCGCGCCGGGAACAGGAACTTCGAGGCCGGCTTGCCGGCGGCGCGCGCGGTGGCCTCGGCGGCGTCGCGTCGGACCAGCCAGTCGGTCAGCGCCGACCGCGCCGGCGCCGAGAGCGGCACCATCCGCTCCTTGCCGCCCTTGCCGCGCACCAGCAGCATCCGCGGATCGCCACGCACCGCCGCCACCGGCAGGCTGACCAGCTCGGTGACCCGCATCCCGGTGGCATAGAGCAGTTCCATCAGGCAGGTGGCGCGCACCGGGTCCTTGGGATGCGCGCGCGCCGCTTCGAGCAGCGCCTCGACCTGCTCCACGCTCAGCGTGCCGGGCAGCTTGCGAGCCCGGCCGGGGCCCTTGATCCGGATCGCCGGGTTGTCCTCGCGCCAGCCTTCCTCGAAGGCAAAGCGGTAGAGCTGGCGGATCGCGGACAGCCGCCGTGCCCGGGTCGCCGCCGACAGCCCCTCGGCTTCGCAGCCGATCATGTAGCTTTCGATCTGGTCCTGAGTCGCGGTCGCCAGATGCCCGTCGCGATGCGCCAGCCAGCCGGTGAAGTCGCGCAGGTCGCGGCCGTAGGCCAGCAGGGTGTTGCGCGCGGCGTCGAGCTCGGCCGCCTGGGCTTCCAGAAAGGTCGCGATCCAGCGCAGCATCGGCCGCGCCGCGGCAGCCTCGATCTCGGTCACGACGCGCGGTCCAGCAGCAAGAGCTGCAACGCCGCCCGGCGCGCCACGTCTTCGAGCCCGACGCTGCGCAGGATCGCCAGCGCGTCGCGCAGCGCCCCGGTGTCGCCGTCGACGCCCTGGTCGAACACCGCGATGCTGCGCAGCAGCGCCTCGCCAAGCTTGCCGTCGGCGATCTGCGTCGCGATCGGTTCGGGCAGCGTCGGGCTGCCGAAGCCGTCGATCACCGCCTGCACCAGCGGGTCCTGGCTTTCCTCGCCGTCGACGGCGCCGCGCGCGAGTGCCACCAGCAGCCGATCGCGCGACGTGGTCGCGTCATGCGCCAGCGCTGCGGCCTCGTAATCGGGGCCGAGCAGGCCGATCTCGAAAGCCAGATCGGCGGCGCTTCCGGACAGCTCGATCGCGGCCAGCTGTTCGGCGTATTCGCGGGCGAAGGCGACCTCGACCCGGGCGTCGCGCATCGCCTCCCAGACC
>JBFGEI010000040.1:0-17096 GCA_041580155.1 Limimaricola sp.
AGCGCACCGGCGAGCGCAGCCCAGCCACCGACCGAATGCACCACGGTCGACCCGGCGAAGTCGAGAAAGCCCCACTGGCTGTCCAGGAAGCCGCCGCCCCATTTCCAGCTGGCCTGGATCGGGTAGATCAGCGCGGTCAGCACGATGGTGAAGGCGAGGAACGGCCACAGCTTGATCCGCTCGGCCAGCGCGCCCGAGACGATCGAGGCGGTGGTGGCGCAGAACATCAGCTGGAAGAAGAAGTCGCCCGAGGTCGCGGCGTAGCCATAGTCGTCGGCGGCGTCGCGTCCGATGCCGACCGCTTCGAGCACCGCGACGCCGATCGCGCCGAGATAGCCGCCGGTGTCATCGCTGCCGATCGACCAGTTGCCCAGCGGATACATCAGGTTGTAGCCGATCGCGTAGTAGAAGATCGCGGCGATCGAAAACAGCGCCACGTTCTTCATGCACTGCATCGCGACGTTCTTCGACCGCACCAGCCCAGCCTCGAGCATGGCGAAGCCGGCGGCCATCCAGAACACCATGAAGCCGCCGATCAGGAACAGCAGCGTGTTGAAGATGAACACCGTGTCGGTCGCCGCCTCGGGGGCGCGCGGCGCTGCTTCGGCGGCCACGGCTGCGGCGGCTTCGGCGACGTCTGCCGGCTCGGCGGCGGGCTCGACGGCCGGCTCGGTCACTGGCGCCTCGACGGAGTCGGCCGCGTCGGTGTCCTGCGCCCACGCCCCGGTCGGGGCGGTCAGCCCGAGCGTCAGCGCCAGCGCAGGCACCGCGAGAAGATATTTCCAGTTGGTCATGCGTTTGGCTCCTTGCACCGGCCGGATCACAGCGCGTCGTCGTTGATTTCGCCGGTGCGCACCCGCAGGGCGCTTTCGACATCGAGCACGAAGATCTTGCCGTCGCCGATCTTGCCGGTCCGGGCGGTCGCCGAGATGGTCGAAACCACGGTCTCGACAAGCGCTTCGGCGACCACGATCTCGAGCTTGACCTTCGGCACGAAGTTCACCGCGTATTCGGCGCCGCGGTAGATTTCGGTGTGTCCGGACTGCGAGCCGAAGCCCTTGATCTCGGTGACCATCATGCCGCGCACCCCGACGGAGGTGAGCGCTTCGCGCACCTCCTCGAGCTTGAACGGCTTGATCGTTGCGATGATGAGTTTCACGACAATCCCCTTGTGTCCCCAGGTGGGTGGTGGCGGCGCCCGGTCGGACGCACCCGATGGCCGCAGCAAGACTGGCAGCCTCACCTTGCGACAAGCTTTGGACCGGTCGTTTACATCCCGGAATCCGCGGTTTTCGCACAATTATTGCACAAACGGATGCCCATGCCCGATTCTTGGGCGGCACAAAAAAGCCGCCGGACGGAATCCCGGCGTCTCAACATCCCGCTGCAATGCGGCTATGGTCGCCGCGAATTGACGGCGAGACGAACGGGCGGGACATGAGCGCGAACAATGGCAAACGACCGACCCTGGCGGCTGATCGGCGCTATGGCAGCAGCGCGGGCGGCAAGCCCGGCGCGGGCAAGACGACCGGCAAGACCGGTTCGGGCGGTCGCGGTGGCAGCGGCGGCGGCCGTGGCGGCGCCAAGCCGCCGGCCGCCCGGTCGCGCGCCGGCAGCAAGCGCCGCGCGACGCCGCGGCCGCGGCGCGCCGGGCCGATCGGCTTTCTGGCGGCGCTGGTCAGCGGGCTGCTGCGCTTCGTGCTGCGGGTGGTCTGGGGCGTCGGCTGGCGCGTCGGTCTGGTCGTCGGCCTGATCATCGGCCTCGGCGTCGCCTATTACGCGGCGCAGCTGCCGCCGGTGACCCAGCTGGTCGACGGCCGAGCCCGCGGCTCGGTCACCTTGATGGACCGCGACGGCGTGGTGTTCGCCTGGCGCGGCGACCAGTTCGGCGGCATGGTGACCGCCGACACGGTGTCGCCGAACCTGCGCAACGCGGTGATCGCCACCGAGGACCGGCGCTTCTTCTGGCACATTGGCGTCGACCCGCAGGGCATCGCCTCGGCGGTCGCGATCAACCTGCGCGCCGGGCGCGGCCCGCTGTCGGGCAACGGCGGCTCGACGATCACCCAGCAGACCGCCAAGCTGCTGTGCCTGGGCAAGCCGTTCGACCCGCAGGCCTGGGAATCCGAAGCCGACTACGAGGCCGACTGCCGCCGCACCACGCTGTGGCGCAAGGTGCAGGAGGCGGTCTACGCGATGGCGATGGAGGCGCGCTACACCAAGGAAGAGATCCTGACGATCTACCTCAACCGTGCCTATCTCGGTGCAGGCACGCGCGGCTTCGAGGCCGCGTCGCAGCGCTACTTCGGCAAATCCTCGGCCGAGGTGGCCCCGGCCGAGGCGGCGATGCTGGCCGGCCTGCTGAAGGCGCCGACCACCTACGCGCCGACCAATGATCTCGGTCGCAGCCAGGACCGCGCCAGCGTCATCGTCGGGCTGATGCAGGACCAGGGCTATCTCAGCGCTGCACAGGCCGACGAGGCCCGCAACACCCCGGCGCGGCTGTCGCCCGCCGCCGAAGCCCGCGCCGGCGGCTATTTCGCCGACTGGGTGATGGACACCGGGCCGGAGTTCTTCACCCGCGACACCACCGAGGACGTGGAAATCCGCACCACGCTGGACCCGCGAATCCAGAAGGCCGCCGAAACCGCGCTGCTGCGGGTGTTCGAGGACAAGGTCGCCGCCGGGTCCGAAGCGCAGGCCGCGATCGTGGTGATGAGCGCCGACGGCGCGGTCCGCGGCATGGTCGGCGGCCGCAACGTCAGGGCGTCCGGCGCGTTCAACCGCGCGACCCAGGCGCTGCGCCAAACCGGGTCGTCGTTCAAGCCGTTCATTTACGCGGCGGCGCTGGATCTGGGGATGCAGCCCAACGATCTGGTCGAGGACAGCCCGCTGACCATCACCATCCCCGGCTCGGGCGCCTGGTCGCCCGAGAACTACGACCGCAAGTACGACGGCATGGTGACGCTGACCGAGGCGCTGGCCGAAAGCCGCAACATCCCGGCGGTGCGGGTCTCTGAGCAGGTCGGCCGCGAGAACGTGCGCACCGTGGCGGCGATGTTCGGCATCGACAGCGATCTCGCCGCCGGCCCGGCGCTGGCGCTCGGGGTGTCGGAAAGCACCCTGCTCGAGATGACCGGCGCCTATGCCGGCATTCTCAACGGCGGATCCTCGGTCGAACCCTACGGGCTGGTCGAGCTGAGGCTGCAGGGCGACGACACGCCGCTGATGGGCACCGGCGGCGGCATCGGTGAGCGGGTGATCAGCCAGAAGGCGGCGGAAGAGCTGACCTGGATGATGAGCCGGGTGGTGGCGCAGGGCACCGGGTCTCGGGCGCAGATCGACGGCTGGGAGGTGGCGGGCAAGACCGGCACCACGCAGGGCGCGCGCGACGCCTGGTTCGTCGGCTTCGCCGGCGATTACGTCGCCGGGGTCTGGATGGGCTACGACGACAACCGGCCGCTGTCCGGCGTTACCGGCGGCGGGCTGCCGGCGACGATCTGGCGCGAGACCATGGTGCGGGTGCTCGAGGGGCTGCCGGTCAAGCCGCTGCCGATGCGGCAGCCCAGCATCGCCGCCCCGGCGCAGACCGTGTCCTCGGGCGACCTGCAGGCCCCGGCCACCTCGAACGACAATCAGCAGGTGATCATGGACGTGCTGACCAACATCCTGACCGGCGGCCAGTAGCGGCCGGTCACTCGGCCTCGGCCGGGGCGTCGTCGCCGGCCGGCGTGTCGTCACTTTCCGGTGTGTCGTCGGCGGAGGCCTCGTCATCGGGCGCTGATTCCGCCTCGGCCTCGGGCGCTGGTTCCGGCGCGGCCTCGGGCAGCACGATCACCGGCCGGGGCGCCACCGCGACCGGCTCGGCCGGCAGCACCAGCACCGGGCGCGGCGCGGGTTCGGCGACCTCGCGCAGCACGATCTCGGGGCGGCGGTCCGGCGACGCCCCCGCCGGCGGCAACAGGATCACCGGGCGCAGCGCCGGCACGATCTCTTCGGGCGCGGCATCGTCCGGCTCGGCCGCCTGCACCGTCGGCGCGCCGGCGGTCGCCGCGATCTCGGTTTCGGCGCAGCGGTCGTAGCGGAAAGCATAGCCGTTCCACAGCATGATGATGCCGTCGGCCTCGGCGCTTTGCATCAGCAGCGCCCGCTCGATCCAGTTCTCGTCGCCGGCGGAACATTCCATCGTGTAGAGCGTCGCCGCCATGTCGACCACGTCGACCGGCCGGGTCATCCGGCACTGGCTGCCGATGCCCTCGAACAGCCCGTCGTCGATTCGCAAGGCGCCGCCCGGCACCCCGATCTGGGCGCAATCGGCGTCCCCGGCCTGCCGGTACACCCCGTCATAGGGGGTCGCAGCGGCCAGACCGGCGGCGAACAGCCATAGCGGCAGCGCCGTCAGCACGGGTAGGGACGCGGCTCGCGACATGCTTGCTCCTGTTGCGCTTGTGCCCTGAAAACATAACCCCATTATCGCCCCGGTAAAGTTCTGCGTACCAAGATCCAAGGAGGACCGCGCCGCCACGTCGCGCCGGATAGCGCCGGTGTGACCGGGTGCGGTGCTGTTCAGACCGCCCCTGCTGCGGTAGCAGGGGGCCGGAGCCCGCCCCTTGCGGGACCGTCGCGCGGCACCCTTGGCGCGCGGCCTGACACAGAAGGACGAAGCAGCGATGGCACGCGACGCGGCATCCAGAGGCGCAGCGGAACTGCGCGCGGCACGCGGCGAAAGCCGCGGGCTGTACTGGGCGGTGGGCATCTTCAGCCTGGTGGTCAACATGCTGATGCTGACCGGCCCGCTCTACATGATGAACGTCTACGACCGGGTCCTTGGATCGCGATCGATCGAGACGCTGATCGCCCTGTCGGTGCTGGTGGCGTTTCTCTACGGCATGATGGGCCTGCTGGACCTGGTCCGCGGCCGGGTGATGAGCCGGATCGCCGCCCGGTTCCAGGATCGGCTCGACGAACGGGTGTTCTCGGCGGCGCTGCGCGCCGGAAGCCTGCAGCGCGGCCGCACCGAGGCGGCGACGGCGCAGCGCGATCTCGAATCGGTACAGCGGCTGATCGCCTCGCCGGCGCTGATGGCCAGCTTCGACCTGCCGTTCGCGCCGGTGTTCTTCTTCGGCATCTTCCTGTTCCACCCGATGCTCGGGGTGCTCGGGCTGATCGGCGCGGCGATCCTGATCCTGCTGGCGCTCGGCAACCAGCTGATGTCGCGCCGACCGCTCGAGGACACCAACGCCGCGACCTTCCGCGCCGAACAGATCGGCAGCCAGATCCGCCAGGATTCCGACATGGTGCAGGCGCTCGGGATGCGCCGCGCCACCTTCGGCCGTTGGCAGGAGGCGCGCGGCAAGTCGCTGGTCGCCTCCATCGGCGCCACCGACACCGGCGGCGCCTTCACCGCGATCATCAAGGCGTTCCGGCTGCTGCTGCAATCGGCGATGCTCGGGCTTGGCGCCTACCTGGTGCTGGAAGGGCAGATGACCGCCGGCGCGATGATCGCCGGGTCGATCCTGCTGGGCCGGGCGCTGGCGCCGATCGAGATGATCGTCGGCCAGTGGCCGGCGTTCCAGCGCGCCCGCGAGGGCTGGCGCCGGCTCGCGGTGCTGCTGGGCGAAATCCCCCCCGAGGAGACCCGCACCACCCTGCCCCGCCCGAAGGCGCGGCTGTCGGTCGATCAGGTGACGGTGATCCCGCCGGGCGAACAGCAGGCGGCGCTGCGCATGGTCAGCTTCAAGGTCGAACCCGGCCAGGCGGTCGGGGTGATCGGCCCGTCGGGCGCCGGCAAGTCGACGCTGGCGCGGGCGCTGACCGGCCTGTGGCGCCCGGCCGCCGGCAAGATCCGGCTCGATGGCGCGTCGCTCGAACAATACGACCCCGACACGCTGGGCAGCTACATCGGCTACCTGCCGCAGCAGGTCACGCTGTTCGACGGCACGATCAAGGAAAACATCGCCCGGCTGTCGCTGACACCCGATGATGCGGCGGTGGTGCGCGCGGCGCAGGCCGCGGCGGCGCACGAGATGATCCTGAAGCTGCCAGACGGCTACGACACGAAGGTCAGCGCCAACGGCGGGCGGCTGTCGGGCGGCCAGATCCAGCGCGTCGGCCTGGCGCGGGCGCTGTACGGCGACCCCGAGGTGCTGGTGCTCGACGAGCCGAACTCGAACCTCGACAACGACGGCAGCGCGGCGCTGAACGCGGCGATCCGCGCCTTCAAGGCGGCCGGCAAATGCGTGCTGATCATGGCGCATCGCCCGGCCGCGATCCAGGAATGCGACATGCTGCTGATGATCGAGAACGGGGGCCGCCGCGCCTTCGGACCCAAGGACGAGGTGCTGCGCGAGATGGTCAAGAACCACGGCGAAATCCAGGCAGCCGGCGGCACCGGCGGTGGCGTCGCATGAGCAGCCGTCGTGAAACCGCCTCGGCCTGGTCGGCGGCGCGGCCGCTGATCACCGGATCGCTGGCGCTGCTGGTGCTGATCGGCGGCTTCGGCACCTGGGCGGCGCTGAGCAACATCTCGGGCGCGGTGATCGCCAGCGGCCGGATCGAAGTCGACCAGAACCGCCAGGTGGTGCAGCACCCCGACGGCGGCGTGGTCGCCGAGATCCTGGTCAAGGAAGGCGACAGCGTCGACGCCGGCGAATTGCTGATCCGGCTCGACGCCGAATCGCTGCAATCCGAGCTGGCGGTGGTCGAGGGTCAGCTGCTCGAGGTGCTGGCGCGCCGCGCCCGCTTCGAAGCCGAGCGCGACGCCGCCGAGGAGCTGGAGTTCGAGCCGCTGCTCGCCGACAGCAGCAACCCGGTGGCGCCCGAGCTGATGGAGGGCCAGCGCAGGCTTTACGAGGCGCGGCGCGAAACCGAGTTGCAGCAGGTCGAACAGCTGGCGCGCCAGCGCGAACAGATCGCCAACCAGATCGACGGCATCACCTCGCAGCAGACCGCGCTCGGCACCCAGCTCGGGCTGATCGAGGAAGAGCTGACCAGCCAGCAGTCGTTACTTGATCGCGGGCTGGCGCAGGCGGCGCGGGTGCTCGGGCTGCAGCGCGAACAGGCCAGCCTGTCGGGCCGCGAGGGCGAGTTGATCGCGAGCGCGGCGCAGGCCGAGGGCCGGATCACCGAGATCGAGATCGAATTGCTGCAGATCGTCGCGGCGCGGCGCGAAGAGGCGATCACCCGGCTCCGCGACCTGCAGTTCAACGAGATCGAGCTGACCGAACGGCGCCGGTCGCTGTTGCTGCAGCTCGATCGGCTCGACATCCGGGCGCCGGTGTCCGGGGTGATCTACAACATGCAGGTCTTCGCGCCGCGCTCGGTGATCCGGTCGGCCGACCCGGTGCTGTTCCTCGTGCCGCAGGACCGGCCGCTGGTGATCGCGACCCAGGTGCTGCCGACCGACATCGACCAGATCTTCGTCGGCCAGGAGGTGAACCTGCGGTTCCCCGCCTTCGACCAGCGCCGCACCCCCGAACTCACCGGCAAGGTGCTGCAGGTCTCGGCCGACGCGTTCCAGGACGAGGGCAACCGGGTGTCGTATTACCGCGCCGAGATCGAGCTGTCCGAAGGCCAGGCCGAGCTGCTGCCCGACGACATGGTGCTGATCCCCGGCATGCCGGTCGAGGCCTTCATCCGCACCGGCGACCGGACGCCGCTGGCCTATCTGGTCAAGCCGCTGGCCGATTACTTCGCGAAGGCATTCCGCGAAGGCTGACCGGGGCGGTGCCGCGGGGACGTTGCCCCTCGGCACCGCAGCCGGTAGCTTGCGGCCAAACCCAGGAAGGATACGACCATGGCCGCTTCGCTGACCGAACGACTCGAGACCAAACTCGCCGAGCTGGGGCTGACCCTGCCCGACGCGCCGGCGCCGGCGGCGAACTACCTGCCCTTCGTGCGGCACGGCGACTTGCTGCATGTATCGGGCCAGATCGCGGCCGGGCCGGACGGGCTGATCCGCGGCCGGCTTGGCGACACCATGGACGCCGAAGCCGGCGCCGGCGCCGCCCGGGCCTGCGCGCTGAGCCTGCTGGCGCAGGTTGGCCGCGCCTGCGACGGCGATTTCGACCGGCTGCTGCGGGTCGTCAAGCTGTCGGGATTCGTCGCCTCGGCGCATGATTTCTATGACCAGCCCAAGGTGATCAACGGCGCCTCGGACCTGATGGTCGAGCTGCTCGGCGAAGCCGGTCAGCACGCCCGCTCGGCGGTCGGCGTCGCGGCGCTGCCGTTCGGGGTGGCGGTCGAGATCGAAGGCACCTTCGCGCTGAAATGAGCCGCCCCACCCCGCCGCTGGCGCCCGCCTTCCTGACCCGCCCGATCGCGCATCGCGCGCTGCACGGGCCGGGTCGCCCGGAAAACAGCCTTGCCGCGGTGCACGCCGCGGTCGAGGCCGGCTTCGGCATCGAGATCGACCTGCAGCTGTCGTCGGACGGCGTTGCGATGGTGTTCCACGACGCAACGCTCGACCGGCTGACCGAGGCCTCGGGTCCGGTGATCGCGCAGAGGGCCGCCGATCTCGGCGCGCTGACGCTGCTTGGCACCGAAGAGACGATCCCGACGCTGGCGCAGGTGCTGGCGGCGGTGGCGGGCCGGGTGCCGCTGCTGATCGAGATCAAGGATCGCGACGGCGCGCTGGGGCCGAACGTCGGGGTGCTCGAGCAGGCCGCGGCGGCGCAGATCGAAGGCTACGACGGGCCGGTGGCGGTGATGTCGTTCAACCCGCATTCGGTGGCCGAGATGGCGCGCTGGGCGCCGCAGATCCCGCGCGGGCTGATCACCTGCGACTTCCACGAGGCCGACTGGCCCGACGTGCCCGAGAGGCTGCGCGACCGGCTGCGCGAGATCCCCGATTACACCAACACCGGCGCCACGTTCATCAGCCATCAGGCCGCCGATCTGCACCGGCCGCGGGTCGCAGACCTCAAGGCCGCCGGCGCGGCGATCCTGTGCTGGACGATTCGCGACGCCGCCGCCGAGGCGCAGGCCCGCACGGTTGCCGACAACGTGACCTTCGAGGGCTACCTCCCCACGGCGACCCAGCCTTGACCCGGACCGCCGCGACCCCAGTTTGGCGGCGATGACAGACGCCCGGACCGACCCAGACCCCGATCAAGGCGCGGTGATCGAGATCACCGCGCACGCCAGCCTGCACGACATCCCGGCCGCCGACTGGGATGGCTGCGCCTGCCCCGAAACCGCGCAGGGCGGCCGGCCGCGCGACCCGTTCACCACGCATCGGTTTCTCGCGGCGCTCGAGGACAGCGGTTCGGTCGGTCCCGGCACCGGCTGGCAGCCGCGCTACCTTGCGGCGCGGCAGGGCGGCCGGCTGGTCGCGGCGGCGCCGCTCTATGCCAAGAACCACAGCCAGGGCGAATACGTATTCGACCACAACTGGGCGCATGCCTTCGAACAGGCCGGCGGCGACTATTACCCCAAGCTGCAGATCGCGGTGCCGTTCACCCCGGTCGCCGGGCGCCGATTCCTGACCCGGCCCGGCCACGAGGTCGCGGGGCTGTCGGCGCTGATCCAGGGCGCGGTGCAGATCGCGGCGCAGAACGGGCTGTCGTCGCTGCACGCCACCTTCTGCACCGAGGCCGAAGCGGTGGCCGGCGAACAGGTCGGGCTGATGCGCCGCATCGGTCAGCAATTCCACTGGCTCGACCAGGGCTACGGCGATTTCGACGGGTTTCTCGCGGCGCTGTCGTCGCGCAAGCGCAAGGTGATCCGCCGCGAACGCGCCGGGGCGCAGGCCAGCGGGCTGCGGATCGACCACCTGACCGGCGATCAGATCCAGCCGCATCACTGGGACGCGGTCTGGGCGTTCTACCAGGACACCGGGCGCCGCAAATGGGGCTCGCCCTACCTGAGCCGCGCCTTCTTCGAGATCGCGCATGACACGCTGCGCGACGACATGCTGCTGATCCTCGCGTCGGACGGCGACAGGCCGGTGGCCGGCGCGCTGAACCTGATCGGCCGCGACACGCTGTACGGCCGCTACTGGGGCGCGCTGGAGCACCACCCGTTTCTGCATTTCGAGCTGTGCTACTATCAGGCGATCGACTGGGCGCTGGCGCATGGGTTGCCGCGGGTCGAGGCCGGGGCGCAGGGCGAGCACAAGCTGGCGCGCGGCTACCTGCCGGTGCAGACGCATTCGCTGCACTGGATCGCCGATCCGGGCTTTCGCGCCGCGGTCGACCGATATCTGGTGGCCGAACGCGCGGCGGTCGACGATGAAATCGAGGTGCTGACCAGCTACGGCCCGTTCCGTCGCACCACAATGGAGGACCAGGAATGACCGAGACACTGGACGACGATGCCCGCGCGGCGCTGCTGGCCCGAGGCTGGGAGATGGTGCCGGAGCGCGACGCGGTGACCCGAACCTACCGCTTCGCCAATTTCGTCGAGGCCTTCGGCTTCATGACCCGGGCAGCGCTCTGGGCCGAGAAGCTGAACCATCACCCCGAATGGTCCAACACCTATCGCAACGTGACCGTCACGCTGACCACGCATGACGCGAACGGGCTGACCGAGCTTGACGCGAAGCTCGCGGCGAAAATGGACAAGTTGGCGGAGGGCTGATGAACGAGATTCTGTCGACCGAACTCTGGAACGGCACCTCGCTGGGCGATCTGCTGACGCTCGAGTTCCTGACCTCGATTCTCGGCGGCCTGCTCAGCGCCGTCTTCATCCTCATCGTCGGCTTCATGATGGCCGGCTGGCTGTCGCGGCGGATCCAGAACCTCGCATCGCGGCACTCGCGGCTGGACCAGACCCTGTTCAACTTCCTGTCGAACATCGTCTGGTACGCGGTGATCGGCTTCGCGATCCTGATCGTGCTGAACACGCTCGGGGTGCAGACCACCTCGGTGATCGCGGTGATCGGTGCCGCCGGCCTGGCGATCGGCCTGGCGCTGCAGGGCACGCTGTCGAACGTCGCCGCCGGGGTGATGATCGTGCTGTTCCGGCCGTTCAAGCTGGGTGATTTCGTGGTGATCAACGGCCAGATGGGCACGGTTAAGGCGATCTCGCTGAACTATACCGAGCTGGCCGATCTGCAGAACCTGCAGATCATCGTGCCGAACTCCGAGGTCTGGGGCAACACGATCACCAGCTACTCGGCCTATCCGACGCGCCGTGTGCAATGGGTGTTCGGCGTGTCCTACGACGCCAACCTGGCGCAGGCGGAAAAGACCATCCTCGACACCATCATGGCCGACGACCGCGCGATGTCGGAGCCGGCGCCGTTCATCCAGGTCAGCAATCTCGGCGATTTCTCGGTCGATTTCACGGTCCGGGTCTGGTGCGCCAACGCCGACGCCTGGGGCTTCCAGACCGATTCGATGCGACGGGTGAAGGAAGCCCTCGACGCCGCCGGGATCGAGATTCCCTTCCCGACCCGCACCCTGCACGGCGTGCCCGACGACGACCCGGCGCAGGCCCGCGCCGCCGAATGAAAAGGGCCCGGCCGCGGCTGCGGTCGGGCCCCATCGTTTCGCGTCGCGGCGATCAGAGCGCGTCGAGCACCGACTCGCCGCCGGAAATGTCGCACATCCCCGGGTTCGCCTCTTCGTTCAGCACCGACACCACGCCGTCCTCGGCGACCAGCGCATAGCGCTTGGAGCGCCGCACGAAACCGCGCGACGGGGCCGAGAACTCCATGCCGATCGCCGCGGTGAACTCGCTGCTGGCATCGCCGAGCAGCTTGATCCCGGCCTCGGCGGCCCCGGTCGCCTCGCCCCAAGCCTTCAGCACGAAGGGGTCGTTGACCGACACGCAGATCACCTCGTCGACGCCCTTGGCCTTCAGCGCGTCCATGTTGCGGATGAAGCTGGGCACATGCGCGGTCGAGCAAGTGCCGGTGTAGGCCCCGGGCAAGCCGAACATCACGACCTTGCGGCCCTTCAGCAATCCGCCGAGCGCCACCTCTTCGGGGCCGTCGGCGCCCATCTGCAGCAGCGTGGCTTCGGGCAGCTTGTCGCCAGTCGAAATCGTCATCCTTGTCGCGCCTTTCGCAATTGCGGTCCTGTTGCAGGACTATAGTCTGCCGCGCACCAAGAACCAGAAGGGGAGACAGCGCCGATGACCCATTTCGTCGTGATCGGAGCCGGTCAGGCCGGATCCTCGCTCGTCGCCAAGCTGCGTGCAGAGGGCTTCGACGGCCGCGTCACCCTGGTCGGCGCCGAAGCCGTGCCGCCGTATCAGCGGCCGCCGCTGTCGAAGGCCTACCTGACCGGCGAAATGCCGCAGGAGCGGCTGCTGCTGCGCCCCGAGGCCTGGTACGCCGACCACGACATCGAGCTGCGGCTGGCGACCCGGGCCACCGGGCTCGACGTCGCGGCCAGAACCGTCGAGCTCGAGGGCGGCGAGACATTGCCCTACGACGCGCTGGCGCTGACCACCGGCGCCTACCCGCGCACCCTGCCCGACAGCATCGGCGGCATGCTCGACGGGGTCTATTCGATGCGCGACCTGCGCGACGCCGACGCGCTGGCCCCCGAGATGGTCGCGGGCCGGCACATGCTGGTGGTCGGCGGCGGCTACATCGGCCTCGAGGCGGCGGCGGTCGCCGCCGGCAAGGGGCTGAAGGTCACGGTGATCGAGATGGCCGAGCGAATCCTGCAGCGGGTCGCGGCGCCCGAGACCTCGGACTACTTCCGGGCGCTGCACCGCAGCCACGGCGTCGAGATTCTCGAGAGCACCGGGCTCGAGCGGCTGATCGGCACCGACCGGGTCACCGCGGCGCGGCTGGCCGACGGCACCGAATTCGCGGTCGATTTCGCGGTGGTCGGGGTCGGCGTCGCGCCCTCGGCGATCCTCGCGGAAAGCGCCGGGCTGGCGATCGAGAACGGCATCCGCTGCGACATCCACTGCCGCAGCTCGGACCCGCATGTCTGGGCCGCCGGCGACTGCGCCTCGCTGCTGTGGGGCGGCCAGCGGATCCGGCTGGAAAGCGTCGGCAATGCCATCGACATGGCCGAGATTGCGGCGCTGAACATGCTGGGGCGCGGCGTCGAATACCGCCCGAAGCCGTGGTTCTGGTCGGATCAATACGACGTGCATCTGCAGATCGCCGGGCTGAACGCCGGCTGGGACAGCATCCATGTCCGGCCCGGCGCGACCCCGGCGCAGCAATCGCATTGGTATTACCGCGGCGACCGGTTGATCGCGGTCGACGCGCTGAACGACAGCCGCGCCTACATGGTCGGCAAGCGGCTGATCGACATGGGACGATCGCCGGACCCGGCGACGGCCACTGATCCCGGCGCCGATCTCAAGGCGCTGCTGAAACCATGAGGATCATCGCCGGACGCCATCGCGGGCTGACGCTGGCCGCCGTCGGCAAGGGCGACGAGGGCGCGCATCTGCGGCCGACCACCGACCGGGTGCGCGAAAGCCTGTTCAACCTGCTGGCCGGTGGCCGGTTCGGCGATCCGCTTGCCGGCGCGCGGGTGCTCGACCTGTTCGCCGGCACCGGCGCGCTGGGGCTCGAGGCGCTGTCGCGCGGTGCCGCGCATGTCACGCTGGTCGACGACGGCAGGGTCGCCGGCAAGCTGATCCGCGACAACATCGCCAGGCTGCGCGCCGTGGCCGAAACCACCCTGCTGACCTGCGATGCGACCCGGCTGCCACCGGCCAAGGCGCCGGCAACGCTGGTGTTTCTCGACCCACCCTACGGCAAGGGCCTGGGGGCGCGGGCGCTGGCGGGCGCCGCGGCGCAGGGCTGGATCGCGCCCGGCGCGCTGATCGTCTGGGAGGAAAGCGCGCCGCAGCCCGCGCCCGAGGGGTTCGACCCTCTCGATGCGCGGCGCTACGGCGACACCCATGTCACGCTGCTGGAGCGGGCCGGCTAGATATCCCAGGTCGGGTGGAAGCGGTCGGCCGGCGACAGGGTGAAGATCTCGTTGCCCTGGGCGGTGATGCCGATCGAATGCTCGAACTGCGCCGACAGCGACTTGTCGCGGGTCACTGCGGTCCAATCGTCGCCCAGGACCTTGGTTTCGGGCCGGCCGAGGTTCACCATCGGCTCGATGGTGAAGAACATGCCTTCTTCGAGAACCGGACCGGTGCCGGGGCGGCCGTAATGCAGCACGTTGGGCGGCGCGTGGAACACCCGGCCCAGCCCGTGGCCGCAGTAATCGCGCACCACCGACATCCGGTTTTCCTCGACGTAGCTCTGGAGCGCGTGGCCGATGTCGCCGAATGTGTTGCCCGGCCGCGCCGCCTCGATGCCGCGCATCAGCGCGTCATGCGTCACCTGGATCAGCCGCTCTGCCTTGCGACCGAGCGTGCCGGCGACGTACATCCGGCTGGTATCGCCGTACCAGCCGTCGACGATCACCGTGACGTCCACGTTCAGGATGTCGCCATCCTTCAGCTTCTTGTCGCCGGGAATCCCGTGGCAGACTACGTGGTTCACCGAGATGCAGCTGGCGTGCTGGTAGCCCTTGTAGCCGATCGTCGCGCTGGTGGCGCCGGCCTGGTCGATCAGGTCGGTGATCACCCGGTCGATCACCGAGGTGCGCTGCCCGACGACCACATGCTCGGCGATGTCGTCAAGGATCGTGGCGGCCAGCCGGCCGGCCCGGTTCATCCCGGCAAAATCCTCCAGATCGTGAATCCGAATCCCGTCGCGGGTCAGCCGGCCCTTGCGCTCGTCTGCGGCACGTTCATCCAAAATCGTCGTCCTTTCAGCGTTTCCCCCAAGAAATAAGCGATGGTTGGGTAAATATCCAGAACCCCGAAGGCTTAGATCTCCGCCGCCGAGTGGAAATGCCCCCCGCGCCGCCCTATACCAAGGGCATCAGCGAAGGACCTCCGCCATGACCAATCCGACCGCCGCCATGCTCGTCATCGGGGACGAGATCCTCTCGGGCCGGACCCGGGATTCGAATCTGCACCACCTGGCGCAGGAATTGACCCGGATCGGCATCGACCTGACCGAGGCGCGGGTGGTGTCGGACAAGCGTGGCGCGATCGTCGATGCGGTGCGGTCGCTGGCGGCGTCGCATGACCACCTGTTCACCTCGGGCGGCATCGGGCCGACGCATGACGACATCACCGCCGAGGCCGTCGCCGCCGCCTTCGACATGCCGATCGCGGTGCGCGACGACGCCCGGGCGCTGCTGCAGGCGCATTACGACCGGTCGGGCCAGGAGCTGAACGCCGCCCGGCTGCGGATGGCGCGGGTGCCCGAGGGCGCGGTGCTGATCGACAACCCGGTGAGCGCGGCGCCCGGCTTCAGCCTGAACAACGTGCACGTGATGGCCGGCGTGCCGCGGATCTTCGAGGCGATGCTTGCCGGGATGCTGCCGGGGCTGCGCCGCGGCCAGCCGGTGCTGTCGCAAAGCCTGCGGGTCGACCGCGGCGAAGGCGACGTCGCCGAGCCGTTGTCGGCGCTGGCCGAGACCTATCCCGGGCTGTCGATCGGGTCCTACCCGTTCACCGAGAACGGCGCCTACGGCACCAACATCGTGATCCGCGGCACCGATGGCGCCGAGATCGAAGCGGCGCTGGTGGCGCTGTCGGCGCAGCTCAACCCATGATGCCCGACAGCGGCGCGCTGCCGGCTCCGGCGGCGATCGTGGCCGCGATGGAGGCGACCTGGCCCGCCGCGGCGCGGATCGGCTGCGGGGCGGTGACGCTGCGCGACGGGCGCGGCGGCGGCAGCCGGGTCAGCGCCGCCACCGCCGATACGGTGCCGGACGCCGCCACGCTGGAGCGCGCCGAGACCGCGATGCGCGGGCTTGGCCAGCCGCCGCTGTTCATGATCCGCGACGGCGACGCGGCGCTCGACGCGGCGCTGGCGGCGCGCGGCTACGTCATCCAGGACCCGGTGGCGCTGCTCTGGATCGCGCTGCGACCGACGCCGCCCGCCCCGGCGACGGCGCATTGGCCGCCCGAGACAGGCCAGGTCGCGCTATGGGCCGAGGCCGGGATCGGCGCGGCGCGGCTGGCGATCATGCAGCGCGCCGCGGCTCCGAAAACCGCGCTGGCGATCCGCGATGGCGCCGTCGTGGTCGGCTGCGGCTTTGTCGCGATCGACCGCGATCTTGCGATGCTGCACGCGCTCGAGATCGCGCCTCGGCAGCGGCGACGCGGCTTTGCCCGCGCGGTCGTGACCGCCGCGATGGCCTGGGCGGCAGACCGGGGTGCCGGCCAACTCGGGTTGGCGGTGACCCGAGGCAATCACGGGGCGCTGGCGCTGTACCGCGCGATCGGGTTTCACGAGATCGCCGGCTACCACTACCGCCGCCTCGACGGGGGCACCGCATGAAATCGCTGTGCGCCGCCTTGCTGGCGCTCTGGCCGCTGACCGCCGCGGCACAGCCGCTGGAGATGCCCGCCAGCGCCCGGCTCGAAATCCAGAGCAAGCCGGCGATCGGCAGCTACGCCCTGCCGACCGGTCCGATCACTGGCGGGGTGCTTCCGGTGCAGCGGCTCGAGGGGGTGGTGACCCGGCAGGCCTGGCGCATCGCCTCTGGCGGGCTGACCACGCAGCAGATCCTCGCGCCGCTGCGCGACCAGCTTGTCGCCCAGGGCTACGAGACCCTGTTCTCCTGCGACACCGAAGCCTGCGGCGGCTTCGATTTCCGCTTCGCCACAGAGGTGATCGCGCCGCCGGAAATGCACGTGAACCTGGGCGATTTCCGGTTCCTGTCGGCGCGGCGCGCCGGCCCGGAGGGGGCGGAGGCGGTCGGGCTGCTGGTCAGCCGCACCGAGCTTACCGGTCATCTGCAGATCATCAGGGTCGGCACGGCGGGACGGCCCGAAATCCAGCTGCCGACGCCGCCCGAACCCGGCGCTGCGGCGGCGACCGACGATCTGGCCGCCCTGCTGGACGCGCAGGGCCACGCGGTGCTGCAGGGTCTCGACTTCGAGACCGGGGCGATGCGGCTTGGCCCCGGCCCGCACCCGGCGCTGGCGGCGCTGGCGGGCTGGCTGCGCGCCGACCCCACGCGGCGGCTGGCTCTGGTCGGGCACACCGACACCAGCGGCACGCTCGACGCCAACATCGCGCTGTCGCGGCGCCGGGCGGCGGCGGTGCGCGACAGGCTGATCGACGCGCATGGCGTGGCCGGCGACCGGATCGACGCCCG
>JBFGEI010000041.1:0-16863 GCA_041580155.1 Limimaricola sp.
GCAGCTCGGGCCCGGCATGACCGGGCTCGAGACGATCGCCGCCTACCGGGCCGGCTTTGCGCCGCGGCCGGTGCGGCTGGTGACCGCCGAGCGCAGCCCCGAATTGCGCGAGGCCAGCCGCAAGGCGGCGGTGGCGATCCTGCCGAAACCGGTGGCGACGCCCGAGCTGCGCCGCTTTCTCGGCCTCGCCGGCTGAACCCCGCACACCCGCAATGCGCGACCAAGGTCCAATTCCGGCAGGCTTTCGGTTTCGGCATGCTGACCCCTGACGCTGCCCGTCGCGGCGACGCGGCCCGACGCAGGGTCATGACAGGGAGGACATCATGAACATCCAGACGCAGCCCGGCCAGACCCGGAGCATGAGCCAGGCGCTCGACACCAGCCATCTCGGCGTGCCGTTCCCGTTCAAGGCGCGCTACGGCAACTTCATCGGCGGCCGGTTCGTCGAACCGCGCTCGGGCCAGTATTTCGAGAACCCGTCGCCGATCACCGGCGAGGTGATCTGCGAGATTGCCCGGTCGAACTCCGACGACGTCGAAGCCGCGCTCGACGCCGCGCACGCCGCCTTCCCGAGCTGGGGCAAGACCTCGCTCGGCGAACGCTCGAACATCCTCAACAAGATCGCCAACGTGATCGAGGAGAACCTGCAGCTGCTGGCGGTCGCCGAGACCATCGACAACGGCAAGCCGATCCGTGAATCGGTGCATGCCGACCTGGCGCTGGCGGTCGATCACTTCCGCTACTTTGCCGGCGTCATCCGCGCCGAGGAAGGCTCGATCGCCGAGATCGACGCCAATACCTACGCCTATCACTTCAACGAGCCTCTCGGCGTGGTCGGCCAGATCATCCCGTGGAACTTCCCCATCCTGATGGCGACCTGGAAGCTCGCCCCGGCGCTGGCCGCCGGCAACTGCGTCGTGCTGAAGCCGGCCGAGCAGACCCCGGCGTCGATCATGGTGCTGATGGAGCTGATCGGCGACCTGCTGCCGCCCGGCGTGCTGAACATCGTGCAGGGCTTCGGCCTTGAGGCGGGCAAGCCGTTGGCCCAATCCGACCGGATCGCCAAGATCGCCTTCACCGGCGAGACCACGACCGGCCGGCTGATCATGCAGTACGCCTCGCAGAACCTGATCCCGGTGACGCTGGAGCTTGGCGGCAAGTCGCCCAACGTGTTCTTCGAGGACGTGATGCAGGCCGACGACGCCTTCTTCGACAAGTGTCTCGAGGGCTTCACCATGTTCGCGCTGAACCAGGGCGAGGTCTGCACCTGCCCGTCGCGCGCGCTGATCCAGGAATCGATCTACGACGACTTCATCGCCCGCGCGGTGGAACGGGTCGGCAAGGTGGTGCAGGGCAACCCGCTGCAGATGACCACGATGATCGGGGCGCAGGCCTCGACCGAGCAGATGGAGAAGATCACCTCCTATCTGAAGCTCGGCCGCGACGAGGGCGCCGAAGCGCTGATCGGCGGCGACAAGGCCTCGATGGGCGCCGGTCTCGAGAACGGCAACTACATCCAGCCGACGGTGTTCCGCGGCCACAACAAAATGCGGATCTTCCAGGAAGAGATCTTCGGCCCGGTGCTGTCGGTCACCACCTTCAAGGACGAGGCCGAGGCGCTGGAGATCGCCAACGACACGCTCTACGGGCTGGGCGCCGGGGTGTGGACCCGCGACGGGTCGCGCGCCTTCCGGATGGGCCGGGCGATCCAGGCCGGGCGGGTCTGGACCAACTGCTACCACCAGTACCCGGCGCATGCGGCGTTCGGCGGCTACAAGCACTCCGGCATCGGCCGCGAGAACCACAAGATGATGCTGAACCACTACCGGCAGACCAAGAACCTGCTGGTGTCCTACGACCAGAACGCCCTGGGCTTCTTCTGAAAACCCTGCCCCGGGCCGGCATCTTGCCGTGCCGGCCCGGCCACTCTCATCCAGGAGACAGAGCATGGCCGACACCAGCCGCCAGATGGTCAGCGCGACCGACGCCGCGCTCGACCTGATCGCCGAGATCAAGACGCGCCACGGCGACGACCTGCTGTTCCACCAGTCCGGCGGCTGCTGCGACGGCAGCGCGCCGATGTGCTTTGCCGCCGGCGACTACATGATCGGGCCGCAGGACGTCTGTCTCGGCGCGATCGGTGGGGTGCCGTTCTACATGAACCGCGACCAGTTCGCCCGCTGGCAGCACACCACGCTGACCATCGACGCGATCCCGGGCATGGGCGGCATGTTCTCGCTCGACAACGGCAGCGGCCGGCGGTTCCTGACCCGGTCCGAGGTCTGCCTCTAGGTCCCGGCCGCGGAGCCGCCCCCCCAAGCCTGCGATGCGTCATGCCATGCGCGGGGCGCATCGTGCTATAGTGCCGTCACCGCCACGGTCCCCGCGCCGCGGCACATCGGCGAGGACGCGCAGCGCATGGCTGGAACGGCACCGGCGCAGGTCTCGATCGCCCCGCTGCTCGCGGTGAATTTCGTGGGCACGCTGGGGTTTTCCATCGTGACGCCGTTCCTGGTGGTGCTGGTCACCGACTGGGGCGGCAACGCCGTGGTCTACGGGCTGGTCGCGGCCAGCTATTCGGTGTTCCAGCTGATCGGCGCGCCGCTGCTCGGGCAGCTGTCGGACCGGGTCGGCCGCAAGCGGGTGCTGTTCATCAGCCAGCTTGGCACGCTGATGTCCTGGGCGGTGTTCCTGCTGGCCTTCGCGCTGCCGGAAACCGTGCTCGTGGCGATCGACAACCGCTGGCTTGGCCAGTTCGCGCTGACCCTGCCGCTGCTGGTGCTGTTCCTGGCCCGCGCCTTCGACGGGCTGACCGGCGGCAACGTGTCGGTGTCGAACGCCTATCTCGCCGACATCACCACCGAAAAGACCCGGGCCCGCAACTTCGGCCGGATGGCGGTGTCGGGAAATCTCGGCTTCATTGTCGGCCCGGCGCTGGCCGGGGTGCTCGGCGCGACGCTGCTGGGGCACCTGCTGCCGGTGCTCGCCGCCTTCGCGATCTCGCTCGCGGCGCTGGCGCTGATCCAGTTCGGCCTGCGCGACGTCCGCCCGGCGCCGATCCACACCAAGGTCGGCGTCGGCACCAGCTGCGAGGTGTTCGGCCAGGAGCCGACGCCGGCCTACCAGCTGCGCTGCCCGCAGCCGCGCGGTTGGCGCGAGATCGCGGCGCTGCCGCAGATGCCGGAACTGCTGGCTGTCAACTTCCTGGTGATGCTGGGCTTCAGCTTCTTCTACGTCGGATTTCCGGTGCATGCGGTCGGCGAGCTGGGCTGGAGCGTGCCGCAGATCGGCGTGTTCTTCGCCGGGCTCAGCATCGCGATGATCGTGGTGCAGGGCCCGGTGCTGGCGCTGGTCTCGGGGCGCTGGAGCGACCGGGCGCTGATCGGCTTCGGCGGGCTGGCGCTGGCCGCCGGGTTCTTGGCGCTCGGCATCAGCTGGGGTCTTGGACCCTACCTTGCCGCGGCGCTGATCGCGCTCGGCAACGGGCTGATGTGGCCGACGTTCATGGCGGCGCTGTCGGCGGCGGCGGGCGACCGGCTGCAGGGCGCGGTCCAGGGGCTGGCGCAAAGCATCGGCGCGCTGGCCAGCATCCTCGGGCTGGTTCTGGGCGGGCTGGTCTATGCGGCAATCGGCGCGACGCTGTTCGGCATCGCGGCGCTGGTGATCGCGCTCTCGGCGCTGCTCGGGGCGCGCTACCGCGGCGTCGCGGCGCAGCCGGGCTGACGCGGCACCGCGCATCTCCGCCGATTTTCAGGCGCCGCCGACCATATTGTTGCGGACAGTGACACGCTGCCGCAATCTCCTTGCACGCCAGGCCGGCGACCTAGCTGACGACTCGACGCCCAACCTGGCGTTGTCAGAGGAGGACAACTCATGATCCGCAGAACTTTCCTTTCGGTCACCGCCGCAACCCTGGTCGCAACCTCGGCCTATGCCGGCAGCCATTCGATGGACGGCAAGGACATCGTCGACACCGCCGTCGAAGCCGGGACCTTCACCACGCTGGTCGCCGCGGTCGAAGCCGCCGGTCTGGTCGAGACGCTGAAGGGCGAAGGCCCGTTCACCGTCTTCGCCCCGACCGACGAAGCCTTCGCCGCGCTGCCCGAGGGCACCGTCGAAGAGCTGCTGCTGCCCGAGAACGTCGACCAGCTCACCGCGATCCTGACCTACCACGTGGTTCCGGGCGCCGTGATGTCGACCGATCTCACCGACGGCATGGAGGCCGCGACGGTCCAGGGCGAGATGGTCACCATCGGCACCGAGGGCTCGGTCACGGTCAACGAAGCCAACGTCGTGACCGCAGACATCGAAGCCTCGAACGGCGTGATCCACGTGATCGACGCGGTGCTGATGCCGGCGATGTGATACCGTCACCGGGGCGGCCTTCAGCGGCCGCCCCGGTGCTTCCCGTGTCGGCACCGGCGGCGGGCGCGACCCGGTAGTGCAGCCTGCGCCGCGAGGGAGGACCACCATGACCCGCATGACCGCCAAGGATTTCGACCAGGATCTGCTCGATCTCTACGACTTCTACGCCCACGGAAAGATCACCAAGCGCGAGTTTCTCGACCGCGCCGGGAAATGGGCAGTCGGCGGGCTGACCGCCGCGGCGCTGCTGAGCATGCTCAGCCCGAATTACGCGCTGGCCGAGCAGGTATCGTTCAACGACCCCGATATCATCGCCGAATACATCACCTACCCGTCGCCGAACGGCCATGGCGAGGTTCGCGGCTACTTGGTCCGCCCCGCCGCCGCCGAAGGCGCGCTGCCGGCGGTGCTGGTGGTGCACGAGAACCGCGGTCTCAACCCCTATATCGAGGACGTCGCCCGGCGGCTGGCCAAGGCCGGCTTCATGGCGCTGGCGCCCGACGGCCTGAGCAGCGTCGGCGGCTACCCGGGCAACGACGCCGAGGGCCGCGAGCTGCAGAGCAGCGTCGATGGCGAGAAGCTGATGAACGATTTCTTCGCCGGCTTCGAGCACCTGATGGCGCGCGACGATTCCACCGGCAAGGTCGGGGCGGTCGGCTTCTGCTACGGCGGGGGCGTCTGCAACGCGCTGGCGGTGGCCTACCCCGAGATGGCCGCCTCGGTGCCGTTCTACGGCCGCCAGCCGGCCGCGGCGGACGTGCCGAAGATCGAGGCGGCGATGCTGCTGCACTACGCCGCGCTCGACGATCGTATCAACGAGGGCTGGCCCGCCTACGAGGCGGCGCTGAAAGAGGCCGGCACGGTCTACGAGGCCTACATCTACCCCGAGGTGAACCACGGCTTTCACAACGACTCGACGCCGCGCTACGACGAGGCTGCGGCAAAGCTGGCCTGGGATCGGACGGTCGGCTGGTTCAACACGCATCTGGCGGGCTGATACGGCGCGCCACACCGGCGCGGGCACCCCCTTGGGAAAAAAGGAAATGGCCGCATCGCTGCGGCCATTCCGGGTCCGTGTCGGCTGTTGGTCCCGATCAGATCTTGTCGCCGAACGCGCCCTTGACCTCGCCCGAGATACCCTGCGCATGGCCTTTCAGCTTCTGGGCCTTGCCCTCGGCCTGAAGCTGATCGTTGTCGGTCGCATCGCCGACCACGTCCTTGACGGCTCCGGCTGCCTTGTTTGCGGCGGCCTTGGCCTTGTCCACGAATTCGCCCATCCGGGTTCTCCTGATAAAGGTGCGCAAGCGGGGCGACGATCGCGGCGCGTTGCTGCACGGCGACCAAACGCGCGATCGTGCCGCAAGGTTGCACGGCATGGCTGACCGTGACGCCGCCAGGGACCGCATTGCGCGAAACCCTGCCGAAGGCCATCGACCCCGGCTGACCGCCAGGACCGCGATCTCGTCAGCCGCGCATTTCGGCCAGTTGCTGCAGGATGCTGGTGTAGGTGTCGACGCCCTGCGCCCCGGTCACCAGGTGCTTGGAGTCGAACACCATCGCCGGCACGCCGCGAATGCCCTGCCGCAGCCAGTACTGCTCCTCGCGCCGCACCTCGGCGGCGTAGCGCTGGTCGGCCAGCACCGCCCGCGCTTCGTCGCGATCCAGGCCCAGCCGCGCCGCGGTCTCGACCAGGACCTCGCGGTCCGACAGGTCGCGCCGTTCGGTGAAATAGGCGGTGAACAACGCCAGCTTCAGCGCGTGGGCCTGGCCCTGGCTGTCGGCCCAGTGCAGCAGCTGGTGCAGATCGAAGGTGTTGTACATCCGCATGTCGTCGGAAAACGCGAAGTCGATGCCAAGCCCGGCGCCGATCTCGGTCAGCCGGGCGCGGTTTTCCTGCGACTGCTCGGGCGTGCTGCCGTATTTCTCCATGATGTGCTCGGAAAGGTTCTGGCCCTCGCGCGGCATGTCGGGGTTCAGCTCGAACGGGTGCCAGTGGATCTCGTGCGGGGTGCCGGTCGCCTCGAGGGCGCGCGCCAACTGGCTGTAGCCGACGATGCACCACGGGCAGACCACGTCGGACACGATGTCGATGCGCAGCGGTTCAGCTTGGTCCGTCATGGGATGTTCGCTCCTGGATTGGGGCCGGGCGCTCGGCCCGGTGTCGGTGTCGGTGTCGGTGTCGGTGATCATCTAGGTCCCTGCCCCGCGCCTTGCGAGGGTCTGCGTCGCGGCAACCCGGAGACCGGCGCGCAAACGGCCCCCGGGGATTTCTCCCCGAGGGCCGGTTGAATGCCATCTGGCTGTCGGATCAGTCGCGCTGGTTGCGGTCCAGACGACGCTCGGCAACCACGTCGCCATTGGCGTCATAGAGCACGGCCAGAACGTCGCCGACCGGCTGACGGTCCAGCTGGAACCGGACGTTGCTGTTGGCGCCCGCAAGCACGGCCTCGTTGGCCAGCACCTTGCCGCTGAAATCGGTGATCTCGACGGTGCCGTCGACGTCGGCGCGCACCAGGTCGAGGGTAACGACGGTGCTGTCGTCGATCGAGCGCTGCAAACCGAAGCCCGGGGCGGCGGTCACGGCAGAACCCAGAAGAGTGGCGGTGAGGGCGAGTGCGATGGTGGTTTTCATGTCGGTCATCCTTTGTAAGTCATGGCCCGTCGTGTCGGGTGTGACTGACAGATAGGCGCACAACCAAACCATAAAAGGCCGACTTGTGTGCGATTTTGCGCTGGTTCTGTGCAGGAACTGACCGGGCGACGCTGCGCCCCGGGCAGCGCGGTTTAGGAGCGCGCTAGGTCCCGCCCCTCTGCCCAGGAACCAGTAACGCGCGCGATGCCGGCGGAGCACGCCCCGTCCTGTCGTGAGGACGTGGCGCCGGTCAACGTCGATCGTCCCCCATACGCATCACGACCGGCCGGGATCGCTTGCGTCCCGGCCGCCATCGGCGACCAGGTCTACTTAAAACAAGGCCTTGGGCATCAAAGCTGATACGACTACCAGACAGGTACCTGGTAGCTACCAGATATCAGCCCGCCTTGCCGTAGCGCTGTTCCAGCAGTTCCACCGCCCGTTCCAGCGTTTCGCCAAGGCCCCAACCATTGGCGTCGGCAAGCGCCGTGTAGGCGGCGATGGTCTCGGGCCGGGCCTTGAGGTTGAGCTGGGCATTGCGGCCGGTCCGACGGCGCCGCTGCGTCACTGCCCCTGCCCCGGTTACGACCGGCGCGGCCACCGCGGCTGCGGGCGCTTTCGCCTCGCGGCTCTTGAAGCCGAGCCGTTCGGCTTCCTGGCGGGTCTGTTCGGCCGCGGGCCGCGGTCGGGCCGGCCGCGCCGCCGGGGTCCAGTCGGACGGATCGAACCCGTCGAGCGCGTCGCCGAAGCCCAGATCGGCGCGTTCTTTCTCCGATCCCGACATCACGCCGCCCCCCGCTGCTGCGCCGCTTTCAGCTTGGCGATCACCTCGGCGGCGAATTCGCCAGCATTGGCGCGGGCCTTGTCGAGGTTCGACACCTGCGCCGCCGGCAGGTCGGCCAGCAGCCCGCCATAGTCGAACACGTCGCGGAATGCCGCCCGTTCGACCAGCGAACTGGTGAACACCGGCACCCCTGCCCTATCAAGCTGGTCGCGGACGTTCTTCAGCGCCCGGCTGGCCACCGCCGCGCTGGTCCGGGTCATCAATACCGCGTGGTCGAGATCGCGGCGCGCCATCCGCTCCTGGTTGCGGATCAGCTTGACGGTCTTGGCGGCGCCCTTGGCATCCATGCTGCCGCCCTGGGTCGGGATCACGACGAGGTCCGACATGCCGATCGCGTTGGCGACCATCAGGCTGGCGGTGCCTTCGAGGTCGACGATCACGAACTGGGCGCGCGAGGCGGCATCGTCGATCTGGTCGGGAATGCTGTCCTCGGTGATGTCCGACACCACCTCGATGTTGTCGGGGCAACCCGGCAGCCGTGACCACTGGGTGATCCACTTTTCCGGGTCGGCGTCAAGAATGGCGATGCGGGCACCGCGGCTGGCCAGCTCGGAGGCCAGCATCAGAGCGGCGGTGGTCTTGCCCGCCCCTCCCTTGGGGTTGGCGAATACGATGACGGGCACATTCGGCTCCTGATTTGACTGCTCGGACCATTGGTAGCCACGGCATCGACGTCGATAAACCGGTAGCTGGTAGCTACCGGCTAATTCGGCGCAAGCTGTAGCCGACAGGTAACATATCGCTAGCCGGTAGCTACCAGTTAGCGACATGCAATCTGCTAGCTACCGGATACCATCACGCCGAAAGCTAGCCGCTAGCTACCAATTCATGACGGCTATCAGAGTTGGTCTGGTCGCGGCCAGGACAGAGACGCTGGCGCCCGGTTCAACCGGGGCCAGGCCTGATCGATACCAACAAGCCTGGCAGCTATCGGCTAGCTATCGGTTAGCTTCACATCAAGCGCGGACCGGCTGGCCGGTAGCTATCGGCTACCATTCCAAGCTATGGCAAAGTCGGACAACCCGGGCGCTGGATCTGGTTACCAGCAAGCTACCAGTCAGCTATCTGGTAGCCCCCATGGCCCTGCCAAGCTTCTTGCTAGCTATCGGCTATCAGTCACCCCATCCCCCTAAGCTATGTCCGGGTTCTCGGGTCGCGCGCCCAACCGCGTACAATTTCGGCGGGGCAGGGGGCTAACCCTGGACGCCGCGGGGCGTCCGACGCGTTCTCGATGCGACCGCATCTCCCGGAGCAGACATCGGGAACTCGAAACGCGGACATCAGGAACCGGCGGAAGATCGAGACCCTTCCGGCTCGTCTCCGGGGCAGGGCGCGTCGGTCGGCCGGAAATCGCGGACATCAGGAACCGGAACGCGGACATCAGGAACCGACAGCAATTTGCGGCCCTGCGGGCTCATCACGGGGCAAAGAGCGTCGGTTGGCAAGAAATCGCGGACATCGGGAACCGGAACGCGGACATCAGGAACCGCGCCAAGACCTTGCTGTCATGCCGCAACATCGCGGAAAACGGGGACAAGTCGCGACTGAAAAAGCGGACATCAGGAACCGAAACGCGGACAACGGGAACCCGATTGCGGACAACGGGAACCGGACCGATGAATTTTCACTAAGGAAACAAAGCGTTGTACGGCAAAACTCGGGCCGTAACACAGTAAAAACACATATAAACACAAGCCCGAAACGGCAATTGCTGCGCCAATCCCAACCGAGGCTGCGGAGAATATCAGCTTTGGCCCAAGCGCCACGCCCGGATTAACGGGTTCCCGATCCCCCGAATCATTTGACAAGCCGAGCCGGCTCAGGCTCTGTCGTTCCTGAAACCCCGAACACGACTCGTTCGGGGGCGTATAGTTGTTGTTTTCTCTGGCCCCGAGGTTCCCGATCCCCCGAACGCAACTGGCGGAAATGCTTGCCAGCTTCTGCGAAACATGTTCCTGTTCCCCCGAATCCAACCCGAGGCGTTCTTTCGGCCGTGGGTTCCTGATGCCCCGAATCCGCGCTTGAAGTTCCCGATACCCCGAAGCTGGCAAGGTCTGCGATGGACGACACCTCCGAAACCACCGCCTCGCTCGACCACCTGCTGCCGGACCGGCATCCGCAGATCGACTACAGCATCTGCGACGTCGCCGAGGCGGTGCTGAAGGATCTGCTGCCGTCGATGGAGCACCCGTTCTACGCCCTGTCGAAAAAGCCAGACATGTCGATTCGACGCTACGAGCACGGTGGCAACTGGGTCGAGATCATCCCCTCGGCCAAGGGCCAGGCGACGATCTATGACAAGGATATCCTGATCTACGCGGTCAGCCAGATCATGCACAAGCTGAACCGCGGCGAGAAGGTCGACCGGGTGCTGCGCTTCAACCCGCGCGACCTGCTGATATTCGTGAACCGCGGCACCGGCGGCAAGGATTACGACGCCTTCTGCGAGGCGCTCGACCGGCTGATGGGCACGGTGATCAAGACCAACATCACCACCCGCACCAACAAGGACGAACCGCTGAGCGAGGAGGAGGCCCGCGGCTGGTTCCACCTGATCGAACGCGCCAGCGTGGTGCGCAAGGGCGATGAGGACACCGGCCGCATCATGCATGCCGAGATCCAGCTTTCGGAATGGGTCTACAACTCGATCCGCCGCAAGTCGGTGCTGACGCTGCACCGCGACTATTTCCGGCTGCGCAAGCCGATCGAGCGGCGGGTCTACGAAATCGCGCGTAAGCTCTGCGGGTCGCAGCCGAAATGGCAGATCGGGCTGGAGAAGCTGCTGATGCGGACCGGCGCGCGGTCCGAACTCAAGCGGTTCCGGCACACGTTGAAGGAAATCGCGCAGACCGATCACCTGCCGGACTACCACGTCGAATACGTCGAGGACACCGACGTGGTGGTGTTCCGCAACCGCGGCACCGTCACCGCGGCGCGCGACGAGATCCTGATCCTGCCGCCGTTGCCGGCCACCGCTTACGAGGCGGCGCGGCGCGCCGCCCCGGGCGAGGACGTCTACCGGCTGGAACAGGAATGGCGGGCCTGGGCGACCGAAACGCCGCGCGACCCGGCCTCGGCCTTCGTCGGGTTCTGCCGGCGCAAGTTCGAATCCGCCGAGGCGGACGACCGGGCCGACGGCTGACCGCCGGGCGCCGGACCGTTGGACCGCGCGGCGGGGCAGGGGGCTCTAAGTGCCCGACCTGCGCCAGCACTCGGGCTGATACATCTTGCGACAAATCTCTGGCGGCAAACCGTCGGCGGCGCTGGAAACCCGGGGCTTTTCGCCGCTAGAACGAGGCGACCCCACCGTGCCGCCAGAGGAGGCCCGCGATGTCCGACCCGACCGATCCGCAGATCCTCGTGGTCGACGACGCCCGCGATATCCGCGAACCGTTGGGCCAGTACCTGCGCAAGCAGGGGTTTCGTACCCGGCTTGCCGCCAATGCCGCCTCGGCCCGGGTCGCGGTGACCGAAGCGCGGATCAGCCTGGTGGTGCTCGACGTGATGATGCCGGGCGAGGACGGGCTCAGCCTGTGCCGCTGGCTGGTGGCGCGCGGCGGTCCGCCGGTGATCCTGCTGACCGCGATGGCCGACGAGACCGACCGCATCGTCGGGCTGGAGCTTGGCGCCGACGACTACCTGGTGAAACCGTTCAACCCGCGCGAACTGCTGGCGCGGATCCGGGCGGTGCTGCGCCGAGCGCCGCCGCAGGCGCCGGCGCCGAGCAGCGCCCGGCGCCGGTTCGCCGGCTGGACCCATGATCCGACCGCCCGCGAGCTGTGCCACGACGACGGCCGTCGGGCCGAGCTGACAACCGGTGAAAACCGGCTGCTGGCGCTGTTTCTAGATGCGCCGCGCACCGTGCTCGACCGGGTGCGGCTGCTCGATCTGGTGGCGGGCCGCGAGGCCAAGGCCTACGACCGGGCGATCGACAACCAGGTCAGCCGGCTGCGCCGCAAGATCGAAGACGACCCTTCGGCGCCGCGGCTGATCGTCACCGAATGGGGCGGCGGCTACATGCTGGCCGCCGATGTCGATCCGGTCGACGACGGAGACCCGGCGTGACGGCACGGTTGCGGGCGCTGCTGCCCGACGGTCTGGCGGCGCGGTTCGCGCTGTTGCTGGCGGCAGCGCTGCTGGCCGCCAACCTGGTGGCGCTGATCCTGCTGTCGACCGAACGGCAGCGGATCGACCGCGAGGCCAACACCGCCCGCGAGGCCGAGCGCATCGTGGCGCTGGTTCCGGCGATGGAGGCGCTGGCGCCGCACCGCCGGGCGGCGCTGGCGCGTGACGCCTCAACCCGGGTGGCGCGGATCAGCGTCGATCCGGCGCCGCTGCTCGACCGCAGCCGGTCCGACATCCGGTCGCGCGGGCTGCAGGCGCGGCTGGCGTCCTTGCTGGGCGGCAACGAGGTGCGGGCGGCAATTTTGGATCGCAGCGAAATCATGCCGCGCTTCGGCGACCGCGGGCCGCAGCGCGGCCCCGGCGCGATCACCCTGTCGATCGGCCTGGCCGGATCGCAGGGTGCGCCGCCGGCCTGGCTCAATATCGTCAGCACCGGCGGCCGGCCCGGCGGCGACGGGGTGCAGGGCCGGGTGTTTTTGCTGGTGCTCGGGCTGTCGTTGCTGGCGGTGCTCGGGGTCGGGCTGCTGTCGGTGCGCCAGCTGACCCGGCCGCTCAGCGATCTGGCCGCCGCGGCCCGCGCCGCCGGGCAGGGCGACCGCAGCATCCGGGTGCCGGAACGCGGCGCCCGCGAAACCCGCCAGGCCGCGGCTGCGTTCAACGACATGCAGGCGAAGATCGCTCGTTTCGAGGCCGAGCGGCTGCGCACCCTTGCCGCGGTCGGCCACGACCTGCGGACGCCGATCACCAGCTTGCGGATCCGCGCCGAGATGCTCGACGAAGACGACGGCGCGCCGATGATCCGGACGCTGGATGAGATGGCGGTGATGGCGAACGGGCTGGTCGCCTTCGCGCAGGGCAGCCAGGACGTCGAAGCGGTCGCGCGGATCGAACTGGTGCCGTTCTTGCGCCGGCTCTGCGACGAGCGCGGCGCGCAGCTGGCCGAGACCGAGCCGCTGGCGGTTATGGCGCGACCGGTGGCATTGACGCGGGCGATCGGCAATCTGGTCGACAACGCGCTGCGCTATGGCAAGGCGGCCCGGGTCGAGGTCGCCAGATCCGGCGACAGCGCGGTCATCCGCATCGATGACGATGGCCCCGGCATCGACCCGGCGCGGCTCGACCAGATGTTCGAACCCTTCGTGCGCGGCGACGACAGCCGCAGCAGCGAAACCGGCGGCGCCGGTCTCGGGCTGTCGATCGCCCGCAGCATCATCCGGGCGCATGGCGGCGATATCTCGCTGCGGAACCGGACCGGCGGCGGCCTGCGCGCCACCGTCAGCCTGGCCGTCGCGCCCGGGACAGGCCGCGGCGACTGAGAGGCTGTCGCCCGAGAGTCAGCCGGGGGCCGCGTCGACATGTTCGAGATAGATCCGCACGGCCTCCTGGACGTGCCGGAACCGGTCGCCGCCCAAGTGTTTGCCACCGTACCAGCGGGTGACGATGATCAGGTGATCGCGCAGCGTCTCGCGTTCGAGCATCCGCAGGATCACCATGCCGGCGCCGGCTTCGCCGTCGTCGGCCTTGATCGGCCCGTCCTCGGTCAGCAGCGCCCAGCTGTGATGCGTCGCCTTGGCGAACTTCTTGCGCCGCTGCAGCGCTTTCACCAGCGCCTTCGCCTCGGTCTCGGAGCCGCAGGGCGCGCCGGAGACCGCGTATTTCGATCCGCGGTCGCTGAGAATGTTTTCGAGCACCAGCATCGCCCCGGGGTAGCGGGGCCGCGGCGCCGCTTCAAGCCGCGACGCGGCCGATCCCCGGACAGGCGCCTGCGTTCAGCCCTGCGCCGAAAGCGTCGCGGCGGCGGCCGGGCTGGCCATATGGCCGGCGTGGAGGCCGACGTCCGGCGTGTTCTGCCTGAGATCCTCGATCAGCTCGGCGCCGCGGCCGCCGCGCACAAGCGCGTCGGGCGTCAGGCCGCCGAAGCGGGTCAGCCTCTCGCAGCGGAACCAGACCCATGTGGCGCTGGCCGAGCTGGCCCAGGGCCGGACCACGTTGATCAGGTCGAACACCTCGCGCAGCGCCTGTCTGTCCCACGACAGATGCGCCAGCTCCTCGAGCCTGATGCCGAGCGTCTCGGCCATGATCTGCGGGTCAATGCTACTGTCGGTCCTGACGCATTCGTCAAGCAATCGCCCCTTTGGCATGTCGAATTCCTTCTTGTCTGGCTCGGTGCCGGGTCAGCAGAGGGAAACAGCGAAAACTGGTGAAATCCGCCGGGCTTGCCGGGGAGGGTGGGCGAACATTGCGGGCAGCCGCCGGTGTCGCGGCGCGCCGGCCCCGGTAGGCGAGGGGCGTGTTTACCCTGGGTCATGGTTGATCAAACTGGCCCGGATGCCGGAACGGTCAAGCACTCAAGGCATTTTGCAGCCTTGGGAAGAAAGCGGGCCGAGGCGACCCATCCATAAGTAGTAGGTGCGGCGCCGGCCGCGCAACGGACAGGGCAAGGGCAGGCGGCACCGGTGCGGCGCCGCCTGCCATCAAAAGCTGCCGATCAGGCGTAGGCGCCGGCCGAATAGGTCAGCTCGTAGCTGTGGCTGTACAGCTCGAAGACGATGCCGAACGGATCCTCGACATAGACCATGCGGTAAGGCTTTTCGCCGGGGAAATACTCGCGGATCGGCATCCGCTGCTTGCCGCCGGCGGCGACGATCTTGGCCAGCAGCCCCTCGACGTCCGGATCCTGGATCGCGAAGTGGAAGGTGCCGTGGCGGCGGAACTCGAGGTTGTTGTCGGGCGCGGTGTTGCCGTCGAACTCGAACAGCTCGAGGCCGATCCGGTCGGCGGTCGCCAGATGCGCGATCCGCAGTTTGTTCCAGCCGGCGCCGAACACGTCGGTGCACATCCGGCCGATGTCGCTGTCGTCCTCGGTCACGTCGGTGGGCTGCATGATCACGTAGAGGCCGAGGACCTCGGTGTAGAACTTCACCGCGGCGTCGACGTCGGGGACCGACAGGCCGATGTGGGAAAACGCGCGGGGGGCGGGGGGCTGGGTCATGGCGGGCTCCTTGGTCTTGAATGTGAGCCGTAACTAGGCTTGCCCCTCCGGTTTTTGAAATTATCATTCGGGATGCAATCGATAACGAACGGTGATGATCCATGCTGAACGCCCGCTGGCTCGAGACCTTCACCGGGCTGTGCGAGGCCGGGCATTTCACCCGCGCCGCCGAACGGCTCAACATGACCCAGCCCGGCGTGTCGCAGCACCTGCGCAAGCTCGAGGCGCAGCTGGGCCGGAAGCTGATCTCGAGCCAGGGCAAGAGCTTCACCCTGACCCCGGCCGGAGAGGCGGTGTTCGAGATGGGGCTGGCCCGGCGCGCCGAGGAGCGGCGGCTGCGCGAGGCGATCCTCGGCGACGATCCCGACAGCGGCGCGGTGGCGGTCGCCTGTTCGGGCAGCTTCGCGATGCTGCTTTATCCGACGCTGCTGCCGCTGATGCAGGCGGCGCCCGAGCTGTCGCTCCGGGTCGAGGCGGCGCCGCGCGACGCGGTGATCGCCGGCGTGCTCGACGGCCGCTTCGACCTCGGCGTCGCCGATCACCAGCCCGATCACCCGCGGCTCGAGGCGGCGCATCTTGGCCACGAGGAGCTGTGCCTGGTGCTGCCCGCCGACGCCGATCCGGCGGCGATCGGGTTCCTCGATCTCGAGGCGCGCGGCCTGATCGCGCATCCCGACGGGCTGCGTTACGCCGACGAGCTGCTGGCGCCGAACTTCCCGGACGAATTCCGCGGCTCGGACCGGCTGCGGATCCGCGGCTTCATCAACCAGATCAGCCAGATCCCGTCGCCGGTGGCGCAGGGCATCGGCTACACGCTGCTGCCGCGCAGCGGCGTCGACGCCTACCCGGACAAGCACCGGCTGCAACGCGCGGTCCTGCCCGAAACCCGGCACCACGAGCTGTGGCTGGTGGCGCGCCGTGGCCGGGCGTTGCCGGCCCGGGTCGAGCGCATCGCGGCGAAGATCCGCGAGCTCGCGGCACGGCTGGAGGGCGGCTGACCCTGCGTCACTGGCTTTTCGTTGTGATGCGGGCGCGGCTCGACTAGCGTTTCGGGATCAGCGATCGGGATAAAGAGGCGGACCCATGTCAGACCAACGCAAGCTCGGCTTCGACACGTTGCAGGTACACGCCGGCACGGCGCCGGACCCGGCGACCGGCGCGCGGCAGGTGCCGATCTACCAGACCACCTCCTACGTGTTCAAGGATGCCGACCACGCGGCGCGGCTGTTCGGGCTGGAAGAGGTCGGTTACATCTATTCGCGGCTGACCAACCCGACGGTCTCGGCGCTGGCCGACCGGATCGCGGCGCTCGAGGGCGGGGTCGGGGCGGTGTGCTGCTCCTCGGGACATGCGGCGCAGATCATGGCGCTGTTCCCGCTGATGGGGCCGGGCTGCAACATCGTGGTGTCGACCCGGCTCTACGGTGGCTCGGTCACCCAGTTCGGCCAGACCATCCACCGCTTCGGCTGGTCGGCGCGCTTCGTCGATTTCGACGATCTCGACGCGATCGAGGCGGCGGTGGACGCCGACACCCGCGCGATCTTCTGCGAGTCGATCTCGAACCCCGGCGGTTATATCACCGACCTGCCCGAGGTGGCGAAGCTGGCCGACCGGGTCGGGCTGCCGCTGATCGTCGACAACACGCTGGCCAGCCCCTACCTGTGCCGACCGATCGAGCACGGCGCCACGCTGGTGGTGCATTCGACGACGAAATACCTGACCGGCAACGGCACCGTGACCGGCGGCGTGGTGATCGACAGCGGTACCTTCGACTGGTCGGCCTCCGGCAAGTTCCCGTCGCTGTCCGAGCCCGAGCCGGCCTACCACGGGCTGACCTTCCACAAGGCGCTGGGGCCGATGGCCTTCACCTTCCATTCGATCGCGGTGGGCCTGCGCGATCTCGGC
>JBFGEI010000042.1:0-16617 GCA_041580155.1 Limimaricola sp.
CGGTCACACGCCCCTCGAGCTCGTCGATGGCGACGCGCTCGATTTCGCGGTGCGCCATCTTGGCGAAGGCATCGGCCGGTTTCATCGCCGGCACCATGTCCGACAGGTACATCTCGGTGGTGAGCCGGGCAATGTCGTGGGTCTTGTAGAAGCCGTGGATCTGGACGCAAAGATCCTTCAGCCCGACCTTCTCGTAGCGCGGGTACTTGGCAATGAACTCCGGCATCACCCGCCATAGCGGCTGATTGCGGTCGTAGTCATCCTTGAACTGCTGCAGTTCAGTGACCATCGTGTTCCAGCGACCCTTGGTGATGCCGATGGTGAACATGATGAAGAAGGAGTACAGCCCCGTCTTCTCGACGATGATGCCGTGCTCGGCCAGGTACTTGGTGACGATCGAGGCCGGGATGCCGGTGCCCTCGAAACGACCGTCGAGGTTCAGACCCGGGGTCACGATCGTCGCCTTGATCGGGTCCAGCATGTTGAAGCCCGGCGCCATGTCGCCGAAGCCGTGCCAGCTGTCTTCGCCCGAGGTCTGCACCCCGTCGGTGTCGGTCTTCTTCAGCACCCAGCCAACCGGTTCGCCGATGCCTTCCTCGACAAGCTGATCCGGACCCCAGACCTGGAACCACCAGTCGTCGTCGCCGAATTCCTCGTCGACCTTGCGCATCGCGCGGCGGAAATCGAGCGCCTCGGCGATGCTCTCTTCGACAAGTGCGGTGCCGCCCGGCGGCTCCATCATCGCCGCGGCGACGTCGCAGCTGGCGATGATGCTGTACTGCGGGCTGGTCGAGGTGTGCATCAGGTAGGCTTCGTTGAACAGGTGCCGGTCCAGCTTGGTGTCCTGGCTGTCCTGCACCAGCACGTGGCTGGCCTGGCTGATCCCGGCCAGCAGCTTGTGGATCGACTGGGTGGCGTAGGTCACTGAATGCCGCGGCCGTTCGCGGTTGCGGCCCATCGAATGGAAGCTGCTGTAGAACGGGTGGAACGCGGCGTGCGGCAGCCAGGCCTCGTCGAAATGCAGGTTGTCGACATAGCCGTCGAGCCGGTCCTTGATCGTCTCGGTGTTATAAAGCACCCCGTCGTAGGTCGACTGGGTCAGCGTCAGGATCCGCGGCTTGACGGTCTCGGCGTCGACCCCGGCAAGCAGCGGGTTGGCGCGGATCTTCGCCTTGATCGACTCGATGCTGAACTCGGACTGCTGGATCGGGCCGATGATGCCGTAATGGTTGCGGGTCGGCTTCAGGAATACCGGGATCGCGCCGGTCATGATGATGCTGTGCAGGATCGACTTGTGGCAGTTGCGGTCGACCACCACCACGTCGCCCGGCGCCACGGTGTGGTGCCAGACCATCTTGTTCGAGGTCGAGGTGCCGTTGGTCACGAAGAAGCAGTGATCGGCGTTGAAGATCCGCGCCGCGTTGCGCTCGGACGCGCCGATGGCGCCGTTGTGGTCCAGCAGCTGGCCCAGCTCCTCGACCGAGTTGCAGACGTCGGCGCGCAGCATGTTCTCGCCGTAGAACTGGTGATACATCTGGCCGATCGGGCTTTTCAGGAAGGCGACGCCGCCGGAATGGCCGGGGCAGTGCCACGAGTAGGAGCCGTCCTCGGCGTAGTCGAGCAGCGCCTTGAAGAACGGCGGCTGGATTCCCTTGAGATAGCTCTTGGCCTCGCGGATGATGTGCCGCGCCACGAATTCGGGGGTGTCCTCGAACATGTGGATGAAGCCGTGCAGCTCGCGCAGGATGTCGTTGGGCAGGTGCCGGCTGGTCTTGGTTTCGCCGTAGATGTAGATCGGCACGTCGGCGTTCTTCCAGCGCACTTCCTCGATGAAGCTGCGCAGGTTCAGCACCGCGGGATCGAGATCGGGGCCGGGGCTGAACTCCTCGTCGTCGATCGACAGGATGAAGGCGCTGGCGCGGGACTGCTGCTGCGCGAATTGCGACAGATCGCCGTAACTCGTCGCGCCGAGCACTTCGAACCCTTCGCTTTCAATGGCTTGCGCCAGCGCACGGATACCGGAACCCGACGAGTTGTCGGAGCGAAAATCTTCGTCGATGATGACGATGGGGAAGCGAAATTTCATGAGACCTATCTACCGGGATAACTGAAGCTGTGGAAGACGCAGCGTGCCAGGTCGTGCCTGACCGCCTGATCGGGTCAGCGTTGAAGTCGAATCCTCGCTCTTTCTTTCGCTCGGTGCCGGTCAGGTCAAGCCATGTCGACACCGGCCGGCGCGGCGGCGGGGCGGCCGACGCCGCGGCTGGCCCGAAACCGCGGCCGATCGCCCGCCCGGGTGTCATTTTCTTTCGCGCGATCCGCAGAGCTGCGGAAGCCTGCAAAATTCAAGTCTCTGTTATTGAACGAATTAATACACAGTCCTCAAAAAGAAAAACATTTTCAAAAAAATGGCAACAACCGGTGACTTTGCGTAATCTTGTCCCGAGCCCGCCACATGGAGGATAGGATGGATTTTCAGAACCCGGTCTTCATTCCCGGCCCGACCAACATGCCCGACGCCCTGCGGCAGGCGTGTTCGATGCCGACGATCGACCATCGGTCTGCGGTGTTCGGCAAGATCCTGCATCCCTGCCTCGACGGCGTGCGAAAGGTGCTGAAGTCCGATCATGCGCGGGTCTTCATCTTCCCCTCGACCGGCACCGGTGGCTGGGAAACCGCGCTGAGCAATACGCTGTCGCCGGGCGACAGGGTTCTGGCCGCGCGCAACGGCATGTTCAGCCACCGCTGGATCGACATGTGCCGGCGCCACGGGCTCGAGGTCGACGTGGTCGAGGCGGGCTGGGGCGAGGGCATCCCCGCAGACCGCGTCGAGGCGATGCTGCGCGCCGACACGCGCCATGCGATCAAGGTCGTGCTCGCCACCCACAACGAGACCGCGACCGGCGTCCGGTCGGACATCGCCGCCGTCCGGCGCGCGCTCGACGCCGCCGGGCACCCGGCCATGCTGTTCGTCGATGGCGTCAGCTCGATCGCCTCGATGGACTTCCGCTTCGACGACTGGGGCGTCGACGTGGCCGTCACCGGCAGCCAGAAGGGCTTCATGCTGCCCGCCGGGCTGGCGATCCTCGGGTTTTCCGACAAGGCGATGCAGGCGGTCGAGACGGCGAGGTTGCCGCGGACCTTCTTCGACATCCGCGACATGGCCAGGGGCTACGCCGCCAACGGGTTTCCCTACACGCCCCCGGTCGGGCTGATGAACGGGCTGAAGCTGGCGCTCGAGATGTTGCTCGACGAAGGGCTCGACAACGTCTTTGCCCGGCATCACCGGATCGCCGAAGGCGTCCGCCGCGCGGTCGCTGCTTGGGGGCTGGAGACCTGCGCCGTGTCGCCGGATCTTCGGTCGGACACCGTGACGGCGATCCGCACGCCCGAGGGCTTCAACGCCACCGACATCGTCACCGTCGCGGCGCGCGACTACGACATGGCCTTCGGCGTCGGGCTGGGCGAGGTCGCCGGCCGCGTGTTCAGGATCGGTCATCTAGGGTCGCTCAGCGACGCGATGATGCTGTCGGGGCTTGGCGTCGCCGAAATGGTGATGGTCGACCTCGGCCTGCCGATCAGGCTCGGGTCGGGCGTGGCGGCGGCGCAGGAGTATTACCGACATGGCAAGAACGCGCGAAAGGCGGCGGCGTGATGCAGGACATGTACATCCCGACCTACGAGGACGTGGAGGCGGCGCATGCCCGCATCCGCCCGCATATCCACCGCACCCCGATCCTGACCTCGTCCTATCTGAACGACCGCGCCGGCTGCGAGCTGTTCTTCAAATGCGAGAACTTCCAGAAGGCCGGCGCCTTCAAGGTGCGCGGCGCCTCGAACGCGGTGTTCGGCCTATCGGACGCGCAGGCGCAGCGCGGCGTCGCCACGCATTCTTCCGGCAACCACGCGCTGTCGCTCAGCTACGCGGCGGGGCGTCGCGGCATCCCGTGCCACGTGGTGATGCCGCGCACCGCGCCGCAGGCCAAGAAGGACGCGGTGCGCGGCTACGGCGGCATCATCACCGAATGCGAGCCTTCGACCTCGAGCCGCGAGGAATACTTTGCCCGCGTGCAGCAGGACACCGGCGCCGATTTCGTGCATCCCTACAACGATCCGCGGGTGATCGCGGGGCAGGCGACCTGTTCGCGCGAGTTGCTGGAACAGATGCAGGAGCGCGGCGGCGGTCTTGACTGCGTGGTGGCGCCGATCGGCGGCGGCGGCATGATCTCGGGGACCTGCCTGACCCTGTCGAGCCTCGCGCCCGAGGTGAAGATCTACGCCGCCGAACCCGAACAGGCCGACGACGCCGCGCGCAGCTTCCGCGCCGGCCACATCATCGCCGACGATGCGCCGGATACGGTGGCCGACGGGCTGAAGGTGCCGCTGAAAGAGCTGACCTGGCACTTCGTGTCGAACCACGTGACCGACATCCTGACCGCCAGCGAACAGGAGATCATCGACGCGATGCGCCTGACCTGGGAGCGGATGAAGATCGTGATCGAACCCAGCTGCGCGGTGCCGCTGGCGATCATCCTGAAAAACCCCGGGATCTTCGCCGGCCAGCGCGTCGGCGTGATCATCACCGGCGGCAATGTCGATCTCGACAAGCTGCCCTGGATGCAGAAATGAGAGGCCCTGCCATGACGGACATCGATTACGCCAAGCTCGAGGTCGGCTACGACGTGCCGGCGCTGCCAGGCATGGACGAGGCAAAGATCCAGACGCCCTGCCTGATCCTCGATCTCGACGCGCTCGAGCGCAACATCAAGAAGATGGGCGATTATGCCAAGGCGCATGGCATGCGCCACCGCAGCCACGGCAAGATGCACAAGTCGGTCGACGTGCAGAAGCTGCAGGAAAGCCTTGGCGGCGCGGTCGGGGTCTGCTGCCAGAAGGTGTCCGAGGCCGAGGTCTTCGTGCGCGGCGGCATCAAGGACGTGCTGGTGTCGAACCAGGTGCGCGACCCGGCCAAGATTGACCGACTGGCGCGGCTTCCCAAGCTCGGCTCGAAGGTCATCGTCTGCGTCGACGACGCGGACAACGTGGCCGACCTGTCGGCGGCGGCCCGGAAACACGGCACCACGATTCACTGCTTCGTCGAGATCGACTGCGGCGCTGGTCGCTGCGGCGTCACCACAACCGAGGCCGTGGTCGAGATCGCCCGGGCGATCGACGCCGCTCCCGGCCTGAGCTTCACCGGCATCCAGGCCTACCAGGGCGCGATGCAGCACATCGACAGCTACGACGCGCGCAAGGCCAAGCTCGACGCCGCCATCGCGCAGGTCAAGGACGCGGTCGACACGCTCACCGCCGAAGGGCTGAAGCCCGAGCTGGTCTCGGGCGGTGGCACCGGCAGCTACTATTTCGAAAGCAACTCGGGCGTCTACAACGAGCTGCAATGCGGCTCCTACGCCTTCATGGACGCCGATTACGGCCGGATCCACGACAAGGACGGCAAGCGCATCGACCAGGGCGAATGGGACAACGCGCTGTTCATCCTGACATCGGTGATGAGCCACGCCAAGCCGGACAAGGCGATCGTCGACGCCGGTCTCAAGGCGCAGTCGGTCGACAGCGGCCTGCCGGTCATCTTCGGCCGCGATGACGTCGAATACGTCAAGTGCAGCGACGAGCATGGCGTGGTCGCCGACCCGCAAGGCGTGCTCAAGGTCAATGACAAGCTGCGGCTGGTGCCGGGGCATTGCGACCCGACCTGCAACCTGCACGACTGGTATGTCGGGGTCAGGGGCGGCAAGGTCGAAACGCTCTGGCCGGTCTCGGCCCGCGGCAAGGCATATTAAGCGCGACACCCGGGGCCCCCGGGGGCGCGGTCCCCGGGGCAGGCAAAGGACAGGACCAGACACATGATCATCGTTCCCGAATCCGCGATCGCCGATCTCATCACCCCGGAAGCGAGCTTCGACGCGGTCGAGGAGGTGTTCGCCTCGATGGCGGCGAAATCGGCCTACAACTTCCCGGTGATCCGCGAGGCGATCGGCCATGCCGACGCGCTCTACGGCTTCAAGTCCGGCTTCGACCGGGCGGCCCTGAACCTCGGGCTGAAATCGGGTGGCTACTGGCCCGGGAACGCCGCCAAGGGGCTGACCAACCACCAGTCGACGGTGTTCCTGTTCGATGCCGATACCGGGAAATGCCGCGCCGTGGTCGGCGGCAACCTGCTGACCGCGCTGCGGACCGCCGCCGCCGCCGCGGTGTCGGTGGCGCATCTGGCGCGGCACGACGCCAAGGTGCTCGGCATCGTCGGCGCCGGCCACCAGGCGGCGTTCCAGCTGCGGGCGGTGGCGGCGCAGCGGCGCTTCGAGCGGGTGCTGGCCTGGAACCGCAGCCCCGCGAAAATCGACCGTCTCGCCGCGGTGGCCGCGGAACTCGGGTTGCCGTTCGAAAGCGTCGGCCTCGAGGATCTGGGCGCGCGATCCGACGTGATCGTCACCATCACCTCGAGCTTCGCGCCGATCCTGCAGGCCGAGCAGGTGAAGCCCGGCACCCACCTTGCCTGCATGGGCACCGACACCAAGGGCAAGCAGGAGGTCGCCACGGCGCTGCTGTCGCGGGCCAAGGTGTTCACCGATGAAATCGCGCAGTCGATCAGCCTTGGCGAGGCGCAGCACGCCATCGCCGACGGCACGCTGCAGACCTCACAGATCACCGAGCTTGGCGCGGTGATCAACGGCGATCACGAGGGCCGCACTTCGGCCGAAGACATCACCCTGTTCGACGGCACCGGGGTCGGGCTGCAGGATCTTGCCGTCGCTGCCGCCGTGGTCGATCTGGCGCTGAAGGCCGGCACCGCGATCGAGGTCGATTTCTAAGCCATCCACCCCGGGGCCGGTTTGCGGCCGGCCTCAGCCGACCGGGTCGGGGCCGCCGATCGCCGTGGTCAGCCTTGCCGCGGCGTCGCGCACCGCCCGGGCCAGCCGGGGCAGCTCGTCGTCGCCGACCCGCGCCACCGGTCCCGACACCGACAACCCGGCTATCGCCTCGCCCTGCGCGTCGAACACCGCCGCCGCGATGCAGCGCATGCCGGTGTTGCGCTCCTCGTCGTCGATCGCATAGCCGCGCGCCGCGCAGCGGCCCAAGTCCTCGATCAGCGCCGCCCGGTCGGTCAGGCTGTGCGCGGTGAAGCCGTCAAGCGGGTGCGCCGCGAGGATCCGGTCGCGTCGTGCCGGATCGAACGCCGCCAGCAGCGCCTTGCCGATCCCCGAGGCGTGCATCGCCGACACCGTGCCGGGCGGGAAGAACGCCCGGATATGGGCGTGGGTCTCGACCTGGTTGAGAAACAGCACCCGTCCGTCGCGTTCGACCGCGAGGTTCGCGGTCTCGCCGGTCGTCTCCATCAGCGCCCGCAGGATCGGCCTGGCGCGATCGACGAGGTTGGTCCGGCGCAGGAAGGTCGACCCCAGCCGGAACGCGCCGGGTCCGACGTGCCAGATCTGCCCGTCCTCCTCGAACTCGGCCAGATCGCGCGCCTCGAGCGTCAGCAGCACCCGGTACAACGTCGCCGGTGATTCACCGAGATCGGCGGCCAGCCGCGACAGCGAGGTGCCGCCGCCCGAGCCGATCCGTTCGAGCACGTCGATCGCCCGGTCGAGCGCCTTGATCGGCGCCGGCCTGGTGTCCTTCAGCGTGCCGCGCGGTCGGCCGCGGCGCCGCGGCGCAGTGGTGTCGTCGGGCATGGTGCCGGGTCTCCTGGCTTAGGGCGGCTTGCCGATCTGGATAGCCTGAAAACTCGTTTCGGCAAACGCAGGGCGGCTGCATGGCCCAGGCCATGCCGAGATTGATCAAACGGCGGCGGTGCGACAAGATCGCCGCGACACCGGCGCGTCCGACCGAGCCTGGGCTCTGATCTTCGGCCTTGCCCCCAGAGAATGCCGGACCCTGCGATGACCGACGCCACCGCCGCCACGATCAGCGACCAAGCCATCTTCGACCTGCGCTATCGCCGCAGCCACGACGACCTGTGGTCGATGCTGGATCGGCTGTACCGCGCGCATCCGGAGTATGCCGGGTTCCGCGACCGGCTGGACCGCAGCCTGCGCAGCGCCTGGGAGGCGCGGCCTGCCGATCTCAAGCTGCTGGATCTTCGGCGCGATTTCGAACCCGACTGGTTCCAGCGGCCCGACATGAACGGCTACGTGTTCTACATCGACCGCTTCGCCGGCGACCTGAAGGGCGTGACCGACAAGCTCGACTACCTGACCGAGCTGGGCATCAGCTACGCGCATTTCATGCCCTGCCTGAAGCCGCGCCCCGGCGACAGCGACGGCGGCTATTCGGTGATGGACTACCGCGACACCAACCCGCTTTACGGCAACATGGCGGATTTCGAGGCGGCGACCGCGGCAGCCCGCGACCGCGGCATCAGCGTCTGCATTGACTTCGTGCTGAACCACACCGCCAAGGAACACGCCTGGGCCGAGAAGGCGCGGCAGGGCGATCCGAAATACCTCGACTACTACCTGACCTTCGAAGACGACGCGCTGCCCAGGCGCTACGAGGAAACCCTCGTCGAGGTGTTTCCCGACAACGCGCCTGGCAGCTTCACCTGGTACGACGACATGCAGCGTTGGGTCTGGACCACCTTCAACGAACACCAGTGGGACCTGAACTGGGCCAACCCGCAGGTGTTTCTCGAGATGGTCGAGGTGATGCTGTACTTGGCCAACCGCGGCGTCGAGATCCTGCGGCTCGACGCGGTCGCCTTCATGTGGAAGCGGATGGGGACGCGCTGCCAGTCCGAACCCGAATGCCACATGCTGCTGCAGGCGCTGCGCGCCGCCTGCCGGATCGTCGCGCCTGCGGTGATCCACCTCGAAGAGGCGATCGTCAGCCCGGCCGAGATGCTGCCCTATCTCGGCCGCGGCGAACATGACGGCAAAGAGGGCAACCTCGCGTACCACAACTCGCTGATGGTGCAGTTCTGGTCGGCGCTGGCGGCGCGCGACACCCAGCTGATCACCCATGTCATGGCCAGCCATTTCCCGCAGGTGCTGACCAACGCGACCTACGCCACCTACCTGCGCTGCCACGACGACATCGGCTGGGCGGTGACCGACGAGGACGCGGCGGCGGTGGGGCTAAATGGGCCGATGCACCGGGCCTTCCTGTCGGATTTCTACGAGGGGGTGTTTCCGTCCAGCTTCGCGAAGGGCGCGCTGTTCCAGTTCAACCCCGAGACCGGCGACAAGCGGATCAGCGGCACCTGCGCCTCGCTGGCCGGTCTGGAGGCGGCCAGATCCGCCGGCGACGGCGCGGCGATCGACCGGGCGATCGACCGCATCCTGATGGGCCACGCGCTGATCGCCGGCCACGGCGGAATCCCTCTGGTCTACATGGGCGACGAGATCGGCCTGCTCAATGATTACGGCTATGTCGAGGTGCCGGCGCATGCGCATGACAGCCGCTGGCTGAACCGGCCGGCGATGGATTGGCGTGGTGTCGCGGCGGCACGGCAGGCGCCCGACAGCCCGGAGGGCCGGATCTTCGCCGGGCTGCGCCACATCCTGGCGCGCCGCGCCGCCACGCCGGAGTTCCATGCCGCCAACGCCACGGAGGTGCTGCGCACCGGCAATTCGGCGCTGTTCGCGGTGGCGCGCCGCGCCCCGACCGGCAGCGTGGTCTGTCTCTACAACTTCACCGAAGCCTGGCAGGTGGTGCCGACCAGCTGGGTGGTGCAGCACGGCGCCAAGGCGCTGCACGACGTGCTGTCGGACGCGCCGGTCGGCGATGCCCAGGGCGTCATTGCGCTGCCGCCCTACGCCCGGGTCTGGATCCGCTAGGCCGGCGGGGCCGCCCCGCCGACCCTGTGGACGGTTGACCGGCCCGACGACAGCCCGGCGAAATCGGCCTTGGGGATCAGCGCATGCACGCCCTTGGTCTTGTCGACCACCTGCGACACGTCGAACTCGATCCCGGCGCCGCCTTGTAGCGGCTGCAACGCCGCGCAGCCGCCGTCGAACATCGCCGGCGCGGTGCAGATCGCGATCGCGACACTGGCATCGCGGACCGGGCTGCGAAACTTTTTCGCGGCGCCCCCCGTTGTTTCGACTGGTGACCGCACCCGAAGTCCTAACCACAGAGAGACCACGCCATGCCGCTTTGCACATCGCTTCCGATCGCCGCCACCCGCCGCCGCCTTGCCGGCATCGCGGTCGTCGCGGCGCTCGGCCTGACGGCGACGGCGTCGCCGGCCGCCACCAACATCGGCTTCGGCGGCTGGACCAACCAGCGGCTCGGGCTGTTCGCGGGCACCAACAGCTACGACCAGCAGGGCAGCCGGCTGACGGTGCGGTCCGACGGCACGGTATCGCTGCTGTGGACGGCGACGCCGAAACAGGCCTGGGCCTCGCAATCGGCGCGCTGGGCCTGGGACGTGTCCGAAAGCGTGCCGCCGACGGCGCTGGACCAGAAGGGCGGCGACGACCGCAACCTGTCGCTGTATTTCGTGTTCCTGCCCGAAGCCATCGCCGAGCAGATGCAGGGCAGCGCGATCACCAAGCTGCTGAACGAGGACAGCGTGCGCGTGTTGATGTACGTCTGGGGCGGCAGCCACGCCTCGGGCGCGATGCTGCCGTCGCCTTACTTGGGCGACCGCGGCAAGACCATCGCGATGCGCCAGGCCGGGACCGGCGCGGCGCAGGAGGCCGTCGATCTTGCGCGCGATTACCAGGCGGCGTTCGGCAGCGCGCCCGGGGCGCTGGTCGGGCTCGCCATCTCGTCGGACACCGACGATACCGGCAGCAAGGTGTCGGCCTCGGTCTCGGACCTGGTGCTCGAGTAACGCCGCGGTTCGCCGATCCGGCGCCTCCGCGCCGGGTCAGCCGGGCAGGGCCGCGTCGTAGCCGGTGACGATCGCCTCGGCCTTCGCGCGCACCTCGGCGGGCGACAGCCCGGGGGTGTAGACCCCGGTGCCGATGCCGAAGCCGGTGGCGCCCGCGGCGAACCAGTCCGCGAAGTTGGCCGGGCCGACGCCGCCGACCGCGTAGGTCTTGGTGCCGGCGGGCAGCACCGCGCCGATCGCCTTCAGCCCCTCGGGGCCGACCAGGAACGACGGGAAAATCTTCAGCCCGTCGGCGCCGGCGCGCAGCGCCGCGAAATATTCGGTCGGCGAGAGCACCCCGGGGTAGGAGGCATGGCCGGCCGACTTGGCGGCGCGGATCACCTCGGCGTTGCAGTCGGGCGACACGATCATCCGGCCACCGGCGTCGCCGACCCGAGCGACGTCTTCGACCGTCAGCACGGTGCCGGCGCCGATCAGCGCGTCACCGGAAAACGCCTTTGCCATCGCCGCGATGCTGCGCAGCGGCTCGGGCGAATTCAGCGGCACCTCGATCCGGGTGATCCCGGCCTCGATCAGTTCGCCGCAGATCGCGGTGGCCTCGTCGGGGCGGATTCCGCGCAGGATTGCGATGATTTCACGACTCACGGTCTGGCGTCCTTCTGGCTGTGTCGGGCGGCGGCAAGACCGCCAAGGGTAAGGGTTTCGACGTCGTGCAGATCGGTCTCGACCTGCTGCGACCCGAGCGCGGTGCGGTAGAGCCCGGCCAGCGGCCCGGCGCCGACGATGCCGACGCGGCGGCCGCTCCAGTAGCGCCGGGCCGCGGCAAGCTCGCTGCCGATCAGCAGCCCCGACAGCCGCGCCTTGGCCGCCTCTGGCGCGAGATCGGCGACCAGGGCGCCGGCGCGCAGCCCGAACAGCTGCGCCGCGAAGGACTGCGGGTCCGAGATCGCGTCGGCGACCCCGGCGGCAAAGGCGGCGTCGTCCCAGCCGTCGGTGTCGGTGGTGTGGCGCAGCACCGACTGGCGCGACAGCAGCGCGAAGATCTCGCCGGTCATGAAGCTGCGGAACTCTTGCACCGCGCCGCCGGAAATCCGCACCCATTTGGTGTGGGTGCCCGGCAGGCAAAGCACGCCGTCGAACCCGGGCGCCTGGCGCAGGAACCCGGCGATCTGGGTTTCTTCGCCGCGCATCACGTCGGCCGGGGCGGTCTGCCGCAGACCGGGAAGGATCGACACCGCGATGCGCGGGTCGCGGGCCGCGACCGTGGTGGCCTCTGCGGCTCCGGGCGGCGGGCAGGGCACCGGCAGGTAGCCGGCCTCGGCCCAGCCCTGGCGCGCGCCGACCATGCCGCAGCACAGCACCGGGGTGACCCGGCCGCCTTCGAGGTGCGGTTCGATCAACGCCATGAGCGCCGGTTCGAACCCGTCGCGCTGCAACGTCGCCATGCCCCGGTCCGATTCAGCGCGCGCCAGCACCGCGCCGGACGCGTCGAGCATCCAGACCCGCAGGTTGCTGGTGCCCCAGTCGACCGCGATCCAGTCGGTGGCGTCGGCCGCCGCGGTCACAGCCGTTCGCCTTCGACCACCCAGATGCTGTCGGGCAGCGCCACCGGCAGGTCGAGCCCGTGCTGCATCAGGTAGCGGCCCGAGACGATGATCGCGCCGGACTTCAGCGCCGGCGCGCCGCGCGACAGCGAACTGACCTCGTCGCGGTTGGCCAGCGCCACCCGGTAGCGGGCGGCGGCATCCAGCCCGGTCAGCCGCAGCGGCCGCGGGTTGATCTGGCCGCTTGTCGCCGATTTGCCGGCGAACACCACGAAGCGGCTGCCGTCGCGCGCCTGCTGCTGCTCGGCGATCACCGACGGGTCGGCGCTGTCGAGCCGCAGGATATCGGCGGCGTCCATCCAGCCCCGGTTGCGCTGCCACCATGCGGTGACCTTGCGCAGCGTCGCGGCCTCGGCGTCGGTCAGCTCGCGCGGGTCCATCTCGAAGCCCATGTGGCGCTGCGCCGCGACCCAGGCGCGGAACGTCATGTCGAGGATCCGGCCGCTGGTGTGGCATTGCCGCGGCCCGACGTGGCTGCCGGTGACCGCGCGCGGCAGGAACAGCGCCGCGTCGTGCTGCATCCGCAGCCGTTCGCGGGCGTCGTTGCTGTCGGACAGCCAGACCCGCTGGGTCCGCGACAGGATGCCGAAGTCGATCCGGCCGCCGCCGCTGGCGCAGCTCTCGATCTCGACTTCGGGGAACGCCGCGCGCAGCCGGTCGAGCAGCGCGTAGACGCCGTGGGTCTGGGCCGCGTCCGGGGTCGGCAGCACCCGGTTGTGATCCCACTTGATGTAGTCGATCGGATGCGCCGACAGGATCGCCGCGATCCGCTCGAACAGATGGTCGCGGACCTCGGGCCGCGACAGGTCGAGCACCAGCTGCTGCCGGCCGGGGATCTGGTCGTCGGCGCCCAGCGCCCAGTCCGGATGGGCGCGAAAGAGATCGCTGACCGGGTTCGCCATCTCGGGTTCGAACCACAACCCGAAGCTCATCCCCAAGTCGCGAACATGGTCGATCAGCGGGCCAAGCCCGTCGGGGTATTTGCGGGTGTCCACCACCCAGTCACCCAGCGAGCTGGTGTCGTCGTCGCGCTGGCCGAACCAGCCGTCGTCGAGCACGAAGCGCTCGGCGCCGAGATCGGCGGCGCGGGTCGCGATCTCGCGCAGAACCGCCGGGTCATGATCGAAATACACCGCCTCCCAGCAGTTGTAGTGCACTGGCCGCGGCGCGCCGGGCCTGGCCCAGGTCACCACCCGGTCGCGCAGGTGACGCTGGAACGCGACGCCGCAGCCGTTCAACCCGCTGGCGGAGAAGCTCAGGAACAGCGGCGCGGTCTCGAAGCTGGTGCCGGGCGCAAGCTCGGTATCGCTGGCGTGGCCGAACTGGACCTGGCGCCGGCCGTCGGGCAGTTCCTCGGCGATCATCCGGTGGCCGCCGGACCAACCGTAGTGAAAGCTCCAGGCCTCGCCTTGGGTATTGGTCGCGCAACGGCCGGGCAGGATCAGCCCGGGGAAATGTTCGTGGCCGCTGCGGCCGGTGCGGCTTTCGCGGCTGCGGATGCCGGGGGTCCAGGGCGTGCGGTTCAGCTGGAATTCGCCGCACCAGCGGCCCGAGACGTCGATCATCTCGTCGGCCAGCTGCGGCGCCGGCATCACCGGCGCGGCCAGCCAGTGCAGCCGCACCGGCGATGCCGCCTCGAGCCGAGTCCGGGCGGTGATCACACGGGTTTCGGGATCGCTGTCGAAGTGGAACGACAGCGCCAGCCCGAGCCCCGCATCGGCGTAGCGCAGCACCAGCCCGGCACCGCCCGCCTCGGCGTCGCGGAACCGGAAGCTCGGCAGCAGCGGCGCGCCGGTCGCGTCGCGCAGCACCAGCCCGGGCTGGCCGGGAAAGCTGCGGCTGGCCTCGGGGCACAGCGTCAGCTCGGGGTTGGCGTCCAGCATGCCCCCGGTGCGGTCCGGCGTCGCGGCCAGGCGCAGCTCGTCCAGATCCTCGTCATCGGGCAGCGGCGCGCCCCAATACACCACCTCGGGCAGGCGATCGTCGCGCAGCGACAGCACGAGGGTCTGGACACCGTCGTCAATTCGGAAGTCTTGCATGGGGCCTACTTCACCGCACCGAGGGTCAGACCCGCGATGAAGTGCTTTTGCATGAGAAAGAACATTGCGACCGGCGGCAGCGCCGCGACGATGCTGCCGGCGCTCATCAGGTGATAGGCGGCGCGGTACTGCGCGTTGAACGAGGTGATCCCGGCGGTCACCGGCTGGCTTTCGGCGCCTTGGGTCAGCACCACGGCCCAGAAGTAGTCGTTCCAGATGAAGGTGAAGACCAGCACCGCCATCGCCGCCAGCGCCGGCTTCAGCAGCGGCAGCACGATGAACCAGAAGATCCGCCATTCGGCGACGCCCTCGACACGGGCCGCCTCGATCAGCTCGAAGGACAGGGCGCGGATGAAGTTGCGCATGAACAGGGTGCAGAACCCGGTCTGGAACGCGACGTGGAACAGCACCAGCCCGGTCTTGGTGTTGTACAGCCCCATGTCGAGCGTCAGGTCGCGCACCGGGATCATCAGGATCTGGAACGGCACGAAGTTGCCGGCGACGAACATGAAGAACACCAAAAGGTTCGAGCGGAACTTGTAGATCCCCAGCGCGAAGCCGGTCATCGAGCTGAGGATCACGCAGCCCAGCACCGTCGGCGCGGTGATCAGCACCGAGTTCAGCATGTAGCGCGGCATTTCGGATTCGAAGAACACCCGGCCGTAGTTGACCCCGCCCGAGAAGGTCGAGGGCAGCGACCAGTAGTCGCCGTTGACGAAATCCACCTCGGGTTTCATCGAGAACAGCGCCACCGCAAGCAGCGGCAGCAGCCAGGCGATCAGCGCCACCGGCAGCAGCGCCTGGTAGGTGATCTGGTAGCCACGGGAGGTCTTGGCGATCGGGGTCGGGAACATGGCTCAGTCCTCGCGCTCGGGCAAAGCGGCGCGCAGCTTTTTCGGCAGGCCGCCGCGGATGATGTCGTAGGAGGTGTGGATCCGGTGCCGCAGCTCGTCGGCGTCGACGTCGTCGGGCAGCCGCAGCCAGCTGCGGTGCAGGTAGGGCGCGCGGCTGCCGAGCCCGGCGTCGATCAGCAGCGCCGCGGTCTCGGCGTCGCGGCACTTGACCGACACGCCGGGGGTCTCGGCGCCGATCAGCGCGAAGATCTTGCCGCCGACCTTCCAGCAGTCGTGGCCGCCACCCCAGGGGTCCGACACCTCGGCCCCCGGCAGCGGCGCGCACAGCGCCGCGACCTGGTCGCGCAGGCTCATCTGCCGCGCTCTTCGCGGTACATCGACCACAGGAAGTAGGCGATGAACACCAGCATGATCAGGAACAGCACCACCGCGATCGCGGCGCCGTAGCCCATCCGGAAGCCGTATTCCGACAGCGCCTTCTCGAACATGTAGAACGACAGCACCCGCGACGATCCGAACGGCCCGCCGTTGGTCATGATCGAGATCAGGTCGAAGCTGCGCAGCGCGCCGATGATGGTGACGACGAAGGCGATGAAGGTCGCGGGCTTGAGCTGCGGCACGATCACGTACCACAGCATCTTCCAGCCCTTGGCGCCATCGAGCCGCGCCGCCTCGACCTGTTCGGGATCGACCGAGTTCAGACCGGTGAGATACAGGATCATGCAATAGGCGGTCTGCGGCCAGAGTCCGGCGGCGATGATGCCGTAGGTCACCAGCGTCGGGTCGCCCAACACGTTGATCGGGCCAAGGCCGAGCCAGCCGATCATCACGTTCAGCAGCCCGAAAGTAGGGTCGTAGAACCAGGTGAACACCAGGCCGACGACGATCTGAGAAATCACGAAGGGAAAGAAGAACAGCGACTTGTAAAGCCGGATGCCGGTCACCGTCTGGTTCAGGAACAGCGCGATGAACAGCCCGGCCGGGATCGCCAGCAGGTAGAGCGCTAGCCATTTCACGTTGTTCCACAGCGAGGTCTCGAAGGCCCGGTCGCCGGCAAGCTCCACGTAGTTCTGAACCCCCACGAATTCCGCCTCGCCGAGCCCGTCCCATTGATAGAGCGACAGGTTGAAGCTCTGGAACACCGGGAAGATCACGTAGAACATGAAGAACAGCAGCCCCGGCGCCAGGAACAGCCAGGGCGTCACCGCGATCTCGTTGCGCTTGTACCAGGAGCGCTTGGGCGGTGTGTATTCGGTCTGCGGCACTGCGACGTGGGACATGATCGACCTTCGTTGCGATGGGGCGGGCGGGCGCCGTGGCGC
>JBFGEI010000043.1:0-16533 GCA_041580155.1 Limimaricola sp.
CTGGGTCGAGGCGACACCGGTGCTGGCGGCGGCGTCGCTGCTGCAGGTGATCCGGCACTTCACCGGGCAGCAGCCGATCACCCCGGCGCAGGCCGGGGTGGTTTCCGATCCGGGCGTACCGCGCGACCTGCGCGACGTGAAGGGCCAGGAACGCGCCAAGCGGGCGCTCGAGATCGCCGCCGCCGGGCGCCATCACCTGGTGATGGTCGGCACGCCCGGCTCGGGCAAGTCGATGCTGGCGGCGCGGATCCCCGGCATTCTGCCGCCGCTGTCGCCGCGCGAGGCGCTCGAGACATCGATGATCCAGTCGATCGCCGGGCAGCTGAGCGAGGGCGGCATCAGCCGCAGCCGGCCGTTCCGCGAACCGCACCATACCGCGACCACCGCGGCGATCGTCGGCGGCGGCCGCAGCGCCAAGCCGGGCGAGATCAGCCTGGCGCATAACGGCGTGCTGTTCATGGACGAGTTTCCCGAGTTCCCGCGCCAGGTGCTCGAGACGCTGCGCCAGCCGATCGAGACCGGCGTGGTGATGGTGGCCCGGGCCAATGCCCATGTGCGCTACCCCTGCCGGTTCCTGCTGATCGCGGCGGCGAACCCGTGCAAATGCGGCTATCTGAGCGATCCGGCGCGGGCCTGCGCCCGGGCGCCGGGCTGCGGCGACGACTACCTGGGGCGCATTTCGGGGCCGCTGATGGACCGCATCGACCTGCGGGTCGAGGTGCCGCCGGTCAGCTTCACCGATCTCGACCTGCCGGCCCCGGCCGAAGGGTCGGCCGAGGTGGCGGCGCGGGTCGCGGCGGCGCGCGACCGGCAAACCGCGCGCTTCGCCGGAACCGAGGGCGTCCGGGTCAACGCGGAAGCCGAGGGCGCGCTGCTCGAGCAGATCGCCACGCCCGACGACGAGGGTCGGGCTCTGCTGCTGCGCGTCGCCGACCGGTTCGGCCTGTCGGCGCGCGGCTACCACCGGGTGCTGCGGGTGGCGCGGACGATCGCCGATCTCGACGGATCCGAGTCCGTGCGCCAGCCGCATGTCGCCGAAGCGGTCGGCTACCGGCTGGCGATGTCGCGCGAGGTCTAGCCGGCGCGGCGCGCCTCGATCGCCTGCCAGACCTTGGCGGCGATGTTGACGCCGTCGAACCGCTCCAGCTCCTGGATGCCGGTGGGCGAGGTCACGTTGATCTCGGTCAGCCAGTCGCCGATCACGTCGATGCCGACGAAGACCTGGCCCTTTTGCTTCAGGACCGGGCCGATGGCGGCGCAGATCTCGCGGTCACGCTCGGTCAGCTCGACCTTCTCGGCGCGGCCCCCGACATGCATGTTCGACCGGGTTTCGCCGGCCGCCGGCACCCGGTTGATCGCGCCGACCGGTTCGCCGTCGACCAGGATGATCCGCTTGTCGCCCTTGGTGACGGCGGGCAGGAACTTCTGCACGATCATCGGTTCGTTGCTGATCGAGGTGAACATCTCGAACAGCGAGGCGAGGTTGCCGTCGGTGCCGGCCAGCTTGAACACGCCGGCGCCGCCATTGCCGTAGAGCGGCTTCAGGATGATGTCGCCATGCCGGTCGCGGAAGGCGCGCAGCGTCGCCAGATCCCGGGCGATCGCGGTCGGCGGGGTCAGCTCGGGGAACTGCAGCACCAGCAGTTTCTCGGGGTAATTCCGCACCCAGAACGGGTCGTTCACCACCAGGGTCTTCGGATGCACCATGTCGAGCAGGTGCGTGGTGGTGATGTAGCCCATGTCGAACGGCGGATCCTGTCGCAGCCAGATCACGTCGAACTCCGACAGGTCGACCTCCTGCTCGGCGCCGAATTCGACATGGTTGCCCTTTTCGCGGCGCAGCGTCACCGGGCAGCCGCGCGCGGTGACGCGGCCCTCCTGGAAGGCCAGCTTGTCGGGCGTGTAGTAGAACAGCGAATGGCCCCGCGCCTGCGCCTCTTCGCCAAGGCGGAAGGTGCTGTCCGCGTCGATGTTGACCGCGGCGATCGGATCCATCTGCAGGGCGACTTTGAGAGACATGGCGGCACTTCCGGCTGGGGTTGGATCCGCCGATCAATGCCGCATGCCGGGGCCGGGCGCAATCCGGCGCCGCGGCGCAGATCAGTCGCCGCCGAAGGCGTTCTCGATGATCCGCACGCCGCCGCAGCCGTCGACCAGCGCCAGGTCGATCCGCATTTCGGTCAGCAGGCCCAGCGGTTCGCCACCAAGGAATTCCTCGGCCGTGCGGCAGATCCGCGCCATCTGCCGCGGACCGAGCGCGCCCGCGGCGCGATCGAAGCAGCGGCTCTTCTTGACCTCGATGAACACCACGCGATCCGCCTCGCGGGCCACCAGGTCGATTTCGCCACCGGCGCCGCGCCAGCGCCGATGCGCTACCACGCCACCGCGCCTCGCGTAATGCCGGGCCACGATATCCTCGGCCGCGAGGCCGGCGATCTGACCGAGCCTGCCGCGTTGCACCCGCGTCTCGGGCGGCGCCGGGATCACCGGCGGTTCAAGAACCATCTCCATCTGCATCGCCATCGCCGTCCTGCTCCATTGCCAGCGCGGTCTGGTAGACCTGCCGCCGCGGCATCCCGAGCGCCCCGGCGACCACCGTCGCGGCGTCCTTGACCCCCATCGTGCGCATCGCGCCGCGCAGCGCCTCGCGCATGTCGTCATCGGTCACCGCGTCGGTTTCGGCGCGGCCGACCAGCACCACGACCTCGCCCTTCAGGCTGCGGCCCTGCAGCGCCGCGACGATGTCGCCGAGCGGCCCACGGATCACCTCTTCGAACTTCTTGGTCAGCTCGCGGCACACCGCCGCCGGGCGGTCGTCGCCCAGTATATCGCGCAGACTGTCCAACAATTCGTGAACGCGCTTCGGAGATTCATACATCACCAGAGTGAACGGCAGCGCCCGCAGCGCCGCGATCTCGGTCTCGCGCTGCACCTTGGCCGGCGGCAGGAAGCCGACGAAGGCGAAGCGGTCGGTCGGCAGCCCGGCCACGGTCAGCGCCGCCAGCACTGCCGATGCGCCCGGCGCCGCCAGCACCGGGTAGCCGGCGGCGATCGCGGCCCGGCCCAGGGCGTAGCCCGGATCGGCGACCAGCGGCGTGCCGGCCTCGGACACGTAGGCGACCGACCCGCCGCGTTCGAGCACCGCGAGAATCCGGGCCCGGTCCGAGGCCCCTGAATGGTCGTGATAGGCCAGCAGCGGCCGGCCGTTCAGCGGCACGCCGTGGATCTCCATCAGCTTGCGCGCGGTGCGGGTATCCTCGGCCGCCAGCGCGTCGGCGCCGGCCAGGATATCGAGCCCCCGCAAGGTGATGTCGCGCGCGGTGCCGATCGGGGTCGCGACGAAATGCAGACCGGCGGAAATGGGCTTGCGCTCGAAATTCGTCACTGGACCCCCCGGCCCTCGGGCCTATGATGCGTTGCTGAACCCGTCCCGCGACGCCTGCCGGAGAAAGACATGACCATGTTCGCCCGTTTGCCGCGCGGTCGCAAGATCGCCGCCCGATTCGTCGCCCTGTTTTCTTTGGCCTGGCTGGCTGCCTGCGCCCCGGTTGGCGTCGGCCAGCAGGCGTCGCAGGGGCCGCGCATCGACCCCGGCGCGCCGGTACAGGTCGCGCTGCTGGTGCCGGCCGGATCCGGTGACAGCGCCGACCAGCTGCTGGCCACCAATCTCGAGAACGCCGCCCGTCTGGCGATCGCCGACCTGCAGGGCGCGCAGATCGACCTGCGGGTCTACCCGACCGGCGCCAACCCGACCCAGGCCGCCAACGCCGCGGTCACCGCGGTGCACGACGGCGCCAAGATCATCCTCGGGCCGCTCTACGCCGAGGCGGCCAACGCCGCCGGTGTCGCGGTCGCCGGCCAGGGCGTCAACGTGCTGGCCTTCTCGAACAACCCGACGATCGCCGGCGGCAACGTGTTCATCCTCGGGCCGACCTTCGCCAGCACCGCCGAACGGCTGGTCGATTACGGCACCCGCGCCGGGGTCGACAGCTACGTCGTGGCCCATGCCAACGACCTGCAGGGCGCGGTCGGCCGTGATGCCATCGTCAGCGCGGTGCGCGGCGCCGGCGCCAGCGTCGCCGGGATCGAATCCTACCCGCTGAGCCAGGCCGGCGTGCAGGCCGCGGCGCCGCGGATCGCCGCGATGGTGCAGCAGACCGGCGCCAAGGCGGTGTTCTCGACGGCCGGCATCAACGCCGACCTGCCGATCGTCGCCACCGCCCTGCCCGACGCCGGCATCTCGGCCGACGCGGTGCGGCTGTTCGGCCTGACCCGCTGGGACGCGGCGCCGCAGGCACTGAGCCTGCGCGGGCTGCAGGGCGGGCTGTTCGCGGTGCCCGACCGCGACTTGACCGCCGGTTTCGAAAGCCGCTACGCCGCCGCCTACGGTGGCCAGCCGCATCCGCTGGCCGGACTCGCCTACGACGGCATCGCGGCGATCGGCGCGCTGGCCGCCCGCGGCACCCCCAACGCGCTGAGCCGGTCGTCGCTGACCCGGGGCCAGGGCTTCCAGGGCACCTCGGGCATCTTCCGGCTGCGGTCCGACGGCACCAACGAGCGCGGCCTGGCGGTCGCCAGCATCCGCAACAATCAGGTGGTGATCCTTGAACCTGCCCCCAGAAGCTTTGGCGGCGCCGGGTTCTGAACCCGACGCCACCGCAGCGTCCGTTGTCTCCGACGCGCCGGACGACCTGATCCGTCCGGCGCGCGAAATCTTCGATACCGCAGCCGTCACCGCCGCGCTTGAAACCGCCGTCGCCGGCGCCGAGGACGCCATGGCGGTGCGCCGCGCCACCGTCGCGGTGCTGACCGACGCCCGCCGCCGGGGCCGCGACGCGATCGCCGAGGCCTTCGTCAACCGGCCCTTCGCGGCACGCCCGGTGACCCGGTCCTACGCCTGGCTCACCGACCGGCTGGTGGTCGCCACCTTCGATATCGCCAACCGGCTGCACCCGCTGCCGACCCCGACCGAGGGCGAGCGGCTGGCGCTGCTTGCCGTGGGCGGCTACGGCCGCGGCGAGATGGCGCCGCATTCCGACGTCGACCTGCTGTTCCTGACGCCGTGGAAGATCACCCCCTGGGCCGAGAGCGTCATCGAGTCGATGCTCTACATGCTGTGGGATCTGAAGCTGAAAGTCGGCCATTCGAGCCGCACGGTGAAGGACTGCCTGCGGCTGGCCAAAGAGGATTTCACGATCCGCACCAGCCTGGTCGAATGCCGGCCGCTGATCGGCGACCCCGAGCTTGGCGACACGCTGCGCAAGCGGCTCTGGACCGACCTGTTCCGCAACACCGCGGCCGAGTTCATCGAGGCCAAGCTGACCGAGCGCGAGCTGCGCCACGTCAAGCAGGGCGGCCAGCGCTACGTGGTCGAGCCCAACGTCAAGGAGGGCAAGGGCGGGCTGCGCGACCTGCAGTCGCTCTACTGGATCGGCAAATACGTCTACGACGTGCGCGACGCCGCCGAGTTGGTCGGCCGCGGCGTGTTCACCGAGGACGAATACGGCGAGTTCGTGCGGGCCGAGGATTTCCTCTGGGCGGTGCGCTGCCACCTGCACCTGCTGACCGGCCGGGCGATGGACCAGCTGACCTTCGACATGCAGGTCGAGGTCGCGGCGCGGATGGGCTATTCCGACGGCGTCGGACGTCGCGCGGTCGAGTTCTTCATGCAGGACTACTTCCGCCACGCCACGCGGGTCGGCGAGCTGACCCGGATCTTCCTGACCGCGCAAGAGGCGACGCATCTCAAGCCCGAGCCGATGCTGACCCGGCTGCTGGCGCGCCGCAAGCGGGCCCGGCCGCCGTACAAGATCACCCAAGGCCGGCTGAACGTCGACGACGAGGCGGCGTTCCTGGCGGACCCGGTCAACCTGCTTCGGATCTTCGACGAGACGCTGCGCACCGGCACCCTGCTTCACCCCGAAGCGATGCGGCTGATCGCGTCAAACCTGCAGCTGATCGACGCCGGGCTGCGCGAGGACCGCGAGGCGAACCGGCTGTTCATCGACCTGCTGCTGAAACGCGGCAACCCCGAGCGGGCGCTGCGCCGGATGAACGAATTGGGCGTGCTGGCCGCCTTCATCCCGGAATTCGCGCCGATCGTGGCGATGATGCAGTTCAACATGTACCACCATTTCACGGTGGACGAGCACACCATCCAGTGCATCAGCACGCTGGCGCAGATCGAACGCGGCGAGCTGGTCGAAGAGCTGCCGATCGCTTCGAAGATCCTCAAGGGTCCGGTGAACCGCAAGGTGCTGTACGTCGCGCTGTTCCTGCACGACATCGGCAAGGGCCGCGACGAGGACCACTCGGTGCTGGGCGCGCAGATCGCGCGCCGCGTCGCGCCGCGGCTCGGGCTGACCCGCAAGGAGGTCGAGACCGTCGAATGGCTGGTCCGCACCCACCTGCTGATGTCGGACATGGCGCAGAAGCGCGACATCGCCGAACCGCGCACCGTGCGCGACTTCGCCAAGGCGGTGAAGACCAAGGAGCGGCTCGACCTGCTCTGCGTGCTGACCGTCTGCGACATCCGCGGCGTCGGCCCGGGAACCTGGAACAACTGGAAGGCGATGCTGCTGCGCAGCCTGTACCACGCCACCGAGCACGCGCTGGCCAACGGCCTCGAGGATCTGAACCGCGAGTCGCGCGAGGCCGAGGCCAAGCGGGCGCTGCGCGAGGCGCTGTCGACCTGGCCGGCGGCCGACCTGCGGCACGAGACCGGGCGGCATTACGGCCCCTACTGGCAGGGCCTGCCGCTCGATGCCCATGTGGTCTTCGCCGAGCTGCTGCGCGGCCTGTCGGACGCCGACATCGGGCTCGATCTCAAGCCCGACACCGGCCGCGACGCAACCCGGGTCTGCTTTGCCACGATCGACCATCCCGGGCTGTTCTCGCGGATCACCGGTGCGCTGGCACTGGTCGGCGCCAACATCGTCGACGCCCGCAGCTACACCTCGAAGGACGGCTACGGCACCTCGGTGTTCTGGATCCAGGACGCCGAAGGTCACCCCTACGAGGACAGCCGCCTGCCGCGGTTGCAGCAGATGATCGGCAAGACACTGCGCGGCGAGGTGGTGACCCGCGACGCGATCAAGTCCCGCGACAAGATCCGCAAGCGCGAACAGGCGTTCCGGGTCCCGACCTCGATCAGCTTCGACAACGAGGGGTCGGAAATCTTCACCATCATCGAGGTCGACACCCGCGACCGGCCGGGGCTGCTTTACGACCTGACCCGGACCCTGGCGGCGGCCAACGTCTACATCTCGAGCGCGGTGATCGCGACCTTCGGAGAGCAGGCGGTCGACACCTTCTACGTCAAGGACATGTTCGGATTGAAATACCATACTGAAGCCAAGCAACGCAGCTTGGAGCGCAAGCTGCGCGACGCGATCGAAGCCGGCGCACAGAGGGCCGTGTCTTGAAGCCGATCCGGCTGGTGCAGGGCTTTCTCACCGTCGGCATCTGGACCCTGCTCTCGCGGGTGTTCGGCTTTGCCCGCGACATCATGATCGCCGGCTATCTTGGCGCCGGCCCGGTGGCCGAGGCCTTCCTGGTGGCGTTCTCGCTGCCCAACATGTTCCGTCGGTTCTTCGCCGAGGGTGCGTTCAACATGGCCTTCGTGCCGATGTTCTCGAAGAAGCTAGAGGGCGACGAGGACGCCGCCGGCTTCGCGCAGGAGGCGTTTGCCGGCATGGCCTTCGTGCTGACCGTGTTCACGGTGATCGGGGTAATGGCGATGCCGGGGCTGGTGTTCCTGATGGCCTCGGGCTTCGCCGGCGACGAACGCTTCGATCTGGCGGTGAACTACGGCCGCCTCGCCTTCCCCTATATCCTGTTCATCTCGCTGGCGGCGCTGGTCTCGGGGGTGCTGAACGCCACCGGCCGCTTCGTGGCCGCCGCCGCGGCGCCGGTCCTGCTGAACCTGATCTTCATCGTCGCGGTGCTGGTCGGCGCGGCGCTGGGCCGCGATCCGTCCGAAAGCCTCGGGCTGGGCATCGACAAGGCTCTCGGGCTGAGGGTCGGCGACACGCTGGCGCTGTCGGTGCCGTTCGCCGGGCTGGTGCAGCTGGCGCTGGTCTGGTGGGCCGCCAAGCGGGTCGGGTTCCACATGCGGCTGGCCCGACCGCGGCTGTCGCCCGACATGAAGAAGCTGGCGATCATCGCCGCCCCGGCGGCGCTGGCCGGCGGCGTGGTGCAGATCAACCTGCTGGTCGGCCGCCAGGTCGCCAGCTTCTTCGAGGGCGCCGTCGCCTGGCTGAACTACGCCGACCGGCTCTACCAGCTGCCCCTGGGCGTGGTCGGCATCGCGGTCGGCGTGGTGCTGTTGCCGGACCTGTCGCGCCGGCTGCGCGCCGGCGACGAGACCGGCGGCCGCGACGCCTTCAACCGGGCATCCGAGATGTCGCTGGCGCTGACCGTCCCGGCGGCGGTGGCGCTGATGGTGATTCCGGTGCCGCTGGTGTCGGTGCTGTTCGAGCGCGGCGCCTTCGGGTCGGACGACACCATGGCGACGGCGCTGGCGGTGGCGGTCTACGGCCTCGGATTGCCGGCCTTCGTGCTGCAGAAGTCGTTGCAGCCCCTTTATTTCGCCCGCGAGGACACCCGCAGCCCGTTCCGCTACGCGCTGGTGGCGATGGCGGTCAACCTGCTGGTCGCGGTCGGGCTGTCGCCGGTGATCGGCTTCATCGCCGCGGCGCTGAGCACCACGCTGGCCGGCTGGGCGATGGTGCTGCTGCTGTGGCGCGGGTCGCGCGACATGGGTGTGGCGTCGCGCTTCGACGACCGGTTCCGGCGCCGAATCTGGCGGATCACCGGCGCCTCGGTGCTGATGGGGGCGCTGCTTTGGGCCGCCGCGGCGCTTGCCGGGCCGTTCCTGCTGGCCAGCTCGGCGGTGCGTTACCCGGCGCTGGCCGGGCTCGTCGCGCTCGGGGTGGTCGGGTATTTCGGCTTCGGCCAGATGCTCGGGGCGTTCCGGCTGGCCGAGTTCCGCCGCGCCGTCCGGCGCTGAGCCGCGGGCGGCGGCGCCGGTCAGCGCCGCCGCATCCGCGCCACGAAACCGCGCCAGCCGCCCGGCGCCAGCAGCGGCGACAGCGCGAAGCCGACGATGAAGCCGGCCAGATCGGCGACCCAGCTCGGGTCGCCGCCGAACAGCAGCCCGAACACCAGCTGGATCGCCAGCAGCGCGCCGATCAGCCGGAACGCGCCGTAGCGGCTGGACCCTGCCTGGCCAAGCTGCATCCACATCAGATAGGTGAAGCCGCCGATCAGCCCGTAGACCACCGGGTAGATCCCGATCAGTGGCAGGTTCGGCCCGATCAGCACGCCGAAGGCCAGCGCGCCACCGACCGCCGACCCGGTGATCAACGTCAGCAGCCCCAGCGGGTGCATCACCTCGCCGACGAACTTGCCCAGCGCCGCCAGCAGCGCCACGCCGAACAGCGCGTGGGTCGCGCTGGCATGGACGAAGACGTAGGTCAAAAAGCGCGACAGGATCCACGGATCCGACCCGCCCCCGGTCAGCACCCGGTCCAGCACCGCCGGTGACACCCCCCAGTCGCCGATGGCGGTGATCCGCCAGCCGATGCCGGTCGGACCGCCCAGCAGGCCGGTGTCGGCGAGGCTCAGCACCGCCTCGATGCCGCCCAGCACCAGCACCAGCGCCAGCACCAGAGGCGGTATCGCGTTGAACGGCCCCTGGATCGGTTCGTGGTTCGGGTCGGGGCGCGGGCTAAAGCCTTGGTTCGGCATCGGAGGTCCCTTCGGTTGACCTTGGCAGGGGGCATGGGTAATCGAGACGGCACCCGGTTTCCAGCAGGACAAGCCCATGACCGCCAGCCAGTTCACGCCCCGTGTCTTTTCCGGCATCAAGCCATCGGGCGGGTTGCACCTAGGCAACTACCTCGGGGCGATCAAGCGCTTTGCCGACATGCAGGGCAGCGATTACGAAACCATCTACTGCGTCGTCGACCTGCACGCCATCACCGTCTGGCAGGACCCCGACGTGCTGCGCCACGCCACCCGCGAGGTCGCCGCCGGCTATCTTGCCGCCGGCATCGACCCCGACAGGTCGATCCTGTTCAACCAGTCCCGCGTCCCGGCCCATGCCGAGCTGGGCTGGATCTTCAACTGCGTCGCGCGGCTGGGCTGGATGAACCGGATGACCCAGTTCAAGGACAAGGCCGGCAAGAACGCCGAAAAGCAGTCGCTCGGCCTTTACGCCTACCCGTCGTTGATGGCGGCCGACATTCTTGCCTACCACGCCACCCATGTGCCGGTCGGCGAGGACCAGAAGCAGCATGTCGAGCTGACCCGCGACATCGCGGCCAAGTTCAACCACGACTACAAGACCGACTTCTTCCCGATGACCACCCCGGTGATCGAGGGGCCGGCGACCCGCGTCATGAACCTGCGCGACGGCACCAAGAAGATGTCGAAGTCGGGCGAGAGCGACATGGAGCGGATCAACATGACCGACGATGCCGACGCCATCGCCAAGAAGTTCCGCAAGGCCCGCACCGATGCCGAGCCGCTGTCCGAGACGCTCGAGGGGCTGAAGGACCGGCCCGAGGCGCGCAACCTGGTCGACATCTACGCCGGGCTGTCGGGGATGACCGCCGAGGCCGTGATCGCCGAGCACGGCGGCGCGGGCTGGGGCAGCTTCAAGCCGGCGCTGGCCGATCTGGCGGTGGAAAAGCTGGCGCCGGTCTCGTCGGAAATGGCGCGGCTGATGGCCGATCCGGCCGAAATCGACCGGATCATGGCCAAGGGCGCCGATCGGGCCCGCGCCATCGCCGACCCGATCCTGGCACAAACCTGCGACCTGGTCGGCCTGCTCCGCAACTGACCTTGGCCGGGCGGCGCGGGCGGCCCGGCGCGACCAGCGAGGCTTGATGACGTCGGTGGCGGGGCGGCGGCGCTCCGCCACCCCGCGAAAACCTCAGATCAGCCGCACCTGGGTGCCGACTTGGGCCAAGCTGAACAGCTCGGCAATGTGTTCGTTGTAAAGCCCGATGCAGCCATCCGACGACGGCCGGCCGATCTTGCGCGTGTCGTGGGTGCCGTGGATCCGGTAGTACTGCCACGACAGGTACAGCGCATGGGTTCCGAGCGGATTGCCGGGACCGGCCGGGACCACCGCCGGCAGCGACGGATCGCGCTCGCGCATCGACGGCGTCGGGGTCCAGGTCGGACCGTCGACCTTGCGAACCACCTCGGTGTAGCCAAGCCGGGTCAGCTCTTCCGAGATCGGCACCGAGCTGGGGAACAGCTTGTAGATGGTCTCGTCGCCCGACCAGTAATGCACCGCCCGCGACCCGGTGTCGGCAACGATCGCGCCGGCGCCCAGCGCGTCGAAGTGGTCGCGCCAGTTGATCCGGCGAAACGACGAGACGTTGCGCTGCACCGAGTCGGTGCTGGCGATGGCGGGTGCGGCCAGCGTCACCAGAGCGGCGGCGCCGGTTGCGATGAAACCGCGGCGGGTGTTGATCATGGGGGTCTCCTAGCCTGTTTTTCAATCGGTCTCCCCTTCCGGGCGAGGGATCGCAACTCACGATGCCGCGACCGTGCGGCGCGGTGCCGGGCCCGGCCGTCGCCACGATGACGCGACGACAGGGGCCTTGGTGCCACGCCCGCCGGGCGCAGTGCCGCGTCCGGGGCGCTCCGGCTGGACCGCGGCGGCGGCGCGGCCTAGCCTCGCCGCGACGCAAGACGAGAGGACACGCAATGGCCACCGGAACCGACATCCGCACCTATTTCGAAGGCCGCTGGCACGACGCCGACCTGGCGGTGATCCGCGCCTCGGACCACGGCGCCTGGCTGGGCACCACGGTGTTCGACGGCGCCCGCTTCGCGCATGGGCTGACCCCCGATCTCGATCTGCACTGCGCCCGGCTGAACCGGTCGGCGCAGGCGCTGATGATCACCCCGACGGTAACCCCGGGCGAGATGGAAGAGATCATCCGCGACGGGCTCGAGCGCTACCCCGAGGGCGCCGCGGTCTACATCCGGCCGATGTACTGGGCGCTCGACGGCGGCGCGCTGGGAATCCTGCCGAAGCAGGGCGAAACCGGCTTCGCGGTGGCGCTCGAGTCGATCCCGCTGGCGCCCGACGATGCCGCGGTGCGGCTGACCACCACCCGGTTCCGCCGCCCGGTGATGGAGGACGCGGTGGTCGACGCCAAGGCCGGCTGCCTCTATCCCAACAATGCCCGGATGATCGCCGAGGCGCGGTCGCGCGGCTTCGACAACGCGCTGGCCGCCGACGCTTTGGGCAACGTCGCCGAAAGCGCCAGTTCGAACGTGTTCATCGTCAAGGACGGCGCGGTGTTCACCCCGATCCCGAACGGCACCTTCCTGGCCGGCATCACCCGGGCGCGGCACATCGCCAACCTGCGGGCCGACGGCATCGCGGTGCACGAGGTGGTGATGAGCTTCGACCAGGTGCACGCCGCCGACGAGGTGTTCCTGTCGGGCAACATGTCGAAGATCACCCCGGTAAGCGCCTTCGACGACACCACCTACGAGATCGGACCGATCACCCGCCGTGCCCGCGCGCTGTACTGGAGCTGGGCCGCCTCGGCCGGCTGAGATGCGGATCTGGCGCGCTCTCGACCGGGTCCTCGCGCTCGCCCCGTTCGGGCTGAGCGTGACGGCACTTCTGCTGCTGCTGACCCAGTCGCCCTTTGCCGCGCCCTATGTCGCGCGCGAGGTCGAGGCGGTGCGCGCCGAGCTGGCGGCGGCGCTGGCCCGCGAGGTGACGCCCGAATGGTACCACACCGAGATCGAGGCGGCGCTGGCGGCCGGCGATCTTGACCGGATGCGGCTGGTGGCGATGACCGGGGCGCGGCACGCGCTGACCCCCGACGAGGATCTGCTGGGCCGGATGCAGGATCTCGAGGCCGAGCAGACCGGCGCGCTGGCGGCCGTGCGCGACTGCGCGGTCTGCGCCGCCGATATCACCGCCTGCCCGCGCGTGGCGCTGCTGGCGATGTGCGGCATCACCGTCGAGATGACCCCGGTCGGCGATCTCAACGCGCTGCGCCGCGCCGGGATGGCGGCGCTCGACGACGCCGAGGAGGTCGACCGCATCGACCTGGCGCTGGCGGTGGTCGGGCTTGGCGCCACCGGGCTGGTGCTGGTCACCGGCGGCAGCAGCGTCACGGTCAAGGCCGGCGCCACGGTGCTGCGGCTTGGCCGCCGGCTTGGAAAGGTCAGTGCCGGCTTTGCCGCCGACCTGCGGCGGCTGTCCGAGATCGGGCTGAAGCCCGGGCGGATCGGCGATTACGCGCTGGGCCGCGCGCCACTCGAGACGGTGGTCGACACCGGCAAGCTCGCTGGCATCGGCGCTCTGGCCGGTGATCTCGGCCATGTGGTGTCGAACAGCTCGCTGACCGACACGGTGCTGCTGCTGGGCGCGCTTGACGGCGCCGGTGACGCGCGGCGCCTGGCCCGGCTGTCGGACGTCGCCGGCCCCGAGACCCGCGCCACGGTCGAGCTTCTGGGCAAGGGCCGGGCGTTCCGGGCGCTGGTCCGGATCGCCGACCTGGCGTTGGGCGCGGCGGCGCTGCTGTGGCTGGTCGCGAGCCAGCTCCTGCTGCTGATCGGCGAACGGATCGGCCGGCTGCTTTTGGGCGCCGCGCGGGCGCCGGTGCGACGCCGGGCCGAGGCGCCGGGCACCGGCCGCCGGGTCGAGCCGCCGCTGACAAGGCCGCAGCCGAAGCTACGCCCGGACCCGCCGCTGCGGCGCCCCGTTGCCAGTGCATCCGTCCTCGGCCACACTCCGGCGCGGTGACAGGGAGACACCGATGCGCAAGTTCCTCGTGATCCTCGACGACAGTCGGGAATGTCTCAACGCGATGCGGTTCGCGGCGATGCGCGCCGGCAAGACCGGCGGCGGCGTGGCGATCCTGTCGATCATCCCGCCGGACGAGTTCAACCACTGGATCGGGGTCGGCGAGATCATGCGAGACGAGGCGCGCGAGCGCATCGAGGTGCATTTCGAGGTCTTCGCCAAGTGGATGCGCGACCGGCAGAACGTCGACCCCGAACTGGTGATCCGCGAGGGCGAGCCGGTGCCCGAGATCCTGGCCCAGATCCGCGAGGACCCCGACATCGGCGTGCTGGTGCTGGGCGCCGGGGTCGACAGCAAGGGCCCAGGCCCGCTGGTGTCGCAGCTGACCCGCCAGGCCGGCAGCCTGCCGGTGCCGATCACCGTGGTGCCGGGCGACATCTCGAAGGAGCGGCTCGAGGCGATCACCTGAGATTGCCCGCTTAGAATCGTTCCAAATCTTGACTTCGGGCCGCGCCGGGCGCATATCGGTGGCCTCACACGAAAGGTGGTCCCGATGTTCATCCAGACCGAATCCACGCCGAACCCCGCGACCCTGAAATTCCTGCCCGGGCAGACGGTTCTCGAGGTCGGCACCGCCGATTTCCCGTCGGTCGAGGCGGCGCAGGCCTCGCCGCTGGCGCGGCGCATCTTTGCCGCCGGCGGCGTTGCCGGCGTGTTTCTCGGGTCGGACTTCGTCACCGTGACCAAGACCGAAGCCGTCGAATGGGATCACATCAAGCCCGCCGTGCTCGGCGCGGTGATGGAGCATTTCCAGTCCGGCCAGGCCGCGGTCGAGGGCGCCGACGGCGTGACCCCGGGCGCCGGCGGCCACGCCGTGCATGACGGCGAGGACGGTGCCATCGTCGAACAGATCAAGGAACTGCTCGACACCCGGGTCCGGCCGGCCGTGGCGCAGGACGGTGGCGACATCACCTTCCACGGTTTCGACCGCGGCATCGTCTACCTGCACATGCAGGGCGCCTGTGCCGGCTGCCCGTCCTCGACGCTTACCCTGAAGATGGGCATCGAGAACCTGCTGCGGCACTACATCCCCGAGGTGGTCGAGGTCCGCCCCGTCGCGGCCTGATGACCCCGCTGCTTGCCTTCGACACCTCGGCCGCGCATTGCGCGGCCGCGTTGCATGTGGGGGACCGGACGGTCACCCGGGTCGAGCCGATGGCCAAGGGCCAGGCCGAGCGGCTGATGCCGTTCCTCGAGGAATTGCTGCGCGACGAAGGGCTTGCCTGGGGCAATCTCGCCGCGCTCGGGGTCGGCACCGGGCCGGGCAATTTCACCGGGATCAGGATCGGCGTCTCGGCGGCGCGGGGGCTGGCGCTTGGCCTGCGGATTCCGGCGATCGGCGTCACCGGCTTCGAGGCGGCGGCGCATCGGCTGCCGCGGCCCGTCACCATCGCGCTGCCGGCGCCGCGCGACCATCTCTGGCTGCAGCGGCTGACCGAGACCGGCGCCGAGCCGGCGTCGCTGACGCTGGCCGCCGAGGCCGGGCCGGTCACCCCTGCCCCGGGTGCCGCGGCGATGGTCGCGGCGATCGCCGCGATCGCCGGGCTGCGCGCCGCCACGCCGCAACCGCGTCCGGCGCCGCTGTATGTCCGGGCCGCCGACGCGGCGCCGCCGCGCGATCCGGCGCCGACGCTGCTGCCGTGACCGCCGATGCCGCGGCGCTCGCCGCGACCCACGCCGCCGCCTTCGATCGCGATCGCGGCTGGAGCGCCGAGGAGTTCGACGCCCTGCTGGCCGCACCCGGCTGCGTCTTCGCGGGCGATGCGGCCAGCTTCGTGCTGGGCCGGGTGACGCTGGACGAGGCCGAGATCCTGACGCTTGCCACCGCCCCCGAGGCCCGGCGCCAGGGGCGCGCAGCGGCGGCGCTGGCACGGTTCGGCGACGCCGCCCGGGACGCCGGCGCGGTGACGGCGTTTCTCGAGGTGGCCGAGGACAACGCGGCGGCGCGGCAGCTTTACGCTGCGGCCGGCTACCGCCAGGTCGGCCGTCGTCCGGGCTATTATTCACGCCCCGGACAAGCGCCCGTCGCGGCGCTGATCCTGCGGCGCAGCCTCGACGCGACCTGACCCTGCGTCAGGACGACCAAAGCCTGTCCCGACAGCGAGCAGCGGCTGATGACCCGGCGCAACTCCCTTAAAAACCTGTTGACCCCTGAGGGTTGGCGTTGCCTTATCCTGCCATGAGCCGGCGGTGACCGGACACGTATGCGGCGGCATCAAACCGCTTCGACACCTGACAGGGAGAACTGAATGACCCACCTCGCGAAAATTCTCGGCGCCTCTGCCGTGCTGGCCATCTCGGCCGGCGCCGCGCTGGCCGACCCGGCGCTGATCTTCGACCTGGGCGGCAAGTTCGACAAGTCGTTCAACGAAAGCGCCCATACCGGCGCGACCCGCTGGGCCGAGGAAACCGGGAACTCCTACGCCGAGGTCGAGCTGCAGTCCGACGCCCAGCGCGAGCAGGCGCTGCGCCGCTTCGCCGAGGCCGGCAACAACCCGATCGTCACGGTCGGCTTCTCGTTCATGACCCCGCTCGAGGAAATCGCCACCGACTACCCCGACACCAAGTTCGTGATCATCGACGGCGTGGTCGACCAGCCCAACGTCCGCTCGGTGATCTTCAACGAGCACGAGGGCTCCTACCTCGTCGGCCAGATGGCGGCGATGGCGTCCGAGAGCGGC
>JBFGEI010000044.1:0-16480 GCA_041580155.1 Limimaricola sp.
CGGCTCCGGCAGGGGCTGCGGTCAGCCGGTGGCTATGGCGTCAAGCAGACGCGCCAGCGCCGCCGGCTGCGCCAGGAACGGCGAATGCGACCACGGCCGCCGGTGCACGTCGGCGGCCGGCCAGTCGCGGGTCATTTCGTGCTGGAACTCGGGCGGAATCGTGCGGTCGTGCTCGCACAGGATGTAGCTGCGCGGCAGGTCGTCGGGCGGCAGCGCCAAGAGCGGGGTCTCCTGCGGAAGCACCGCCTGGGCCCCAAGCCGGGCGATCGCCCGCGCCGCGGTCGGCGCCGGCACGTCGTGGTAGAACACTTCCGTCGCCAGCTCCGGGTCGATGCGAAAGCTGACCCGATCTTCCGACACCCTGATCGCCGGGGCCAGCGGTTGCCGCGGCGCCAGCCGGCGCATCTCGGCCAGCCCGAGGCCGGGCCGCGGCACGTAGGCACACAGGTAGACCAGCCGGGCGATCCGCTGCGGCATCAGCGCCGCGGCGGCGGTCACCGGGTAGCCGGCCATCGAATGCCCGACCAGAACCACCGGCCCGTCGGCCATCTCCGCCAGCGCCGCCGCGATCGCCCGCGCGTAGCCGTCGAGGGTGATCTCGGCCAGCGGCGTGGTGTCGGCGCCGTGCCCCGGCAGGTCGATCGCCCGCGCCGCATGGCCCAGCTCGGCCAGTCGCGGCAGCACCGCCTCCCAGCACCAGGCGCCGTGGCACGAGCCGTGGATCAGCAGGAATTGCGCCATGCAAGGTCCTTTCAGAAATGCCCGATGGCGCGCAGGAACAGCGCCAGCTCGGCGGCCCAGGATTCCGGGGTTTCGACCGGGGGCTGGTGGCCGGCGGGGCGGATCAGCGCAAAGCGCGATCCCGGGATCAGATCGACGGTCTCGCGCACCAGATCCGCCGGGGTTGCCCGGTCCTCGGAGCCGGCGATGCCCAGCACCGGCAGCCGCAATCCGGCGGTCGGGGTCCAGAAATCGGTTCCCGAGATCGCGGCGCAGGCGCCGGCATAGCCGTCGGGCGCCATCGCGGTCAGCACCCGCCGCGCCTTGGTCGCGGCGGGGCCATGCCTTGCGTCGCGGCCGAACCAGCGGTCGAGGATCGGCTCCGCCATCGCCTGCAGGCCTTGCCGCCGCACCGTGGCGATCCGCTCGTCCCACAGCTTCGGCGTGCCGATCTTGGCGGCGGTGTTCGACAGCACCAGCCCGCGCACCAGGTCGAGCCGCTTCACCGCCAGCCCCTGCGCCACCATGCCGCCAAGCGACAGCCCGGCCACCACGGCGTCGCGCAGACCGTGCGCTTCGATCACCGTCTCGGCGTCCGACACCAGCTGGCCCATCGTGTAGGGCGCCGCGGGTGCATCCGATCCGCCATGGCCGCGCATGTCCCAGCGCAGCACCCGCAGCCGGTCCGGCAGCAGCGGCAGGATGTCGTCCCAGATCGACAGGTCGGTGCCAAGCCCGTGCGCCAGCACCAGCGCCGGTCCGTCCTGGGGGCCATGCGCGATGCTGCGCAGCCGGACCGTGCCGCGCTCCACCGTCAGCTCGCGCATCAGGGGAAACGCGCCAGCGCGTCGGCGAACAGCGCCGCATCGACGTTGCCGCCCGAGGCGACCGCGATCACCGCATCGCCTGTCAGCGCCTCGGGGTGATACAGCGCCGCCGCCAGCGCCACCGCGCCGCCGGGTTCGATCACCACCCGCAGATGCCGGAACGCGGCGACCATCGCGCGCAACGCCTCGTCGTCGCTGACCGCCAGCCCCGGGCCACAGAGCCGCTGCATGATCGGGAAGGTCAGATCGCCGGGTTGCGGCGTCACAATGGCGTCGCAGACCGATCCGTTGAGCCGGGCGTTGCGCTGGATGCTGCCGGCGGCAAGGCTGCGGCAGACGTCGTCGAAGCCCTCGGGTTCGACGGTGCGCGGCCGCAGCCCCGGCGCCTCGGCCTCGAGCGCCAGCCCGATCCCCGAGGTCAGCCCGCCGCCGCCGCAGCAGACCAGAACATCGGCCCGCGCGACGCCGGCCTCGGCGGCCTGCGCCGCGATCTCGAGACCCGTGGTGCCTTGGCCGGCGATCACCTGCGGCTCGTCGAACGGCTTGATCAGGGTCAGGCCGCGGTCTTCGGCCAGCGCCGCGCCAAGCGCGTCGCGGTCGTCGGTTTCCCGGTCGAACAGCACCACCTCGGCGCCAAGCGCCCTGGTGTTGTCGATCTTGGCGCGCGGCGCGTCGACCGGCATCAGGATCACCGCCGCGACGCCGTGCTGTCGCGCCGCGTAGGCGACGCCCTGGGCGTGGTTGCCCGACGAGAACGCCAGCACGCCGCGCGTCCACACGGCGGCGTCGAGCGCCGAGACCGCCGACCAGCCGCCGCGCGCCTTGAACGACCCGGTGAGCTGCAGGTTCTCGGCCTTCACCAGCACCCGGCGTCCGGCGATCTCGTCGAGGCCGGGGGACCAGAGCAGCGGCGTGCGGCGCAGGTGGCCGTCGATGCGCCCGGCGGCGGCGCGGATCATCTCGATGTTCAACTTCGATCCTCTCAGGGGGGCAGGGGTCAGCGGCAGCGCCCGAGCCAGTCATGCAGCGCCGAAAGCGCCTCGGGTTCGTCGAGGAACGGCACATGGCCGCGCCCCGGCACCCGCGCCAGTATCATGTCGGGCCGGCGCCGCGCCATCTCTTGCGCGGTGTCTTCGGTCAGCAGGTCGGAATTGGCGCCGCGGATCAGCGCCAGCGGCAGCCCGTCCAGCGCGTCGAACAGCGGCCACAGGTCCGGCACCGGCTGCGCCCCGGCCGCCAGCACCGCGTCGCGCAGCTTCGGGTCGTAGCGGATCTCCAGCCCGTCGTCGGTCTGGGCGAACTGGCCGCGCACCTCGGCCAGCCAGCGGTCGTGCGGCACGTTCTCGAAACCGGTCCAGGTTTCGGCGCGCTGCCGCGCCGCGGCCTCCCAGTTAGGCAGCCCCGGGTTGCGCCCGAGGTAGCCCTTGATCACCTCGAGCCCGCCGGGCGCGATCTCGGGGCCGATGTCGTTCAGCGCGACACCGATCAGCCGCGGCTTGGCGGTGGCGGCCAGCAGCATCGCGATCAGCCCGCCGCGCGAGGTGCCGAGGATCGCCGCGCGCTCGATTCCGAGATGATCGAGCAGCGCCAGGATGTCGGCGGCCTCCTGCGCCACGGTGTAGCTTGACGGGTCGGCATGGTCAGACCCGCCGCGACCACGGTAGTCGGGCCGGATCAGCCGCAGCGGCGGCAGGTGCGGCGCGACATGGTCGAAATCGGCGCCGTTGCGGGTCAGCCCCGGCAGGCACAGCAGCGGCAGCCCGTCGCCTTCATCGGTGTAATGCAGCCGCAGCCCGTCGGCGCTGGCGTAATGCGGCATCAGAGCAGGTCCGGGATATGGCTGAGTTCGGGCAGCACATGGGTCGGGATCGACCAGAGGCGGTCGACCGGCTGCGCCTCGCGGTTGATCCAGGCCGAGATGAAGCCATGCCCGGCCGCCGCCGCCGCGTCCCAGCCGTTGGCCGAGACGAACAGCACGTTGGTCGGGCTGCAGTCGAACCGCGTCGTCACCATCTCGTAGACCGCGCGGTTCGGCTTGTAGACGCCGACCTGTTCCACCGACAGCACCGCGTCGAGATGCGCGCCGATGCCGGCCGATGCGACCGCCGAGTCGAGCATCGCCGGCGAGCCGTTCGACAGGATCGCCGTGGTCATCTCCTTGGCCTTCACCGCCTTCAGCATCTCGGGCACCTCGGGGTAGGCGGGCAGCACCTCGTAGAGCTTCATCAGCCGGAACCGCAGATCGGGATCGGCGATCCCGGCGGCCTCCATCGCCCAGTCCAGCGCGTCGCCGGTCACCGCGTGGAAATCGACGTGACGGTCGGCGGTGGCGCGCAGCCAGCTGTAGCCAAGCTGCTTGTGGCGCCAGTCGCGCGCCAGCTGCGGCCAGATCTCGGCCAGCGCCTCGCCGCCGGGTTCCTCCGCGGCGGCGCGGGCCGCGGCGTTGACGTCGAACAGGGTGCCATAGGCGTCGAAAACGATCGTGGTAATGGTCATGATACTGCCTCCATGCCCGAGAAACTGGCACGAAGCCGGGCCGAGTCAAAGATCGATCGCGCCCGGGGGTTTCAATCCGCGGCCGGCGTCCCTACCTTGAAGGTCCAACACCCGGAGCACCCGCAGTTGCGGCCTCCGTCATTCACCCCCCCTATCACTGCTACAAGGAGAGGCTCATGACGCAAGTCAAGCAAGGCGACACCGTGCGCATCCACTACACCGGAACCCTGAACGACGGTCAGACCTTCGATTCGAGCGAGGGCCGCGAGCCGCTGGAATTCCAGGTCGGCTCCGGCCAGATCATCCCCGGTCTCGACCAGGCGATGCCCGGCATGGCGGTCGGTGACAGCAAGACCGTCGAGGTCGCCTGCGAAAACGCCTATGGCGAAGCCGATCCGCAGGCGATGCAGACCGTGCCGCGCACCTCGATCCCCGACGACATCCCGCTCGACCCGGGCACCCGTCTGCAGATGCAGACGCCGCAGGGCCAGGTCGTTCCGGTGACCGTTGCCCAGGTGACCGAGGAAGAGGTCACGCTCGACGCCAACCACCCGCTGGCCGGTCAGGACCTGACCTTCAAGCTCGAGCTGGTCGGCGTCGACCCGGCCTGAGCGCCGCGCCGAAGATGACATCGAAGGCCCCGCCGGTGCAGACCGGCGGGGCCTTTTTCATGGCGGCGATGGATCCGGTTCAGCCGGCAAGTTCCAGCAGTTCGATCCGGTTGCCGAACGGGTCGTCGACGAACACCCGGCGGATCCCCGGCAGGTCGACGTCGGGCCGGGTCGCGACACCGGCCGCGCGCAGCCGCCGCTGCAGCGCCGCGAGCGACCGCACCCGGAACGCCGGATGCGCCTTGCGGGCGGGGTGGAACGGCTCTTCGACGCCAAGGTGCAGCTGCACCGGCCCCAGCCCGAACCAGACCCCGCCGCGGCCCTGCAGCTGCGCCGGCTTTTCGATCTGGGTCAGCCCGAGGATGCCTTCGTAGAAGGCCAGCGCCTCGGCCTCGCGCCCGCGTGGCATCGCCAGCTGCACGTGGTGCAGATCCAGCAGCATGTCGGTTCTGGGCCCAGCGTCGGGGTCCGCCGCGCCGGCCAGCTTGCGCAGGCAGCGCGCCAGCTGCGGGTCGCTTTGCGCCAAGGGCACCGCGTCGCGGTGAAACCAGCGCGCCTCGCGGAATTCGCTGGCGTCGTGGGTCAGCGGCGCGGTCCGGTCGATCTTGATCACGTACCACAGCGACACGTCGACATGACCCGCCGTCAGCCCGACGGTCGTGGTGACGGTCAGGAACAGCGGCGACTCGTGCACCGCGGCTTCGGCGATGCCGAGTTCCTCGTACACCTCGCGGCGCGCCGTGTCGCGCGGATCCTCGCCCGGCTCGACATGGCCGCCGGGCGGCAGCCAGAGCCCGGCGTTGATGTGGTCGACCAGCAGCACGTGGTCGCCGTCGACCAGCAGGATGTAGCTGACCAGGTGCCGCGGCGGCGTCGCCGGCTTGGCGATCCGGCACAGTTCGGCCCCGGAGTCGATCCAGCGCAGCGTGTCGTCGATGTCGTCGCGTTCGCGCGCGTCGAGCGGCGCGATCGCGGCGACCGCGTTTCGGATGATCTGTCTGGCCTGCATTCTGCCCCCGTCCTGCCGTCGGCACCTGCCGCGCGGGCGGCGATGCCGTGTCGCGCCGTTTTCGCCCGAAGCGCCGGGCGATACAACCTGAAGCGTAACCGGTGATCTTTGCGCCGCGTCGCGCTAGGCTGTGGCCTGGCCGCCGGTCTCTGGCGGCGCTGACCGGACCGGGAGAGACCGATGAAACGCTTCATGCTGCTGCACTACGGCTTCGAAACCCCGACCCCCGAGATCATGCAGGCTTGGGGTCGCTGGTTCGACGAGATCGCCGACCGGCGGGTGGCGCAGGGCGGCTTCGGCGCGGCGCGCGAGATCTCGCACGACGGGGTCAGGGATCTGCCATGGGGCAGGGAGTCGATCACAGGGTATTCGATCATCGAGGCCGAGAGCCTCGACGAGGCCGAGCGGGTCGCCAGCGGCAACCCGTTCATCGCCAGCATCCGGATCCTCGAGATCCGCGACCACTGATTGTGGCTTAGCCCTGCTGCGCCGCCATCGCCGCCTGCATCTTCGGCAGATCCATCCAGCCGGGTTCGAACACGTTGCCGTCGGGATCGCGGAAGGTCCGGCCGTACATGAAATCGCCGAACTCCTGCTTCTTGCCGGTGTCGGAGCCGCCATGCGCCACCGCCGCCGCGACGATCGCATCCACCGCGTCGCGGCTGTCGCGCGACAGCGCCACCAGCACGCCGACCGTCGCCTGCGGATCGGCGACCGGCCCGGGCGCGAAGCCCGCGAAGACCTCGCGCTCCAGCAGCATCAGGTGGATCGCATCCGACACCCGGATGCAGATCGACTGGTCGTTGGTGAACTGCGGCACCACGGAAAAGCCCAGCCCCTCGTAGAAGGCGCGGGCGCGGGCGCCGCTTTCGACCGGCAGGTTGACGAAGATCACATCGGACACGGGACCACCTCGCGACTCGGGAAACACCGTCCCGAGACTACCGCCTTGCGGTCACCGGACAAGCCCGCCGGTGCCCCGGGATCCGATCTCAGAGGTTCTCGCTCTGCGGCATGCCGAGCACGTGGTAGCCGCCGTCGACATGGATGATCTCGCCGGTGGTGCAGGCCGCGGCGTCCGAACACAGGTAGACCGCGGTGCCGCCGACCGCCTCGAGCGTGGCGTTGGAGCGCATCGGCGCGTTGGCGTCGGTGTGCTTGAAGGTCTTGCGCGCGCCGCCGATCGCCGCGCCCGCCAGGGTCTTCATCGGCCCGGGCGAGATCGCGTTGACCCGGATGCCTTCGGGGCCGAGGTCGTTGGCCAGATAGCGCACCGTCGATTCCAGCGCCGCCTTGGCGACGCCCATCACGTTGTAGAACGGCGTCACCTTGTTCGACCCCTGGTAGGTCAGGGTGATGATCGAGCTGCCGGCCGCCATCAGCGGATGGGCGCGGCGGGCGATGTCGATCAGCGAATAGCAGGAGATCGTCAGCGAATTGCGGAAGTTGTCGCGGCTGGTGTTGATGAACCGGCCGGCCAGCTCGTCCTTGTTCGAGAACGCGATGGCGTGGACGATGAAGTCGAGCCGGCCCCAGCGCGCCTCGATCTTGGCGAAGGCGGCGTCGAGCGACGCGTCGTCGGTCACGTCGACATCGACCAGGAAGTCCGAATCGAGCTGCGCCACCAGCGGCGCGACGCGCTTGCCGAAGGTCTCGCCCTGGTAGGAGAAAGCCAGCTCGGCCCCGGCGCCGTGCAGTGCCTTGGCGATGCCCCAGGCGATCGACCGGTCGTTCGCGACGCCCATCACCAGGCCGCGCTTGCCCACCATCGAGATCATCGGCTCACTCCGTGCAAAATCGTCAATCGTTGAAGCGGGACAGCAGCATCGAGCCGTTGGTTCCGCCGAAGCCGAAGCTGTTGGTCATCACCGTGTCGAGCCCGGCGTTCTCGACCAGGCTGGTGGCGATCTCGCCCTCGTTGAGCCCCTCGGCGAGGTTCTCGACGTTGATCGACGGCGCGATGTAGTCGCCCTTCAGCATCAGCAGGCAGTAGATCGCCTCCTGCGCGCCGGTCGCGCCCTGGCTGTGGCCGGTCATCGACTTGGTCGACGAGATCGGCGGCGTCTTGCCCTCGCCGAACACCCGGCGCACCGCCTGCACTTCGCCGACATCGCCGACCGGCGTCGAGGTGCCGTGGGCGTTGATGTAGCCGACCTTGCGGCCCTCGGGCAGGGTGTCGAGCGCCAGCCGCATCGCGCGTTCGCCGCCCTCGCCGGACGGGGCGACCATGTCGTGGCCGTCCGAGGTCGCGGCAAAGCCGGTGACCTCGGCGTAGATCTTGGCGCCGCGGGCGCGGGCATGCTCGAGATCCTCGAGCACCACCATGCCGCCGCCACCGGCGATGACGAAGCCGTCGCGGTCGCGGTCGAAGGCGCGCGACGCCTTCTGCGGCGTGTCGTTGAACTTCGACGACATCGCGCCCATCGCGTCGAACAGGCACGACAGGGTCCAGTCGAGCTCTTCGCCGCCACCGGCGAACATCACGTCCTGCTTGCCCAGCATGATCTGTTCGGCGGCGGCGCCGATGCAGTGCAGCGAGGTCGAGCAGGCCGAGGTGATCGAGTAGTTGATGCCCTTGATCGAATAGGCGGTCGCGAGGTTGGCGCTGACCGTCGAGGACATGCCGCGCGGCACCATCAGCGGACCGATCCGCTTCGGGCTGCCGGTCTTCAGCACGATCTGGTGCGCCGCGAACAGGTTCGAGGTCGACGGCCCGCCGGAGCCGGCGATCAGCCCGGTCTTCGGGTTCGAGATCTCGGCCTCGGTCAGCCCCGAATCCGCGATTGCCTGCTGCATCGACAGGTAGGCATAGGCGGCGCCCGGCCCCATGAAGCGCAGGGTGCGCTTGTCGATATGCTCGGACGGCACGATCTTCAGCGTGCCGGCGACCCGGCTGCGGAAGCCGTGTTCGGCCATTTCCTCGGAGGCCTCGATGCCGGAACGGCCGGCGCGCAGCGCGGCATCCACTTCTTCGGCCGAGTTGCCGATGGGCGAAACGACCCCGAGACCTGTGACGACGACGCGACGCATGGCGTCTCCTTCCTGTGGCTCAGCTCTCGGAGAGAGCGACCTTCATGTCCTTGACGAGATAGATTGTCTCACCGTCCGCTTCGACCCGGCCATCGGCGACGCCCATGGTCAGTCGGCGGGTCTGCAGCGCCTTGGTGAAATCGACGTAGTAGGTAAGCTTCTTGCGGTCCGGGCGCACCATGCCGGTCAGCTTGACCTCGCCGACGCCAAGCGCGTAGCCGCGGCCCTGCCAGCCGCGCCAACCAAGGTTGAAGCCGGTCAGCTGCCACAGCCCGTCGAGCCCGAGGCAGCCGGGCATGATCGGGTTGCCGGGGAAGTGACAATCGAAGAACCACAGGTCGGGGGTGATGTCGAACTCGGCCACGACATGGCCCTTGCCGTGTTCGCCGCGGTCGCCCGAGATGTCGGTGATCCGGTCCATCATCAGCATCGGCGGCGCCGGCAGCTGGGCGTTGCCCGGGCCGAACAGCTCGCCACGCGAACATTTCAGCAGCGCGTCCTTGTCGAACTGGGTCGGATAATCTGCCATGGGTCCCCGTCAGGTTATTCGGTCTCGTTTCTCCAGCCTCTAGCACCCGGCCGGTTCTGAGAGCAAGGGCGCTGGCCGCGGCGCCGCGGCCCGCCGATCGCGATGCACGTTGAAAATGGCCGCGTTCTGACGCATATCTGGCGGGACATGACGCAGACAACGCCCCATTCCCAGATCCCGGCCGACACCCCGGCCCGGCGCGGTGCCGACTGGCTCGGCTCGGTCGGGCTGCGCCCGACCCGGCAGCGCGTGGTGCTGGCGACGCTGCTGGTCGGCGACGGCCAGGACCGCCACGTCACCGCCGAAAGCCTGTTCGAGGCGGCGTCGCGTTCGGGTCACAAGGTTTCGCTCGCCACGGTCTACAACACGCTCGCGGCGTTCTGCGAGGCCGGGCTGATGCGCGAGATCACCGTCGACGGGTCGAAGAGCTACTTCGATACCGACATGACCGATCACCCGCATTTCTACTGGGAAGACGAGGCCCGGCTGACCGACGCGCCGGCCTCGGAACTGCAGATCACCCGGCTGCCGAAGGCGCCGGAGGGCGCTGAGATATCCAAGGTCGACGTGGTGATCCGGCTGCGCCGCCGCTGAGGCCGGCGGCGGCGGCCCTTGGGGTCATCTGCTTGCAGCCCCCGGCGCAGCGGCCTAGCCTCTCGCGCAAACCAAGGAGGTATCTCCATGCAGATGGAAGAAGTTGCGCGCCGCGGACTGGTGCTGCTGGGCTGTGGCAAGATGGGCTCGGCGATGCTGGCCGGCTGGCTCGAGGGCGGGTTGCCGGCGACCTCGGTGACCGTGCTCGATCCCTACCCGTCGGAGTGGCTGCAGAAGCAGGGCGTCCGGATCAACACCGACCTGCCCGAGGATCCGGCGATCGTGCTGGTCGCGGTCAAGCCGCAGATGATGGGCGATGCGCTGCCGTCGATGCAGGCCAAGGGCAACGGCAGCACGCTGTTTGTCTCTGTCGCCGCCGGCACGCCGATCGCCAAGTTCGAACAGGCGCTGGGCGACAAGACCCCGATCGTGCGGGCGATGCCCAACACGCCCTCGGCGATCGGCCGCGGCATCACCGCGATCATCGGCAACGCCCATGCGACCGCCAAGCAGGTCGATCTTGCCGAAACCCTGCTGAAGGCGGTGGGGCAGGTGGTGCGGCTCGAGTCCGAGGACCAGATGGACGGGGTGACGGCGGTTTCGGGGTCGGGTCCGGCCTATGTGTTCCACCTGATCGAGACCATGGCCAAGGCCGGCGAGGAGCAGGGGCTGTCGCCGGAGCTGGCGCTGCAGCTGGCCTCGGCCACCGTTGCCGGCGCCGGCGCGCTGGCCGACGGGTCGGACGAACATCCGGGCAAGCTGCGCGAGAACGTCACCTCGCCGAACGGCACCACCCAGGCCGCGCTCGACGTGCTGATGAACGAGACCGACGGGTTTCCGGTGCTGCTCAGCCGGGCGCTGAAGGCCGCGGCCGACCGCTCTCGCGAGCTGGCGCGTGGCTGACGACGCCGCCGCGGCGATCGGCTTCGATGATTTTCTCAAGGTCGACATCCGCGCGGGCATCGTGACCCGCGCGGAACCCTACCCGGAAGCGCGCAAGCCGGCGATCAAGCTCTGGATCGACTTCGGCCCGCAGATCGGCCTGCGCCGATCCTCGGCCCAGCTCACGGTGCATTACGACCCCGACGGGCTGGTCGGGCGCCAAGTGCTGGCGGTGGTGAATTTCCCGCCGCGCCAGATCGGCAAGTTCGTTTCGGAAGTCCTGGTGCTGGGCCTGCCCGACGCCAATGGTGACATAGTACTCGTCGGCCCCGACATGGCCGTACCGCCGGGAGGGCGGATGCATTGAAGAAACTCCTGATCACACGACAGCTGCCCGACGCCAACATCGACTTCGCCCGGGCCAACTTCGACCTGACGCTGCGCGACGCCGATCGCGGGCTGACCGAAGCTGAGGCCGCCGCGGCGCTGGGCGAATATGACGCTATCCTGTGCACCCTCGGCGACGGGTTTTCCGCCCGCGCCTTCGAGATGGCCGGCACCCCGCGCTGCGGCGTCGTCGCCAACTTCGGGGTCGGCTACAACCACATCGACGCCGCCGCGGCCCGCGCCGCCGGGGTCGCGGTCAGCAACACCCCCGACGTGGTGACCGACGCCACCGCCGACATCGGCCTGACGCTGATCCTCGCCGCCTGCCGCCGCGCCGGCGAAGGCGAGCGTCTGGTCCGCGCCGGCAAGTGGGACGGCTGGGCGCCGACCCAGATGCTCGGCACCCATGTCACCGGCAAGACCGTCGGCATCGTCGGCATGGGCCGGATCGGCCAGGCCGTGGCGCAGCGCTGCCATTACGGCTTCGGCATGTCGGTGCTGTTCTACAACCGGTCGAGCAAGGCCAGCGCCGTGCCGGCGCTGCAGGTCGACAGCGTGACCGAGCTGATGGCCAGCAGCGACATCATCGTGGTGACGGTGCCGGGCGGGCCCGCGACCCGGCATCTGATCGACGCCGAGGCGATCGCGGCGATGCGGCCGGGCGGGATCTTCGTCAACATCGCGCGCGGCGACGTGGTCGACGAGGCGGCGCTGATCGCGGCGCTGGCCGAGGGCCGGATCGGCGGCGCCGGGCTCGATGTCTACGAGCGCGAACCGCAGGTGCCGCAGGCGCTGCGCGATCTGGAAAACGTGGTGCTGCTGCCGCACTTGGGCACCGCGGCGCTCGAGGTCCGGGCCGCGATGGGGCAGATGGCGCTCGACAACATCATGGCCTGGCAGGCCGGCGAGGCGCTGCCGCAGCGGGTGAACTGAGCCGAGGCTCAGGCGGGGCGGTCGCCGACCGCCTCGCGCCAGTGCCGGCGGCACAGCGACACGTAGCGGTCGTTGCCGCCGATCTCGACCTGGTCGCCGGCGGTCGCGACCCGGCCCTGCGGGTCCTTGCGCACCACCATCGTCGCCTTGCGGCCGCAATGGCAGATGGTGCGGACCTCGCGCATCTCGTCGGCCAGCGCCAGCAGCGCCGCCGAGCCGGGGAACAGGTGACCGAGGAAATCGACCCTGAGCCCGTAGCACATCACCGGCACCCGCAGATCGTCGACCACCCGGGCCAGTTGCCAGACCTGGTCGGGCGACAGGAACTGCGCCTCGTCGATGAACACGCAGGCGCAGGGCTGCTCCAGCCGGGCGCGAATCTTCTCGAACAGATTGTCCTTTGGCGCGAAGGTGTCGGCCTCCGACCCGATGCCGATCCGGCTCCTGATCCGCCCCTCGCCGGCGCGGTTGTCGAACTTCGCGGTCAGCAGGTAGCACTGCATGCCGCGTTCGGCATAGTTGTGCGCCGCCTGCAGCAGCACCGTCGACTTGCCGGCGTTCATCGTCGAGTAGTTGAAGTAGAGCTTGGCCATGGCGCAGGGCAATAGCGCCGCGCCGCGGGTCCTGCAACATCGCTGCGCCAGGCGCCGGTCAGTCGCGCGGCTTTTCCAGCTGCCAGGCGAGATGTGCCGCCACGCTCGGCCATTCGGCGGCGGTGATCGAATAGACCGCGGTATCGCGCAGCGTGCCGTTGGGCATCACGACATGCGACCGCAGGATGCCGTCGAGCCGGGCCCCGAGCCGCTCGATCGCACGCCGGCTCTGCAGGTTCAACACATGGGTGCGGAACTCCACCGCGATGCAGCCCAGGCCTTCGAAGGCATGGCGCAGCAGCAGCAGCTTGCATTCGGTGTTCAGCGGGCCGCGCTGCACCGCCCGTCGATACCAGGTCGACCCGATCTCGACCCGGCGGTTCGCGGCATCGATGTTCATGTAGCTGGTCATGCCGACGGCGCGGCCGTTGGCAGGGTGGATTACCGCGAAGGGCTGCACCGTGCCACGCGCCCGCAGATCAAGCCGCCTAGCGATTTCAGCGCCGACCTGTTCCGGCGCCGGAACTGCGGTGTACCAAAGCCGGTAAAGGTCTCCGTCGGCGGTGGCGTCGGCCAGGTCCGCTTCATGGCCCGGATCAAGCGGCACCACCGAAACGTGGCTGCCATGCGCGGCGAAATCTTCGGGCCAAAGCAGCACTGTCGGTCTCCGGACAATGGATACGACTGCAGCCTGTTCGGTGTCGCGCCGGACCGCAACCGGGAACCGCAGCTGCCGCCCGCGCCAATAGTCTTGTACAAGACTATTGCAATTTCCTTGCAAGGAAATTGGTGCCGGAGGCGTTGCCGCCTCCGGCACCGGGCACCGTCACACCCGCGATGGCACCTCGCCATCCATCTTCATCCGGCCGATCGGCCGCACGGTGGTCGCTTGCGGACCCATGCCGTTCGGACCGTCATCGACGATCGACAGCTCGACCGGCATGTCTTCCTCGAGCTTGCCGAAACCGTCCTCGATCACGCTCGCCTTGTGGAACCAGATGTCGCGGCCGTCGAGCGTCTCGATGAAGCCGTATTCCGAGAACAGCTGCCGGACCCGGCCTTGCGGAGGACCTTCGTGCGACTTGACCTCGCCATGCGCCTTCTGCGCCGCATGCTCCAGCCGCCGTTCCATCGCATAGAAGGCGTCGCGCACCGCGAGGTAGGGGTCGGACTTGTCGCCCTGGCCAGGGTCCTGGCTCACCACCAATTCGGTGCCTGGGATCCGGCACTCGATGCGGACGTGGTAGCCCTTGTGGCCGCCCTGGCTGCGGTGCGGCACCTCGACCACCACGTGGCAGCTGGTGATGTGGCCGTGGAACCGTTCCAGCTTGGCCGCGCGCTCGCGGATCCGGGTTTCGAGCCCGTCCGAGCTGTCCATGTTGTGGAAAGCGATCTCGAGGGGGGTGTCCATGCGTCTCTCCCGTTGCTTGCACGGAACAAACGCATGGACCCGCAGGCTGTTCCTGCCGATCAGGCCTGCAGCGACCTGACCCCGACGTCACCCTCCTGGCGGGCCTGCATCGCCTGCGCCGCGGCCTGGGCGGCGGCGGCGGTGGTGAAGTAGGGGATCTTGGCGTGCAGCGCCGCCGAGCGGATGTCGCGGCTGTCCTCGATCGCCTGCGCGCCCTCGGTGGTGTTCATCACCAGCGCCACATGGCCGTCCTTCAGCCGGTCGACGATGGTCAGCCCACCTTCGTAAAGCTTGTTGACCAGCTCCGCCTCGATGCCCTGCTCCTTGAGCCAGCCCAGCGTGCCGCGGGTGGCGAGGATCGACAGGCCGAGACCGGTGACGGTGCGCGCCGCCTCGGCCATCGCCGGGGTCTTGTCGCCGTCGCGGATCGACAGGAACACCCGGCCCTCGCGCGGCAGGTCGGTGCCGGCGCCCATCTGCGCCTTGAGGAAGGCCAGCGCGAAGCTGCGGTCCCAGCCCATGACCTCGCCGGTCGAACGCATCTCCGGCCCGAGGATGGTGTCGACCCCGGGGAAGCGCGCGAAGGGCAGCACCGCCTCCTTGACCGAGAACCACGGCATGTTCGGATCGGCCAGCGTCATCGGATCTGCGTAGGGCAGCGGCGTGTCGTAATCGACGTTCTCGTAGGCCGCACGCTCGGGGAAGGCCGACAGCTTTTCGCCGGCCATCAGCCGCGCCGCGATCGAGGCGATCGCGCTGTCGGTCGCCTTGGCGACGAAGGGCACGGTGCGCGAGGCGCGCGGGTTGACCTCGATCAGGTAGACCTCGTTGTCCTTGACCGCGAACTGCACGTTCATCAGCCCGACCACGCCGAGCGACAGCGCCAGCTCGGCGGTCTGGCGCCGGATCTCGGCCTGGATCTCGGCGGTCAGCGAATGCGGCGGCAGGCAGCAGGCGCTGTCGCCCGAATGCACCCCGGCCTCCTCGATATGCTGCATGATGCCGGCGACATGCACCCGCTCGCCGTCGCACAGCGCGTCGACATCGACCTCGACCGCGCCGGACAGGTAGCTGTCGAGCAGCACCGGGTTCTTGCCCGACACCACCACCGCGTTGCGGATGTAGCGCTTAAGATGGTCCATGTCGCGGACGATCTCCATCGCCCGGCCGCCCAGCACGTAGGACGGGCGGATTACCAGCGGGAAGCCGATGCCGTCGGCGATGTCGATGGCCTGCTGATCAGTCGAGGCGATGCCGTTGACCGGCTGCTTCAGCCCGAGCTTCTGCACCAGCTGCTGGAACCGCTCGCGGTCCTCGGCCAGGTCGATCGCATCGGGGGTGGTTCCGAGGATCGGGATGCCTTCCTCGTGCAGCGCGTTGGCCAGCTTCAGCGGCGTCTGGCCGCCGAACTGGACGATGACGCCGTGCAGCGTGCCATTCTCCTGCTCGACCCGCAGGATCTCCATCACGTGTTCGAAGGTCAGCGGTTCGAAATACAGCCGGTCGGAGGTGTCGTAATCCGTCGACACGGTCTCCGGGTTGCAGTTGATCATGATCGTCTCGTAGCCGACGTCGCTCAGCGCGAAGCAGGCGTGGCAGCAGCAGTAGTCGAACTCGATTCCCTGGCCGATCCGGTTCGGACCGCCGCCCAGGATCACCACTTTCTTGCGATCGGAGGGCCGCGCCTCGTCCTCGACCTCGCCCATCACCGGGCTTTCGTAGGTCGAATACATGTAGGGCGTCTGCGCCTCGAACTCGGCGGCGCAGGTGTCGATCCGCTTGAACACCGCGTTGACCCCGAGGTTGCGGCGGGCGCGGCGCACCTGGCCTTCGTCGCGGCCGGTGAGGGTCGCCAGCCGGGCATCGGTGAACCCCATCATCTTGAGATGGCGCAGACCCTCGGCATCGACCGGCAGGCCGTTCTTGCGGATCCCCGCTTCGGCCTCGACGATCTCGCGGATCCGGGCCAGGAACCACGGGTCGAAATGGGTGACCGCGTTGATCGCGTCGTCATCCATGCCGTGGCGCATCGCCTGGGCGATGACCCTGATCCGGTCCGGCGTGGTTTTCGACAGCGCCTTGGTGATCGCCGCCTCGTCGGGGGCGCCGGGGATCTCGATCTCGTCGAAGCCGGTCAGCCCGGTCTCGAGCGAGGCCAGCGCCTTCTGCATCGATTCGTGGATCGTCCGGCCGATCGCCATCACCTCGCCGACCGATTTCATCGCGGTGGTCAGATGCGGCTCGGCGCCGGCGAATTTCTCGAAGGCAAAGCGCGGGATCTTGGTGACGACGTAGTCGATGGTCGGCTCGAAGCTCGCCGGCGTCACCTTGGTGATGTCGTTGTCGAGCTCGTCCAGCGTGTAGCCGACGGCCAGCTTGGCGGCGATCTTGGCGATCGGGAAACCGGTGGCCTTCGACGCCAGCGCCGACGAGCGTGACACCCGCGGGTTCATCTCGA
>JBFGEI010000045.1:0-16306 GCA_041580155.1 Limimaricola sp.
CATGAGATCCGGAGAATATTGGCCCTGAGAGACCACTTTTGGGCCTCCCGACGCCGGGGCCAGTGCTCAGACCCTCCCGCATAACACCCGAAAATAACGGAAAAATTCGGCCGCAGCCGGATAGGTAAAACGCCTTCGCGGAGGCAAGTGGCGGAGGAGGTGGGATTCGAACCCACGGTACGCTCTCACGCACGACGGTTTTCAAGACCGTTGCAATCGACCACTCTGCCACTCCTCCGGCGCGACGGGACTACGGTGCCTCGGTCGATTCGGAAAGGGTGATCGCGCGGGAGGAATTCCGCCGAAACCAGCGGCATCGCGCTTTCCATGCGCAAACCCCGACGATATGGTCGCGGCGCGATCCCGTGCAGGCGGGCATCGTCGCCGGGCGCTTGCGCGCCGGTCAATGCGGACAGGAAACACGGCCGGTCAACGGCCAGGCAGCCGCGCGCGCGGCCGGGACACCGGCGCCGGGTCGGCAAACGAGGGGCAAGGAATGGCAGGCATGGCAGTCGCGCAACCGGCGCAGTACCGATCCGGCGGATCGATCGCGGCGCGCGGCATCGGCATGGCGCTGATGCTGGCGCTGGCGGGCTGTGGCGAGTCCTCGCCGTTCGGCGGCGGCGACGCGGGCGCCTCGGGCGACGCCGCCCGCACCGAGCTGGTGTCGCGCGACGTCGAGGCGCCGCAGATCTTCCAGGTCACCGAAGCCGGGCTGTGGGACGGCCGCCCGTCGCTCGGCGGGGTCTGGGTCGCCTACCCGGATGTCGAAGTCGAGCAGATCGGCCAGGTGGTGATCCGCAACAAGGACAACGGCCGCTTCGTGATCGGCGCGCTGTTCCGCCGCGAACGCGAGGCCCCCGGTCCGGCGCTGCAGGCCAGCTCGGAAGCCGCCGACGCGCTCGGCATGCTGGCCGGCGCACCGGCGCAGCTCAATGTCACCGCGCTGCGCCGCGACGAGACCGCCAGCCCGGAGGCGCTTGGCGCCACCACCGATTTCGACAACCCCGAGGCGATCGCCGCGGTGCCGCTCGGACCGACCGACGGCATCGAGACCGCGGCGTTGCCGGCCACCGAAACAGACACGGGCACAGACACCGCCGCCGCATCCACCCCTGCCCCTGCCCCGGCCGACGCCCCGGCGCCGGTCACCGCCGAGGCCAGCGAATTGCAGCGCCCGTTCATCCAGCTCGGGATCTTCTCGGTCGAGGCCAACGCCCGCGACACCGCCACCGCGATGGAGGTCGAGGGGCTGAGCGCCCGCGTCGTCGCCGCGGCCAGCCAGGGTCGCGACTTCTGGCGGGTGATCGTCGGCCCGGCCGGCTCGGAAGCCGAGCGGGCCAGCGCGCTGGAGCGGATCAAGGCTCTGGGCTTTACCGACGCGTATTTCGTGCGAAACTGACAAAAGCGACCCGCCACGCCGGCGAGTCCACCGACAGACCCGCGGCGGCCCCGACGGACCGCCGCAATCCACCCGACCGGAGCCCCATGATGATCCGTGCCGTCACCCTCGCCGCCACGCTGCTGCTGAGCCTCACCTCGCTGGCCCGGGCCCAGGCCTTCGAGACCCAGGCCGGCGCCGCCTTCGTTCTGGACCAGACCACCGGCACCGTGCTGCTCGACAAGAACGCCGACGCGCCGCTGCCGCCGGCTTCAATGTCCAAGCTGATGACGCTCTACATGGCGTTCGAGGCGATCGCCTCGGGTCGGCTGCGGATCGACCAGGAACTTCCGGTGTCCGAACTCGCCGCCTCCTACGGCGGCTCGAGCATGTTTCTCGACACCACCGACCGGGTGAAGGTCGAGGACCTGCTGCGCGGCGTGATCGTGCTGTCGGGCAACGACGCCTCGGCGGTGCTGGCCGAGGCGCTGTCGCCCGACGGCACCGAGGCCGGCTTCGCCCGGATGATGACCGAACGCGGACGCAAGATGGGCATGACCAATTCGACCTTCGCGAACTCGAACGGCTGGCCGGCGCCGACGCACCGGATGTCGATGCACGACCTCGGGATCCTCGCCAGCCAGCTGATCAAGGATTTCCCGACCTTCTACCCGATGTTCGCCGAGCAGGAGTTCGAGTTCGACGGCCGGGTGCCGTCGAACAGCCAGAACCGCAACCCGATCCTCGGGCTCGGGATCGGCGCCGACGGGCTCAAGACCGGGCATACCACGGAAGCCGGCTACGGGCTGGTCGGCTCGGCCAAGCAGGGTGACCGCCGGATCATCTTCGTGATCAGCGGGCTCGACAGCACCGAGGCGCGCCGCGTCGAGGCCGAGCGCATCGTCAACTGGGCGTTCCGCCAGTTCGCGCAGCGCGACATCGGCAAGACCGGTGACCGGATCGCCGAAGCCGAGGTCTGGATGGGCGAGCGCAACCGCGTCGGGCTGGTGCTGGGGTCGGACGTGTCGCTGCTGATGCCGGCGCTGGCGACGGGCGAACTTGCCGCCGAGGTGGTCTACCAGGGTCCGATCGAGGCGCCGATCGCCGCGGGCCAGGAATTGGCCGAGCTGGTGATCGCCCGCGACGGCATGCCGGACACGAAGGTCCCGCTGGTCGCCGAGGCCGCGGTGCCGCGCGGTGGTTTCATGCCACGCGTCAAGGTGGCCGCCATGGTGCTGCTTGACCGGTTCGGCCCCGAAGGGCTGTCGCTGCCGCAGCTCGATCCGCTGGCGGAACCGGACCCGGCGGCCCCCGAAGCCGCGCCCGAGGCCGAAGCCGAACCGGCGCCCGAAAAAGACGACGCCTGAGCCGGTGGATCGCGGCATCTTCATCAGCTTCGAAGGCATCGACGGCTCGGGAAAATCGACCCAGGCCAGGCTTCTGGCCGACCGGCTGCGCGACGCCGGCCATGATCCGCTGCTGACCCGCGAACCGGGCGGCAGCCCCGGCGCCGAGGAAATCCGCGCGCTTCTGCTGACCGGTGATCCGGGCCGCTGGTCGGCCGAGACCGAATGCCTGCTGTTCACCGCGGCGCGGCGCGATCACCTGGAACGCACCATCCGCCCGGCGCTGGACGACGGGCGCGTGGTGATCACCGACCGCTTCGCCGACAGCACCCGCGTCTACCAGGGCGCGACCCGCGGCGACCTGCGCGGCACCGTCGACAAGCTGCACGCGCTGATGATCGGCACCGAGCCGGACCTGACCTTCATCATCGACATGGACCCTGCGACCGCGCTGCGCCGCGGCCTGGCCCGGCGCTCGGGCGAGGATCGCTTCGAGGACATGGGGCTGGGCTTCCAGGAAACCCTGCGGCACGGCTTCCTGGCGCTGGCGCATGATCACCCGAAGCGCTGCGTGCTGATCGACGGCGACCGGGCGCCGGCGCAGATCGCTTCGGAAATCGCAGCCCATGCGCTGTCGCGTCTCGGCCCGCCGGAATGAGCGCGGAAGAGCTTGCGGATCCGACCGGCCTTCCCGGCCTGCCGCATCCGCGCGAAACCCCGGCGCTGATCGGCCAGCAGGCGGCGGAAGCCGAATTCATCGCCGCGCTGACTGGCGGCCGGCTGCATTCGGGCTGGCTGGTCACCGGGCCGATGGGCATCGGCAAGGCGACGCTGGCCTACCGGATCGCCGCCTACCTGCTGGCGTCCGGCGCCCGCGCTGCCGAAACACTCGACGTGCCCCAGGACGACGCCGATCTGCGGCGCATCCGCGCCGGGTCGCACCAGCGGCTGTTCGTGCTGCGCCGCGGTCCGAATGAAAAGGGCGACAAGCTGTCGGCGATGATCCGGGTCGACGAGGTGCGCCGGCTGAAGGAGTTCTTCCACCTGAGCGCCGCCGACGGCGGCCACCGGGTGGTGATCATCGACGCCGCCGACGACATGAACCCGGCCGCAGCCAACGCGGTGCTGAAGGAGCTCGAAGAGCCGCCCGCCAACACCACCCTGCTGCTGATCTCGCACCAGCCATCGCGGCTGTTGCCGACGATCCGCTCGCGCTGCCGGGTGCTGCGCTGCCGGCCGCTCGACCCGGCGGATCTGGCGCTGGCGCTGGACCGGATCGGCGTCGAGGCCGACAGCCCCGAGGCGCTGTCGGTGCTGGCCGCGGGATCGGTCGGCGGCGCGGCGCGGCAGGCGCAGCTGGGCGGACGGGCGCTTTACGCCGACCTCGTGGGGCTGCTGTCGGGGATTCCGAACTTCGACCGGCTGGCGGCGCTGAAGCTGGCGGACAGCTGCGCCGGCAAGGGCGCCGAGACGCGGTTCCCTTTGCTGCTGGACCTGATCGACCTGCTGTTGTCGCGCGCCGCCCGGGCCGGGCTGTCGGGCGAACCGGACATCCAGGCCTGCCCCGGCGAGGCCCGGCTGCTGACACGGATCGCGCCGGACCCGCGCGCGTCGCGGGCGCTGGCCACGCTGCAGCAGGAGCTTTCGGCCCGCGCGCGGCACGGTCGGGCGGTCAACCTTGACCCTTCCGCGCTGATCCTTGATATGCTGTTCCGTATCGAAGCCACGGCGGCGCAGACCGCTGCAGCCTGAGGCCCCATGACCAGCCCCGAATTCCAGCTCGTCGACGCGCATTGCCACCTCGACTTTTCCGACTTCGACGCCGAGCGCGCCGAGGTGATCGAACGCGCCGTCGCGGCCGGCGTGACCCGGATGGTGACGATCTGCACCCGGCTGCGCAACGCGCCGCAGGTGCAGGCCATCGCGCAGGCGCACGCGCCGGTGTTCTGGGCCGCCGGCACCCACCCGATGAGCGCCGCCGAGGAGCCGTTGACCAGCGTCGACGAGCTTGTCGCCCTGGCCCGCGATCCGAAGTTCGTCGGCATCGGCGAGACCGGGCTCGACTACCACTACACCGCCGACAGCAAGCCGGTGCAGCAGCAGAGCCTTCGGATCCACATCGCCGCGGCGCGCGAGACCGGTTTGCCGCTGATCATCCACGCCCGCGATGCCGATGACGACATGGCGCGGATTCTGACCGAGGAGCACCACGCCGGCGCCTTCGACTGCATGATGCATTGCTTTTCCAGCAGCGCCGCGCTGGGTCGCGCGGCGCTCGACCTCGGCTTCTACCTGTCGATGTCGGGCATCGCCGCCTTCCCGCGCTCCAAGGAGCTGCGCGAGATCTTCGCCGCCGCGCCGCTGGATCGGATCCTGGTCGAGACCGACAGCCCCTATCTTGTACCGCCGCCGCACCGCGGCCGGCGCAACGAACCGGCCTACACCGCGCATACCGCGAAGGCCGGCGCCGAGCTGTTCGGCCTGTCGCTGCCCGACTTCGCCGCCGCGACCTCGGCGAACTTCGACCGGCTGTTCGCCAAGGCCGCCGGCTGGAGCGCCAGCTGATGGCCCGGCTCGAGGCGCGGATCCTGGGTTGCGGCTCCTCGGGCGGGGTGCCGCGTCTCGGCGGGCTTTGGGGCGATTGCGATCCGGACGACCCGCGCAACCGCCGGACCCGCTGTTCGCTGCTGCTGACCCGGCACGGGCCGGACGGCGCGACCCGGGTGCTGATCGACACCTCGCCCGACCTGCGCAACCAGCTGCTCGATGCCGGGGTGGGCGAACTGGACGCGGTGGTCTGGACCCACGCCCATGCCGACCACGTGCACGGCATCGACGACCTGCGGATGATCACCTTCAACACCCGGCGCCGGCTGGTCTGCCATGCCGACAGCGCGACCTCGGAGGCGCTGCTCGACCGCTTCGGCTATGCCTTCGTGCAGCCCGAGGGGTCGGACTACCCGCCGATCTGCGACCTGAACCTGATCGACGGCGATGTCACGATCGACGGCGCCGGCGGGCCGATCACCCTGACGCCGTTCGACCTGGTGCATGGCCGGATCACCGCGCTCGGGCTGCGCTGCGGCCCGATGGCGTATCTTCCGGACGTCAACGAGATCCCCGAGGCGGCCTGGCCGTATCTCGAGGGGCTCGACTGCATGATCGTCGACGCGCTGCGGCGGCAACCGCACCCGTCGCACGCGCACCTGGCGCTGACGCTGGAGTGGATCGCCCGCGCCGCGCCGCGCCGCGCGGTGCTGACCAACATGCACTACGATCTCGACTGGGCGACGGTCGCGGCCGAAACCGCCGAACACATCACCCCGGCGCATGACGGCATGACGCTGAGTTTCGAGATCGCATGACCCGCGGCGCGGCCTGGCCGATGGCCGCGACACCGGCCTGCCCTGCCCCGAAATCTGCCGAATGAGCCTGCTGCTGGCCGTCACCCTGCCGGTGTTCCTGGTGCTGGGCTTCGGCTATCTCGCGGCTTGGCGCGCCTGGATTTCGGAACCGGCGATCGACGGGCTGATGCGGTTCTCGCAGGGCTTCGCGATCCCCTGCCTGCTGTTTCTCGCGATCGCCCGTCTCGACCTGGCGCAGGAGTTCGACCTGGCGCTGCTCGGCAGCTTCTACGCCGGCGCGCTGATCGGCTTTGCCGCCGGGCTGCTCGGCGCGCGGTTGCTGTTCGGGCGGTCATGGGAGGATTCGGTCGCGATCGGCTTCGTCGGGCTGTTCTCGAATTCGCTGCTGCTCGGGCTGCCGATCACCGAACGCGCCTTCGGCGCCGATGCGCTGCAGGCCAACTTCGCGATCATCGCGATCCATTCGCCGTTCTGCTACGCCGTCGGGATCACCGCGATGGAGATGGTGCGCGCCCGCGGCGGGTCGCTGCGACAGCTGCCTGGCAAGGTGCTGACAGGAATGGGGCGCAACGCGCTGATCCTGGGGATCGCGCTGGGATTCGTGGTCAACCTCTCGGGGCTGCCGCTGCCGTCGGTGCTGGTCGAGGCGCTGGAACTGATGTCGCGCGCGGCGCTTCCGGCGGCGCTTTTCGGGCTGGGCGGCATCCTGTATCGCTATCGGCCGGAGGGCGACATGCGGGTGATCCTCTACATCACCGCGGTGTCGCTGATACTGCACCCGGCGGTGGTCTGGGGTCTCGGCAGCCTGGCCGGCCTGGAGCGCCCGGCGTTCCGCTCGGCGATCATCACGGCGGCGATGGCGCCGGGGGTCAACGCCTACCTGTTCGCCAGCATCTACGGCCACGCCAAGCGGGTGGCCGCCTCTGCGGTGCTGATCGGCACCGCGGTGTCGATCCTGACGGCGACGGCCTGGCTGGCGCTGCTGCCCTAGCGCGACGGCCAATTTTCTTGCAAGAAAATTGCAAGATCCTTGAAAGGATCTTGGCCCGGCGGCGAGGAAACGCCCCGCGGCTCGTTGCACGCGGGGCGACCGGGGTGATGGTGCGATCCTGCTCAGGCCGGCGACAGACCGCGCAGCCTTTCGGAGCGACGTCGCAGCGCCTCGAGCGTGACCAGCAGCACCACCGAGATACCGATCAACACGGTAGCGGCGGCGAGGATCGTCGGGCTGATCTGCTCGCGCAGGCCGGTGAACATCTGCCACGGCAGCGTCTTCTGCCCGGCCGAACCGACGAACAGCACCACGACGACTTCGTCGAACGAGGTGATGAAGGCGAACAGCCCGCCCGACACCACCCCCGGCAGGATCAACGGCATCTGTACCTGGAAGAAGGTCCGGACCGGCCCCGCCCCGAGGTTCGCCGCCGCCCTTGTCAGCGACCGGTCGAAGCCGACCAGCGTGGCGGTCACCGTGATGATCACGAAGGGGATGCCCAGCGCGGCATGCGCCAGCACCACGCCCCAGTAGGTCCCCTGCAGCCCGATCCGGCTGTAGAAGAAGTACATGCCGGCGGCCGAGATGATCAGCGGCACGATCATCGGCGAGATCAGGATCGCCATGATCGCCCGACGGAACGGCACATGCGACTGGCTCAGCCCGATCGCCGCCAGCGTGCCCAGCGACACCGACATCAGCGTCGCGACCGGCGCGATCTTAAGCGAATTCCACAGCGGTACCTGCCAGTCGGGGTTGCCGAAGAAGTCCCTGTAGTGCTTCAGCGAATAGCCTTCGGGGTCGAGCCGCAGCATTTCGGGGGTGAAGGTGAAGAAGTTCTCGGCGTTGAACGACAGCGGGATGATCACCAGGATCGGCGCGATGAGAAAGAAGAAGATCGCCCCGCAGATCACCAGGTAGCTGTAGTGCCAGACCCGTTGGCCGGTCGAGGCATAAGGGGGAAGTGCAGCCATGTCTCAGCCTCCCAGCTTGACGTTGTCGATGCCGACGATCCGGTCGTAGACCCAGTACAGCGCCAGCACGAGCGCCAGCAGGATCGAGCCGAGCGCGGCCGCGAGGCCCCAGTTCAGCGACGACGAGATGTGGTAGGCGATCCGGTTCGAGATGAACACGCCGTGGGTGCCGCCGACGATCTCGGGGGTGATGTAATAGCCGATCGACAGGATGAAGGCGAGGATCGAGCCGGCGCCTATGCCCGGCACCGAGAGCGGGAACCAGACCCGCCAGAACGCGGTCCAGTCGTTCGCGCCCATCGATTTCGCGGCCCGCATGTAGGACGGCGGGATCGTCTTCATCACCGAATACAGCGGCAGGATCATGAACGGCAGCAGGATATGCGTCATCGCGATGATCGTGCCGGTGGCGTTGTTGATCAGCGCCAGCCGGTTGGCGTCGGACACGATGCCGATCGCGACCAGCGTGTCGTTGATCACCCCCTCCTGCTGCAGCAGCACCTTCCAGGCGCTGGTCCGCACCAGCAGCGAGGTCCAGAACGGCAGCAGCACCAGGATCATCAGCACGTTCGCCGAGCGCAGCGGCAGCGTCGAAAGCAGGTAGGCGATCGGGTAGCCGAGCAGGATGCAGGAGAAGGTGATCGCCAACGACATCCACATCGTCCGCATGAACAGCGTCAGGTAGATCGTCTCGCTCTCCGGACGCCATTCCGCCGTGCCGTCGGGGCCGTTCATCATGTCGACCGCGTTCAGGAAATAGCCGTCGGTATAGGCCGGGCTGTAGGTCTTGATGATCTGCCAGACCTCCGGATCGGCCCAATCGTCGTCGCTGTCGATGAACAGCTCCTTGATCGACACCGACTCGAAGCCGGACACATCGACCTGCGGGAATTCGGCCGGCGGCTGCGCCCCCGCCGCGAGGTCGCGGTACAGCGCGGTGAACACGAAGTCCGGCACGTCCTCCTCGAGCGGGTCGTCGTTGTTGGCCTCGACGGTGAGGGTCGCCCAGGCGTCCCAGGCGTCGGTGGCGCGCGGCAGCGCATCGCGCACCGCGTCTTCGGCCATCCAGTTGGTCCAGGCCACCGGGTTTTCCAGTGCCGGGGCGGCCTCGACGAATTGATCGGTGTAGATGTCGGTGTCGAAGCGGCCGACATCGCGGCCGGTACTGCGGAACAGCGACGAGATCCCGGTCATCTCGTAGTTCAGCCGGCTGCCCAGCCTGGTGTGCGACTTGTATTCGGCCGCGACCACGAGGTCGGTGTAGAGCGCGGCGAACACCTCTTCGCCGGGCGCGTCGCCCGGTGGCAGGCCCTCGTCGCGCAGCGTCTCGACGGTGCGCGGCAGGGTTTCCGCGACGATCTGGTTCTCGACCGAGCGGAACAGCATGTCGGCGATCGGCGCCACGAAGGCGACGAGGATGAAGATCAGCAGCGGCGAGATCAGCGCCAGGGCGCGCAGCTTTTCGCGGCGCAGCGCGCGCTTCAGGCTGTGCTTCAGCGGCTTGCCGTCGGCGGCCAGAACCGGGCCACCGGTCACTTCACCGCCGGGCAGCGCTGCCACGGGTGTCTGCGGGGGGATCGCGCTGTCGGTCATCATGCCTCCGTCAAAGGGGGGGTGGGACGGGGCCAGAACGGCCCCGCCCCGCTGCATGTCACGCGTGCGGCTTTACTGCGCGAGCCAGGCCTGGAACTTGGCGTCCAGGTCGTCGCGGTAGTCGGCCCACCATTCGTAGTTCTGCACGAAGGCACCCTTGGCATTCTCGGGGTTGGTCGGCATGTGCGGCGCCATGTCGATCCCGAGAGTGGCGTGCTCGCCCACGAGCGGCGCCGAAGAGGCACGCGCCGGACCGTAGGAGATGTACTTGGCCTGGTCGGCCAGACGCTGGGTGTCGGTGGCGAAATACAGGAAGTCCTGCACCCGCGCCAGCGCCGGGCCTTCGAGACCGGCCGGGATGATCCAGCCGTCGAGATCGTAGGACTGGGTGTCCCACATCATGTTGACCGGCTGGTCCTGCTCGACGATCAGGCTGAACAGGCGACCGTTGTAGGTCGAGCCGAACACCACTTCGCCGTCGGCCAGAAGCTGCGGCGTGTCGGCACCCGAGGACCACCAGATGGTTTCGTCCTTGATGGTGTCGAGCTTGGCGAAGGCGCGGTCCTGGCCCTCGTCGGTCTCGAGCACGTCGTAGACGTCCTCGTAGGCGACGCCGTCGCAGATCAGCGCCCATTCGAGGTTGTTGTGCGGCCGCTTCTCGAGGCTGCGCTGACCCGGGAAGTTCTCCAGGTCGAACACGTCGCAGATGCTCTCGGGCTGCTTGCCGTCCCACTCGGCGACGTCGTTGCGATAGCCGAAGGTGTAGGAGTAGGCGATCTGCGGGATGAAGCAATCCGACACCAGCATGTCGCCGAAGTCCTCGGACGCCGGGGTGCCGTCGGGCGCCGGCGCCAGCATTTCGTCGGCGTCGATCTCCATCGCGAGACCTTCGTCGCACAGCCGCATCGCGTCGGCGGCGGTGGCATCGACCAGGTCCCAGGTCACGTTGCCGGCTTCGTTCTGGGCGCGCAGCTTAGCGACCGCTTCGGCCGAGCTTTCGTCCCAGACCACGGTCACCTCGGGGTGCATCGCCTGGTAGGGTTCGACATAGGCCTTGAGCTGGCTTTCCTGATAGGCACCGCCCCAGCTGACGATGGTCATCTCGTTGGCCATTTCGACATGGCTCTCGGCGCCGGCCATGGTGGCCGCGGCGCAGAGCGCCGTCGTGGCTGTCATCATACGTTTGATGGTCATAGAAGCTCCCGTTGTTTCCCGGTTCTTGTTTGACGGGAGCCGTCGTCCGGGTGGCGGCGGCTCCGTTGGTCCGACGCGCCTGTCGCGGCGCGCGGTCCACGCGGCTCAGGCGTCGAGCGCGTGGCAGTCCTCGGCGAGCCAACCGATCCGGATCGTTTCGCCCGGTTTCAGCCGCGGCTGGTCGGGGGCGTTGCGGGTCTTCATGATGAAGTCCTCGCGGCCCGCGACCTTCAGCCGGGTGCGGAAGGTGTCGCCCATGTAGATGAATTCCATGACCTCGGCGGGCAGCGTATGCGCGCCCGCGGCCAGGCGCTCGGGGTTCGATTCGACCCGCTCGGGGCGGATCGAGACCCGGGTGCGCTGACCGGCCTTGGAGACGTTGACCGGCTTGGCGTCGATCACCTCGCCGCCATCGAGCCGGACCAGAGCCAGCCCGCCCTCGATCTTCTCGACGGTGCCGTCGAGCGTGTTGTTCTCGCCGATGAACTGCGCGACGAAGCTGTTCTGCGGCGATTCATAAAGCTCGTCCGGCGGCGCCAGCTGCTGGATCTTGCCGTCGTTGAACACCGCGACCCGGTCCGACATTGTCAGCGCCTCGGTCTGGTCGTGGGTCACGTAGACCACGGTGATGCCCAGCTTGTGCGCCAGGTCGGTGATCTCGAATTGCAGGGTCTCGCGCAGCTGCTTGTCGAGCGCGCCGAGCGGCTCGTCCATCAGCACCAGCTCGGGCTCGAACACCAGCGCCCGGGCCAGCGCGACCCGCTGCTGCTGGCCGCCCGACAGCTGCGCCGGCCGGCGGTTGGCGAAATCGCCCATCTGCACCATGTCGAGCGCGCGGATGATCTTCTGCTCGCGCTCGGACTTGCCCATCTTGCGCACCTCGAGCGGAAACCCGAGGTTCTCGCCCACCGTCATGTGCGGGAACAGCGCGTAGTTCTGGAACACCATGCCGATGCCGCGCTTGTGCGGCGGGATGTTGTTGATCGACTTGCCGGCGATGCGGATCTCGCCATGGGTGGCGGTCTCGAACCCGGCCAGCATCATCAGGCAGGTGGTCTTGCCCGACCCCGACGGTCCCAGCATGGTCAGGAACTCGCCCTTCGGCAGGGCCAGGTTCAGATCTTTCACGACAAGCGTTTCGCCGTCGTAGCTTTTCTGCACGCGTTCGAATTCGACGAACGCCTCTCCGGTCGAGGCCTGGGCCAAACGAAGCTCCCCGTTGTGTGTCGGCAGATTGGTCTGCACTTCTCTGATCGCAGACTAAAACAAGCTGCCCACCTCTTTGCAACCGATTAGCTGAGTCCCGCCGATGACGCCGGGACAGCATGCCGCAGCGCGGCACGAAACGCCTTGCGCAGAAGGGCAATCAGAAATTTCCGGCGCGCTTGAATCCGGCCGTTCCGGGCAAATTACGCCACATCCTCAGGTTGTTTTTTTATGTTAACCATTGCCGAAAACCGGATTCGGCGGGTGTCGCCCAGCGACATGGCATGTCGCATCCGGACCAGTTCGGCACCGCGCGCCGATGCTTGGCGCGGCAAAAAAGATCGATCGAGTTCGCGGCGACCGACGGGTCGGGGCGCTCGGATCGAACAGGGCTGAATGGGGGTGATGTGGCCGACGCACCCCCGCGGGGGTGGCTTGGACTGAATGGTGCGGTCGAGAAGACTCGAACTTCCACGGGTGTTACCCCACAGCGACCTCAACGCTGCGCGTCTACCAATTCCGCCACGACCGCACGTGTCCAGGTAGGCTGGGCGGGCTATAAACCGCGGTGCGGAGGATGTGCAAGAGCAGAAAATGCGGTTCGGTGACAAAACCGCGTTTTGACTTTTCCGCGCCGCCACGTCACCCCTGCCCGCACACAAGGCAAGGCGGAGACGGCGGATGGTGGACTGGATCGTGAGCGACGGGCTGACCCCCTACGACGCCGCCGTCGCGGCGATGGAGGCACGCGCCGAGGCGATCTTCGACGGCCGCGCCGACGAAGCGATCTGGCTGGTCGAACACCCGCCGCTCTATACCGCCGGCAGCAGCGCCAAGCCGCAGGACCTGACCGACCCCGACCGGTTCCCGGTGCACCCGACGCGGCGCGGCGGCCAGTACACCTACCACGGGCCGGGCCAGCGCGTGGTCTACGTGATGCTCGACGTCGGCAAGCGCGGCCGCGACGTGCGGGCCTTCGTGCAGAGCCTCGAATCCTGGATCATCGCGGCGCTGGCCGAGTTCAACGTCACCGGAGAGCTGCGCGACGGCCGCGTCGGGGTTTGGGTGCAGCGCACCGACCGGCCGCTGACGGCCGCCGGCCATCCGCCCGAGGACAAGATCGCGGCGCTTGGCATCAAGCTGCGCAAATGGGTCAGCTTTCACGGGCTGTCGGTCAACGTCGACCCCGATCTGGGGCATTTCACCGGCATCGTGCCCTGCGGCATCGCCGAACATGGCGTCACCAGCCTGGTCGATCTCGGGCTGCCGGTGACGATGGCCGATCTGGACGTCGCGCTGCAGCGCAGCTTCGGCAGCATCTTCGACGGGACGCTGCGCCGCGCCGACACGCTGTAACGTGATCGGCGCGGCGGAACCGCGCCCCGGCGCTGACGTTTGGCCTTACAGGCGGCCTTTGTCCGGCGGGCCTTGCGTCCGTGCGCCACGGGGGCGCCCTGATCAGCCAAGGCGACTTCATGGGCGTGACGCTTCACGGGCTGGCGACGGCCCTGCCCGACCACCGGCTGCCGCAGGATCTCGTGCAGCAGGCCGCGCAGCGGCTGTTCGGGCCGAAATTCCCGGCCTTCGAGCGGCTGCTGAACAGCTTCACCCAGTCCGGTATCGAAACCCGCTACTCGGTGGCGCCGTTCGACTGGTTTGACGCGCCGCACGGCTGGAGCGAGCGCAACGCGGTCTATCTCGACGGGGCACGGCGGATGTTCGTGGTGGCGGCGCGCGGCGCCTTGGCCGAGGCCGGCTGGCAGGCGGACGAGGTCGACATCATCGTCACCGTGTCCTCGACCGGCATCGCCACCCCGACGCTCGAAGCCCAGGTCGCCGCCGAGATCGGCTTTCGCGGCGACGTGATGCGGGTGCCGGTGTTCGGACTGGGCTGCGCCGGCGGCGCCTCGGGGCTGGGCATCGCGACGACGCTGGCGCGTGGCCGGCCCGGCGACAAGGTGCTGCTGGTGGTGGTCGAGGCCTGCACCCCGTCGTTCCGCAGCGACCGGCTGCAGAAGGCCGACATCATCGCCACGGTGCTTTTCGGCGACGGCGCCGCGGCGGCCTGCCTGTCGCGCGACGACGCGCCGGGACGCATCGCCATCGGCGCGTCGCATCAGCACATGTGGCCCGACACGCTTGAGATCATGGGCTGGGATGTCGACGACAGCGGCCTCGGCGTGGTGTTCGACCGCTCGATCCCCGATTTCGCGACACGGCATTTCGCCGAAGCCGTGGATGCGGCGCTGGCGGCGGCGAGCCTGTCGCGCGCCGACATCGACCGCTTCGTCTGCCATCCCGGCGGCGCCAAGGTGATCGCGGCGATCGAGACCGCGCTGGACCTGCGCCCCGGCAGCCTCGACGCCGAACGCACGGTGCTGCGCGATTACGGCAACATGAGCGCGCCGACCCTGCTGTTCGTGCTGCGCCGGGCGCTGGATCACGGCGCCGCGGGCCGGCTGCTGACCTGCGCGCTGGGGCCGGGCTTCACCGCGTCCTTCGTGGTGCTGGATGTCGCGGAGTGACGCTCGGGGCCGCGCTGTTTCTCGGCTTCATCCTGGTTCAGCGGCTGGCCGAGCTGGCGCTGGCGCGGCGCAACACCGCGCGGCTGCTGGCGCGCGGTGCGGTCGAACACGGCGCGGCGCATTACCCGCTGATCGTGGCGCTGCACGCGGCTTGGATCGCGGCGCTGGCCTGGTTCGGCCACGACGCCGCGCTGCACCTGGGCTGGCTTTTGGCCTTCGCGGCGCTGCAGGCGCTGCGGGTCTGGGTCCTTGCCAGCCTCGGACCGCGCTGGACCACGCGGATCATCGTGGTCGACGCGCCGCTGGTGGCGCGGGGCCCGTTCCGGCTGCTGCGGCACCCCAACTATGCTTTGGTGGTGGCCGAGATCGCGGTGGCGCCGCTGGTGCTTGGGTTGCCGATGGTAGCGCTGCTGTTCAGCCTGCTGAATGCGGCGGTGCTGGCGGTGCGGATCCGCGCCGAGAACCGCGCTCTGGCGCCGTTGCGCAGCAGATGATTCAGACCGCGACTGCGACGTCCTGACCGTTGCCCTGACCGCGTGGGCACACTAGAAGAGCCGCAAGATTGCCTGCGCGAGTCATGTGCGGGCCCGTTCAGGCAGCAACTCGGGAGAGCCAAATGGCAGACGCCGCCATCCACGGCCACGGACACGAGGACAAACGGGGCTTCTTCACCCGTTGGTTCATGTCCACAAACCACAAGGACATCGGGATCCTGTATCTCTTCGTCGCGGGCTTCGTGGGACTGATCTCGGTCAGCTTCACGGTGTACATGCGCATGGAGCTGATGCACCCGGGCGTTCAGTACATGTGCGCCGAAGGCGCGCGCTTCATCGCCGCCGCCGCCGAGGATTGCACCCCCAACGGCCACCTGTGGAACGTGATGATCACGTATCACGGCGTGCTGATGATGTTCTTCGTGGTGATTCCCGCCCTGTTCGGCGGTTTCGGCAACTATTTCATGCCGCTACAGATCGGCGCGCCGGACATGGCGTTCCCGCGTCTGAACAACCTGTCGTTCTGGATGTTCATCGCCGGCACCGCGCTCGGCATCGCGTCGATCCTCGCACCGGGCGGCAACGGCCAGTCCGGTTCCGGCGTAGGCTGGGTGCTCTACCCGCCGCTGTCGACCTCCGAGACCGGCATGTCGATGGACCTGGCGATCTTCGCGGTCCACGTCTCGGGCGCCTCGTCGATCCTCGGCGCGATCAACATCATCACCACCTTCCTCAACATGCGCACCCCGGGCATGACGCTGCACAAGGTGCCGCTGTTCGCCTGGTCGATCTTCGTCACCGCCTGGCTGATTCTGCTGTCGCTGCCGGTGCTGGCAGGCGCCATCACCATGCTGCTGACCGACCGCAACTTCGGCACGGCGTTCTTCGACCCGGCCAATGGCGGCGACCCGATCCTCTACCAGCACATCCTGTGGTTCTTCGGCCATCCAGAGGTCTACATCATCGTGGTGCCCGCCTTCGGCATCGTCAGCCACGTGATCTCGACCTTCTCGCGCAAGCCGATCTTCGGCTACACGGGCATGGTCTTCGCCATGGTCGGCATCGGGGCGCTGGGCTTCGTCGTCTGGGCGCACCACATGTACACGGTCGGCATGTCGACCTTCAGCCAGACCTACTTCATGCTGGCGACGATGGTGATCGCGGTGCCGACGGGCATCAAGATCTTCTCGTGGATCGCGACGATGTGGGGCGGCTCGATCGACTTCAAGACGCC
>JBFGEI010000046.1:0-16236 GCA_041580155.1 Limimaricola sp.
AACACCGAGCGGAGCGGCGGATTGCCCATCATCGCGAACCAGCGCGCGGTGTCAGAGCTTGCCTGCTCGACCACTTCGTCGACGGCGGTCGGGACGAACAATGCGCGGCGCATCAGGTCGTCCTGCTCGCCGACGGCGATTTCGAACCGGCGCGCCTCGTAGCGGTCGATGATGTCGTCCGAGAATCCCGACAAGGCGGTCCTGGCGCCGAGATCGCCGAAGCCGAAGCTGCGGGCGAAGGCCTCGTAACGCTTGTCCGACAGCTTGTTCGACAGGGCGTCGGGATCCAGCGTGCCATCGCTCAGAATCTTCTGGACGAAGGCCTTGTTGTCGAGATCGTCACCGAGCCCGAAGGCGACGAGAGCGACCTCGAGCAGACGGCGATCGCCGACCAGGTCCTCGGCACTGCGAACCTTAGCGATGTTGTCGCGGAAATAATCGGTCTGGTTCGCCACCGGGCGGCTTTCGGCGAATGTCCTGGTCTGCATTTCCTGGGTGCGCTGCAGGAACCGCCAGCCGGCGTAGCCGGCAAGCGGGAGGACCGGCTGGAAGCTCATGACGGACGCGGGGCGACCGCGATCAGTCGTTCTTCGCGCGGCATCAAGGCGCGCAGCCGTTTCAGAGCGCGATAGGTTTCACCGGCGATAACCGCATCGGTCGCGTCCTGCAGCAGCGCCCGGCTGTCATGATCGCAGAACACCTGGCTCAGCTGCTCGATACCGCTCAGAAGCTGGCTGTGGCCCTGCGATGGCGGCGCGTCGCCCGACAGCACCAGCTGGGCGATGTAGCAAACCCGGCGGACCGGGGTGCTGGCCTCGTCGGGGCGGATGGCATCCCTTAGACGCAGGATGTTGGCGTTGGGGGTCAGGATCGACAGCCGCGACCGGCGGTCGCCATTCTCGATCACCGCGCCGTTGACCAGCACCCGCTCGCGCGGCCCCAGCTTGATGACAAGGCCCGACATCAGGCCACCTCCGGGCGTGCGCCGGCGCTTGCGGTGGCGCCGCTCAGCCCGCGCAACACCGCCGTGTTGATGTCGATCAGAGGGTCGACCCCCGCCTCGCCGCGCAGCACGCGGCGGCTGTAGTGCTGGGTGAACTCTGCAAGGTAGAAGATCCGCGCGCGCAGGACTTCGGGCAGACCGTTGTCGTGGTCGGCGACATCCGCGGCAAGCCGGATCCAGAGCCGGCGATTGTCGTGCAGCGCCTCGGCGCGGGCGGCGAAGCTATCGGCGGCCTTGAGCCGGGCGGTGACCTCGCTGATAACCTGGTGTTCGGCCGAGCGACCGCTGCGCAGCACCGTACTGCCGGATCCGTAGGCATGGCGTGCTTGTTCGACTAGATTCACGGTTACGTCCTTTCAGGACCGAGAGCGTCGGACCGCGGCCTGCCGCGACCGATCCCGTGTCGGCATGGGGGAGGGGTGGCGGAGGCGCCCTAGGGCACCTCCGCCGCTGCGGTTCAGCGGAACAGCGACATGATCGACTGCGGCGCCTGGTTGGCGATCGACAGCGACTGGACGCCGAGCTGCTGCTGCACTTGCAGCGCTTGCAGCCGGGCCGAGGTCTCTTCCATGTCGGCGTCGACCATCGCGCCGATGCCGGAGCGCAGCGCGTCGGTCAGGCCCGAGACGAAGTCGGCCTGGGTCGAAATCCGCCCTTCGACCGAGCCGAAGGCGGCCGCCGCGTCGATCGCGGTGTCGATCAGCGCCTCGATGTTGCCAAGCGCGGCGATCGCGCCGGCCTGGGTCGAGACATCGACCGAGTCGAGCGCGCCGAGACCGCCCGAGCCAGCATTCTTGAACTGCGCCGACACCGAAAGATCGACGGCACCGGCGTTGGTGAAGTCCAGTGCGCCCGCCGTCCCGCTGTCGTAGTCGACGGTCAGACCGGTGATGCCGAGGGCATCGACGGCCTGCTTCAGCCCCACCGCGACGATGTCGGAGGTGGTGGTGGCCGCAACGTCGTCGGCGGTCACGGTGTAGGAGGCGTTCTGATCGCCGATCCGCATGGTGATCTGGTCGCCGGCGGCGAAGGCCGTGGTCGGGGTGGCGTTGATCGTGATGGTGCCGGTGCCGGTGGCGGCGTCCAGCGTGAAGGCCACGTTGTCGCCTGCATTGGACGTGTTCAAGCTGGCGCCGAACACGTCGTTGGCGCTGTAGCCGCCGATCGACAGATCCTGCCCGGCCACCGTGATGCTCGAGGCGCTGACGTTGCCGCTGCCATCGCGATCCAGCGACGCGAGGATATCGGCGCTGGCATTGGTGCCATCGACCAGGTTCAGCCCGTTGAACTGCGCGGCGCTGACCACCGAGGCGATCTGGTCTTTCAGCGCGGTGACGTCGGTGTTGATCTTGGCCCGGTCGACGTTGTCTTCCTGGGCGGCGACGATCTTGCCCTTCATCTGGGTCAGCAGGTCGGTGACGGTTTCCGAGGCCTGGCGGGCCACCGCGACGGTGCTTTCGCCAAGTGCCAGGCTGTCGGAGATCGACTTGAAGCCCTTCACGTCGGATTCCATCACCTTGGCGATGGCCCAGACCGCGGAGTTGTCCTTGGCCGAGGAGACTGACTTGCCGGTCGAGATCTCGGTCTGGGTCTTCGAGAGGCTGTGGTTGATCCCCTTGAGGGTCTGAAGCGCGACCATCGCGCCATTGTTGGTCAGGATGCTGGACATGTTTCATGGTTCCCAAGCGCGGCCGCTTTCGCGGCCTGGTTTCAATGGATCGCCCGTTCGGACGATCGGATCAGCCATTCTGACTTAGGCGTTCCGGCGGATGCGCCGGTTGCTCGACCGTTCTGGCAGCCCGGCCTTAATCGCGGCCTAACGCCGCCGCCGCCGTTGCCGCCAATTCTCGGAAATTCCGTCAGGCTTTCTTCTCGAGACCGCTGCTCCGACGGGTCAGCCGGGCTGCCCGGCCGTCGCGGTCGTAGGTGGCGAACCCGTCCTGCGCCTGCTGCAGCACGGTGATCCTTGCCGCGCCGTCGCGCAGCCCCGCGATCGCGGCGCCAAGAAGGCTCTTGTTGTGACCGAGCGCGCGGTCGATCCGGCGCAGCGCCGCCACATCCGCCGCCGCGTCGGTGGCGGCGACCAGGTCGGTGAACAGCGATTCCTTGAGTGGTGCGAGGCTGTCGAGCGTCGCGAAGTCGCCCTTGAGCAGCGCCACGCGTTCGCGCGCCAATAGCGCCTCGACCTGGCTGGCGAGGGTCTTGCTCATCGTGGCACCGCGGGTCCCGGCGCGCCGTCGGCGCCCCGCATCGCGCCGTAAAGCGCCTGCGCCAGACCGATGCCGCCTGCCGCGACCATGCGCTCGGCCTGCGCCTCGAGCAGGAAGGAGGCGAACTGTTCCTCACCGGCGCCGCCGCCGAACGCGCTCGGCGCCGAGCCGGCCCCCGCCGATTTCAGCAGTTCCGCCAAAAACCCCGCCTCGAGCCGCTGCGCCGCCTGCAGCAGCGGGTCTGGTGCCGCGGGGGCGGTCTGTGGTCGGTCGGGCGGCGGCGACTGGTACGACGCGGACACGGGAGGAATCATCGGACGCTCCGGTTGGTTGGACTGGTCCTGACGCTCCGCCCGCGCGGTAAATATCGGGTAAGCATTTTGCGCCATCTTGGCCCCGATGACGCCGCACATGTCGAAAGGGCCCGTCTTGATCACATTTCTCCCTGCCGCCTCGGCTGGCTTCGTCGCGCGGCCCGAAGCCGCGACGTCGCATGGCGGCGGCGGCGACCGGTTTTCCGCGTTGCTCGGACCCGACGACTCCGGCGGGGCGGTTACAGCGGGGCAGGCAGACACCGAGACCGACACCGAGTCGGCCGAGCAGGGCAAGGCGTCCGACCCCGAAACGCCGGCCGTGCCCGTCCAACCGCAGAAGTCGCCGACGACCGAATCGCGCGGTCCAGGGGCGGGGATAGCGGCCGGCGGCCAAAAGACCAAGGACACCGCGTCCGACGGGCCGACCGGACAGGAGCGCGGGCCGGCGTCGCAGGCGACAGGCCAGCCCCAGCCGGGCGATCGGACCGACATTGCGGATGGCCGGGCCGGACCCGCGCGCGGCCAGGCGGCCAGCGCCGCGGAACCCGCGATGGCGTCCCTGGGTGCCGGGAAGTCGGGATCGGCGCCGACGACGAGCGCCGAGGGCGACATTGCGGGCCGGACCTCGGCGCAAGCTTCTCAGGCCGTGGCTGCGCAACGGGGGGCGATGGCGACAGGGGCCGCGGCGCAGGCGGCGGGCGGTGCCGATCATTCCGCGGTGCTCGGGGCCGCGGCGAAGCAAGGCGTGGTGCCTGGGGTTTCAGCCGATGCGCTGCCCATCCTGGCCGAGGCCATGGATGCTGAGCCGGCCGAGGTCGCGATGCGCGATGCGTCGTCCGCGGCGCGTGCGTCGGTCGCGGCCACGGCACTGCAGGGTGTCGTCACGCCGCGGCAGATCGCGCTTCAGCTGATTCCGGCGCTGCCCGCCGCCGCGGACGCGCCGGTCGAAATCCTGCTGAACCCCGAAGAACTTGGCCGCGTCGCGTTGCAGATGAAAAGCGTCGGCGACAGCGTCACCTTGGTGATCAGCGCCGAGCGGCCCGAAACCTCCGAGCTGATCCGCAAGAACCTGCAGGATCTGGCGCAGGAATTCCGCGACCTCGGCTATCGCTCGGTCGATCTCAGTTTCGAGGATCGGCGCGGCGCGGCGGGCAGGCCCGGGTCGCCGCCGGACCTGGCCGCCGATTCCGCGACCGATACCCCGACGCCGCGCCAGACCGGCCCCGGGGCCGGCGCTGCCGGCAGCCTCGACCTTCGCCTCTAGGAGATTGCGATGACCACCATTCCCGCCCTGTCCGGCCCGGCTGCCGCGCCCGAGATCCTTGCGTCGAAAGATGGCGCCGGACGGTTGATCAGTTCGGATTTCCAGACCTTCCTGAAGATGCTGACGGCGCAGATCAAGAACCAGGACCCGCTCGACCCGATGGATTCGGCCGACTACGCGGTGCAGCTCGCGACGTTCTCCGGGGTCGAGCAGCAGGTGCGGACGAACGATCTGCTGGGCGGGTTGAGCGGCCAGCTCGGAGGCGCAGGCATTGCCGACCTTGCGGCCTGGGTCGGCCGCGAGGTGCGCGCGCCGGGGCCCGGCAGCTTCGAGGGCAGCCCGCTGACGGCAGCGCTCGACCCTTCCGGGGCGGCGGAGCGCGCCGAGTTGCTGGTCACTGACGCGCAGGGCCGCGAGGTTCAGCGGCTGACGGCGCCGACCGCTGGCGGCAACGTCGAATGGGCCGGGGTCGGGGCCGACGGCACGCCGCTGCCGCACGGTCTGTACGGGTTCGAGCTGGTCAGCCACGCCGGCGGCCAAGAGCTGGACCGAACCCCGGTCGAGACCTACGCCCGGGTGCACGAAGTCCGCACCGGCGACGGCGGCGCGACGCTGGTGCTGTCCGGCGGCGTCGAGATCGCCGCGGCCCAGGTCAGCGCGCTGCGCGAGGCCCGCTGACGGCGCGGCGTCAACTCAGCGATGCGACCCAGCCGGCCGCAGCGGTCAGCGCGGCGCCGACCGCGATCCAGCCGAGCGGCGGCAGGCTGCTGCGCGGCGGCGGCGGTGCCGGGTGGCTTTGCCGGATCAGCGCCGCTTCGGCCATTGCCGGCAGGCGAGGTCCGAACCGCACCAGTACCCGCAGCGTCTGGCTCAGATCGCGCAGCACCGCCTTCGGTCCGATGCTGTCCTTGATGTAGTCCTCGACCACCGGCTGCGCGGCTTCCCAGATGTTCATGTGCGGGTCCAGGGTCCGCGCCACGCCTTCGACCACCACCATGGTGCGCTGCAGCAGGATCAGCTCGGTACGGGTCTGCATGCCGAAGCGCTCGGTCACTTCGAACAGGTAGTTCAGCAGCCGCGCCATCGATATTCGCGACGCATCCATGCCGAAGATCGGCTCGCCGACGGCGCGCAGCGCCCGGGCGAATTCCTCGACATCGCGGTCGGCCGGCACGTAGCCGGCTTCGAAATGCACCTCGGCGACCCGCTTGTAGTCCTTGCGGATGAAGCCGAACAGGATCTCGGCGTAGACCCTGCGGGTGTATTCGTCGATCCGGCCCATGATCCCGAAATCGAGCGCGATGATCGTGCCGTCGGCGCCGATCTTGAGATTGCCCTGGTGCATGTCGCCGTGGAAGAAGCCGTCGCGCAGCGCATGCGCCAGAAACAGCTGCAGCACCCGTGCCGCGAGCGCCTTGCGGTCCAGGCCGGCGGAATCGAGCGCGGCGACCTCGGCGGCGCCGGTGCCGTCGACCCAGCCCAGCGTCATCACCCGCCGGCCCGACAGGTGCCAGCGCACCGGCGGCACCCGGAAGCCGTCGTCCTGTTCGGTGTTGGCGGCGAATTCGGCGGCGGCCGAAGCCTCGAGCCGCAGATCCAGCTCGCCCATCACCACGGATTCGAAATGCGCGATCACCTCGAGCGGCCGCAGCCGGCGCGACGCCGGCGACAGGCGTTCGATCATCCGGGCGGCGAAGTAGAAGGCGTCGATGTCGCGGCGGAACGCGCGTTCGATGCCCGGCCGCAGCACCTTCACCGCGACGGTTTCGCCGGTGTCGGCAAGCACCGCCCGGTGGACCTGGGCGATCGAGGCGGCGGCGACCGGTTCGGAAAACGACGAGAACAACCGGTCGACCGGCTGGCCCAGTTCCTGCGCGATGGCGCGCTTGGCCTCGGTCACCGGGAACGGCGGCAGCTGGTCCTGCAGCACCCGCAACTGCACCGCCAACTCTTCGCCGACCACGTCGGGCCGGGTCGACAGGATCTGGCCGAACTTGATGTAGGCCGGGCCCAGCGCGGTCAGCGCCCGGGTCGCCGGCGGCATCATCGGGTCGCCCTCGTAGCCCATCCAGCGGAACGGCCGCGCCAGCAGCCGGATCGCCAGCCGCAGCAGCCGCGGCGTGCCGAGCGCATCGAGCACGACCGCCATCGCTCCGGTGCGCTCGAATGTCGCACCGGTCCGGATCAGCCGCAGCAGATTGTGCGGGCCCCTCAGAGCTTCCATCCCGAATGGAGGCAGGCCACGCCCAGCGTCAGGTTGCGGTATTTCGCGTTCTCGAAGCCGGCGCGGCGGATCATCCCGAGGAAGGTCTCCTGATCGGGGAACCGACGGATCGACTCCACCAGGTACTGGTAGCTGTCGCGGTCGCCGGCGATCACCTGGCCCATCGCCGGGATCACGTTGAAGGAATACAGGTCGTAGGCCTTCTGCATCAGCGGGTTCGGCAGCTGGCTGAACTCCAGCACCATCAGCCGACCACCCGGTTTCAGCACCCGGTAGGCCTCGGCCAGCGCGTCCTGCGGCCGGGTCACGTTCCGGATGCCGAAGCTGATCGTGTAGACGTCGAAGCTGTTGTCGGGGAACGGCAGCGCCATCGCGTCGCCGACCACCCAGTCGAGACTGTCGCCAAGCCGTTCGGCCTCGGCGCGCTTGCGGCCCTCGACCAGCATCGGTTCGGTGAGGTCGCAGACCGTGGCATGGCCGTGGCCGGCGCGGCCGAGAAACCGGAACGCCACGTCGCCGGTGCCGCCGGCGACGTCGAGCAGCCGCTGGCCGGGGCGCGGCGCCAGCCAGTCCATCATCGCGTCTTTCCACAACCGGTGGATGCCTGCGGACATCACGTCGTTCATCACGTCGTAGCGGCTTGCCACGCTGGAAAACACGCCGCGGACGCGGCCGGCCTTTTCGTCCTCGCGGACGGTCTGATAGCCGAAATGCGTGGTCGGATCGTCGCTCATGGCCCTTGCCACCTCTCGTCTCGGTCCCTTGATAGGGGGTGTTCGCGGCATATCACCCAGCCGCCTTGGAAAGAAAGCGCTCCATGCCCGAATTGCCAGAGGTCGAGACGGTTCGTCGCGGATTATCCCCGGTGATGCAGGGAGATGTGATCGCCACGGCGCAGGTCAATCGCCCGGATCTGCGCTGGCCGTTCCCCGAGGCGATGGCCGAACGGCTTGCCGGCACGCGGGTCACTGCGCTGCGGCGCCGGTCGAAATACATCCTGGTCGATCTCGACAGCGGCGAAACGCTGATCGTGCATCTGGGGATGTCGGGGCGGATGCTGATCTCGGGCGTGCCGCAGGGCGTGTTCCACCACGACCACCCGGCCCCGGCCAAGCATGATCACGTGGTGCTCGACATGGCCGGCGGCGCCCGGATCACCTTCAACGACGCGCGCCGCTTCGGCGCGATGGACCTGGCGCCGACCGACCGTGTCGAAGAGCACTGGCTGCTGCGCGACCTGGGGCCGGAGCCGCTCGGGAACGGGTTCAGCGAATCCTATCTCGTGGACCGGTTGAAGACCCGGATGACGCCGATCAAGACGGCGCTGCTGGACCAGCGCGTGGTCGCCGGGCTGGGCAACATCTATGTCTGCGAGGTGCTGCACCGCGCCGGCATCGACCCGCGCCGCAAGGCCGGGCGGATCGCGGCGCCGCGACTGGCGACGCTTGTGCCGCTGGTGCGGCAGGTGCTGGAAGAGGCGATCGCCGCCGGGGGATCGTCGCTGAAGGACTACCGCCAGGCCGATGGCGAGCTTGGGTATTTCCAGCACGGTTTCCGCGTCTACGATCGCGAGGGTGCGGCCTGCGCCACGCCAGGCTGCGACGGGGTGGTCGGCCGGATCGTGCAATCCGGGCGGTCGACCTTCTGGTGCCCCGCCTGCCAGAGATGACTTGAACGGTAGGGGCGGGCGGGGCATCAAAAGAAAGTTTTCGCCGCGAACCCAGGGAATATCCAAATGGCCTTCACCACCATTCTCGTCGATGTAGCGGACGATGTCGCTCTGATCACGCTGAACCGGCCCGACGCGCTCAATGCGATCAATTCGGTGCTGCTGAAGGAGTTGGCGCAGGCGCTGGAAGAGGCCGACGCCAGCGACAAGGTGCGCTGCATCGTGATCACCGGATCGGAAAAGGCCTTCGCCGCCGGCGCCGACGTCGCCGAGATGTCGAAAAAGAGCTTCGTCGAGATGTTCACCAGCACGCTCTACGGCGCCGAATGCGACCGGCTGTGCCGGGTCCGCAAGCCGATCATCGCCGCGGTGTCGGGATACGCGCTGGGCGGCGGCTGCGAGCTGGCGATGATGTGCGATTTCATCATCGCCGCCGACACCGCCAAGTTCGGCCAGCCCGAGATCAATCTCGGGGTGATGGCCGGGATGGGCGGCAGCCAGCGGCTGACCCGCGCGGTCGGCAAGCCGAAGGCGATGGACATGCATCTGACCGGTCGCTTCATGGGCGCCGACGAAGCCGAGCGGTCCGGGCTGGTCAGCCGGGTCGTCCCGGCCAAGAAGCTGCTCGAGGAAGCCCGTGGCGCGGCGCAGAAGATCGCCGAGAAGGGCCGGATTTCGGTGATGGCGGTGAAGGACGCGGTGAACCGCAGCCAGGAAACCGGGCTTTCCGACGGGCTGCTTTACGAGCGCCGGCTGTTCCAGTCGCTGTTCGCGACCGACGACCAGAAGGAAGGCATGAGCGCGTTCCGCGAGAAGCGCGAACCGCAGTTCCGCGACCGCTGAGGCCGCGACGCCGGGGGCTGTGGGTAAAAAGCCTGCGGAACCGGGGTGGAGCGGTTGACTCGATCCCGACTCGGCTCTAGAGACGCAGCCTCAGAACATTCACCCCGAACCGGGATTGTCGACATATGGCCAATACGCCCCAGTCCAAGAAGCGCGCCCGGCAGAACGAGCGCCGCTTTACTATCAACAAGATGCGCCGTTCGCGTATCCGCACCCATCTTCGCAAGGTGGAAGAGGCGATCGCTTCGGGGAACCCGGAAGCTGCATCGACCGCTCTGCGCGCGGCTCAGCCCGAGCTGATGCGCGGCGTCACCAAAGGCGTCGTCCACAAGAACACCGCCGCCCGCAAGATGTCGCGGCTGGCCTCGCGGGTCAAAGCGATCTCTGCCGTCGCTGCCTGATCTGCCACGTCGCCTTCGGGCGGCAAAGGTTAACGAACAAAGGGGGGTGCGCCGCAAGGCGCGCCCCCTTTTCGGTTTCCGTGGCGGGAGCCGAGTCGATTCTCGACCCCGCCGCTGTCAAGCTGGGGCCTTGGGATAACCTCGGGATAAACCTTGTGCTGTGTCCGGCCAGCCCGGGGACAGCGTCCGGATCATAGGATTCAGGGGGTCGGTGAAATGCCGCCGGATTCGATTCAGGCAAAGCCCCCGTCAAGCGCGTTGTTCGGTTGAAGCGGCGCGTTTCAGAGCGCTAGTTTGGCCCTGCGATTCACATCGTTCCTGGGGGAACATGAGGGAATCGGCGACCCGGTGAACCGATGGCCCGCTGCACGGCCACCATTCGGAACATCGACATGGGTTGCTGGTTACTGCGTGGGATGACGGACGCATGGTCCTGTACCGTGCGGCGTCCGTCCGTGTCTGCAAGAGGGCCTGCTGCACAGCGGGCCGGTTTGCCGTCATGTCCTGTTATCCGGGCCGCGAAACGACTTGTGCGATCCGGGCCGCTGGCTCGATGTCGCAACGGGCCGGGTCCGGAGGTTTGGTCAGTCTGGTGCGGAACTCCGTCGGCGCATGCGCGCCGGCGCCCGTATCTTCTGTGCCTGGATGTGGGTCGTGCCGGGAGCGCGCGGGCAGGCCGCTCCGAGACGAATGATGGTACGGTCGGGGACAGAACATGACGGACGAGAAATGGCAGCTGGTCAGCGAAGAGCTGAAGCGGGCGGTCGGGCAGAACAACCACACCACCTGGATCGAACCGCTGCGCTTCGGCGAGCTGGTCGACGGCGTCGCCTCCTTCAAGGTTCCGACCACCTTCCACGGCAACTACGTGCTGCAGAATTTCGGCGACCAGATCCTGCACCAGCTGCGCCGGTCCGGCGTCGCGGTGCAGCGGGTCACCTTCGTGCAGGCCGCCAACCTTGCCGCCGCGCCGCGTGCCGCCGCCACCGCGTCGCAGCAGGCCGCCGCCGCGGCCCCTGCCGCGACCCATTCCGAGGATGACGACGCCACCCCGAGCGCCAGCCTCGACCCGCGCTTCACCTTCGACCGCTTCGTGGTGGGCAAGCCGAACGAGATGGCGCATGCCGCCGCGCGGCGCATCGCCGAGGGCGGTCCGGTCGGCTTCAACCCGCTGTTCCTCTACGGCGGCGTCGGGCTGGGCAAGACCCACCTGATGCACGCCATCGGTCACGAGCTGCGCGCCAGCCAGCCGCATCTGAAGATCGTGCTGACCTCGGCCGAGCAGTTCATGTACCGCTTCATCACCGCGCTGCGCGACAAGCGGATCATGGATTTCAAGCAGCTGTTCCGGTCGGTCGACGTGCTGATGGTCGACGACATCCAGTTCCTCGGCGGCAAGGACAGCACCCAGGAAGAGTTCTTCCACACCTTCAACGCGCTGATCGACGCCGGCAAGCGGATCATCATCTCGGCCGACCGCGCGCCCGGCGCGATGAAGGACGTCGAGGAGCGGATCACCTCGCGGATGGGCTCGGGTCTGGTCGTCGACCTGTTCCCCACCGATTTCGAGCTGCGGGTCGGCATCCTTCAGGTCAAGGCCGACTACTACCGCGCGCAGTATCCCGGCATCGTGGTCCAGCCCGGCGTGTTCGAATTCCTGGCGCACCGGATTTCCAACAACGTGCGGGTGCTCGAGGGCGCGCTGACCCGGCTGTTCGCCTTCGCATCGCTGGTCGGCCGCGAGATCTCGCTCGAGATGACCCAGGACTGCCTCGCGGACATCCTGCGGGCCTCGGATCGCAAGATCACCGTCGAGGAGATCCAGCGCCGGGTGTCCGAGCATTACAACATCCGGCTGTCGGACATGATCGGCCCGAAGCGGCTGCGCAGCTACGCCCGGCCGCGGCAGGTGGCGATGTATCTCGCCAAGCAGCTGACCAACCGGTCGCTGCCCGAGATCGGCCGCCGGTTCGGCGGCCGCGACCACACCACGGTGATGCACGGGGTGCGGCGAATCGAGGAGCTGAAGGCGATCGACAGCCAGATCGCCGACGACATCGAGCTGCTGCGCCGGGCGCTCGAGGAATAGGCCGCAGGGTCGACAGCGGAACATTCGGAAAACGCTTGAGGTAGATGGGAAAACCGCTAGTTTTCCAGTCCCGGCCTCAGGCCCGGCAATTGCGGAGCGAGGGACATGAAATTCACGATCGAACGCGGCGTTCTGCTCAAGGCCGTCGCCCAGGCCCAATCGGTGGTCGAACGCCGCAACACGATCCCGATCCTCGCCAACGTGCTGATCGAGGCCGAGGGCGACAAGGTGCGGTTCCGCGCCACCGATCTCGACATCGAGGTGGTTGACCAGGCCCCGGCCAAGGTCGAGCGCGCCGGCGCCACCACGGTCGCGGCGGTGCTGCTGAACGAAATCGTGCGCAAGCTGCCCGACGGGTCGCTGGTGACGCTGGTCGACCAGGGCCAGTCGGGCCGGCTGACGATCGAGGCGGGGCGCTCGAACTTCCAGCTGGCGACGCTGCCCAAGGAAGATTTCCCGGTGATGGCCTCGGCCGAATACGCGGCCAGCTTCAGCGCCCCGGCGCCGGTGCTGCGGCGGCTGTTCGACAAGTCGAAATTCGCGATCTCGACGGAAGAGACCCGGTATTACCTGAACGGCGTCTACATGCATGTCGCCGAGGGCGACGGCGGCCGGGTGCTGCGCTGCGTCGCCACCGACGGTCACCGCCTGGCGCGGATCGACGCGGCGCTGCCCGACGGCGCCGAGACCATGGCCGGCGTGATCGTGCCGCGCAAGACGGTGGGCGAGCTGCGCAAGCTGCTCGACGACGACGAGGCGCAGATCGACGTGTCGGTGAGCGAGACCAAGATCCGCTTCGCGACGCCGACGATCACCCTGACCTCGAAGGTCATCGACGGCACCTTCCCGGACTACACCCGGGTGATCCCGCAAAACAACACCCGCCGGCTCGAGGTCGACGCGACCGAGTTCGCCAAGGCGGTCGACCGGGTCGCCACGGTGAGCTCCGAGCGGTCGCGCGCGGTCAAGCTGTCGCTCGACGAGGACCGGCTGATCCTGTCGGTGAACGCCCCCGATTCGGGCGCCGCCGAGGAAGAGTTGGCGGTGGCCTATGGCGACGAGCGGCTGGAGATCGGCTTCAACGCGAAATACCTGCTGGAGATCGCCAGCCAGGTGGATCGCGAGAACGCGGTGTTCCTGTTCAACACCTCGGGCGACCCGACGCTGATGCGCGAGGGCGACGACACCAGCGCGGTCTATGTCGTGATGCCGATGCGCGTGTGACGCGGCAGGGATCTGCGTATTTGCGGGACCAAGTAGCCGGGAGCTGCGCGTGAGCACGGCCGTCACCGAGCTGGAACTGTCGCATTTCCGGTCGCACCGCCGGGCGCGTCTGGCGCTCGACGGGCGGCCGGTGGCGATCTTCGGTCCGAACGGGGCCGGCAAGACCAACCTGATCGAGGCGGTGTCGCTGCTGTCGCCGGGCCGTGGCTTGCGCCGCGCCGGCGCCGACGACATCGCGCGCCGGCCCGAGCGGCTTGGCTGGAAGGTGGCGGCGACGATCCGGACGCCCGGCGGCAGCCACGAGATCGACACAAGGGCCGAGGCCGGCGCGCCGCGCAGCGTGACGATCGACGGCAAGCCCAGCCCGCAGACCGCGCTGGCGCGGGTGCTGCGGGTGTTGTGGCTGGTGCCGGCGATGGACCGGCTGTGGATCGAGGCGGCCGAGGGGCGGCGCCGGTTTCTCGACCGCGCGGCGCTGAGCTTCGACCCGGGCCACGCCGAGGCGGTGCTCGATTACGAAAAGGCGATGCGCGAGCGCAACCGGCTGCTGAAGGACATGATCCGCGATCCGCATTGGTACGGCGCGCTGGAATCGCGGATGGCCGAAGCCGGCGCCGCGATCAACGCCGGCCGGCGCAGCACCATCGCCCGGCTGGCGCAGGCCCAAGGGGAGGCCGAGACCGCGTTTCCCGCCGCCGAGCTGTCGCTGGTGCATTCCGAGCAGACACCCGAGGATGCCGAGGGGCTGCGCCAGCTGTTCGAGGCCGGGCGGGCCCGCGACCGCGCCGCGGGGCGGACCCTGGCCGGACCGCATCGCGCCGATCTAGACGCGGTCTGGCGCGCCAAGGGGGTGGCGGCGCGCGACGCCTCGACCGGCGAGCAGAAGGCGTTGCTGATCTCGCTGATCCTGGCCAATGCTCGGGCGCTGGTCGCCGACGGCGGTGCGGTGCCGGTGGTGCTGCTTGACGAGGTTGCGGCGCATCTGGACAGGACCCGGCGCGCGGCGCTTTATGACGAGATCTGCGGTCTCGGGTTGCAGGCGCTGATGACCGGCACCGAGGCCGGGCTGTTCGAGGCGCTTGGCGACCGCGGCCAGTATCTCGAGGTGACCGAGACCGACGGCGTCTCGGTGGTGGTCGAAAGGACCGGTAGATGACACCGCAACGCGTGACGCTGATCACCCTTGGCACCGACGACATGGAGCGGGCGCGGCGGTTCTACGCGGCGCTTGGCTGGCAGCCGCATCCCAGCAGCCAGGACGCGGTGACCTTCTACCAGATGCACGGCATGGTGCTGGGGCTGTTCAGCCGCGCCGCGCTTGCCGCCGACCAGGGCCGGCCGGGCGCCGATCTGGGCACCGGGGCGATGACCCTGGCGCAGAACTTCGCCGATCGCGCCGCGGTCGACGCCGCCTGGACGGCGGCGCTGGCCGCCGGCGCTACCGCGCTGAAACCGCCCGAAGAAGTGTTCTGGGGCGGCTATTCGGGCTATTACGCCGATCCCGACGGCCATGTCTGGGAAATCGCGCACAACCCGTTCTGGACGCTTGCCGATGACGGCGGGCTGACGCTGCCGGGGCGCGATGGCTGAGGCCGGGGCCGGAGGCCGATGACGCTTGGGGCCGGGGACCTGGCGCTTTACGCCGGCGCGCTGCTGATCCTGTTTTTGACGCCGGGACCGGTCTGGGTCGCGCTGACCGCGCGCGCCCTGTCGGGCGGGTTCCACGCCGCCTGGCCGCTGGCGCTGGGGGTGGTGATCGGCGACGTGCTCTGGCCGTTCCTGGCGATCCTCGGGGTCGGCTGGGTGCTGTCGATCTACGGCGATTTCCTGGCGGCGCTGCGCTGGATCGCCTGCGCCACCTTCATCGGCATGGGCTGGCTCATCCTGCGCCATGCCGGCACCACCATCGCCAGCGACAGCCGGCTGACCCGGCCCGGCAAGTGGGCTGGTTTCGGCGCCGGGCTGGCGGTGATCATCGGCAATCCGAAGGCGGTGCTGTTCTACATGGGCATGCTGCCGGGCTTCTTCGATCTCGGCGCGCTGAGCGCCTGGGACATCGCCACGATCTGCGGCATTTCCTTCGTCGTGCCGCTGTGCGGCAACCTGGTTCTGGCGCTGTCGATCGACCGGGCGCGGCGGCTTCTGACCTCGCCGCGGGCGCTGAGGACGACCAATCTCGTGGCGGGGACGCTGCTGATCGGCGTCGGGCTGCTCATCCCCTTCATCTGACGCAAAATATGGGGGAAAACCGTGACATTCCCCACCACAATTCGTATATTCCGCCGGAAACTTCCCGAGGAAATACCCCATGGCCGAACCCGCGCTGCAACCCAACGCCTATGGCGCCGATTCCATCAAGGTTCTCAAGGGCCTGGATGCGGTGCGCAAGCGTCCCGGGATGTATATCGGCGACACTGACGACGGCTCGGGCCTGCACCACATGGTCTACGAGGTGGTCGACAACGGCATCGACGAGGCGCTCGCCGGTCATGCCGATTTCGTGCAGGTGAAGATCCACGCCGACAACTCGGTCAGCGTGCGCGACAACGGCCGCGGCATCCCCACCGACATCCACCGCGAAGAGGGCGTTTCGGCGGCCGAGGTCATCATGACCCAGCTGCACGCCGGCGGCAAATTCGACCAGAACTCCTACAAGGTGTCGGGCGGTCTGCACGGCGTCGGCGTTTCGGTCGTGAACGCGCTGTCCGACTGGCTCGAGCTGCGGATCTGGCGCGACGGCAAGGAACACGTCGCCCGCTTCGAGCGCGGCGATACCGTCAAGCATCTCGAGGTTGTGGGCGACACCGACCAGACCGGCACCGAGGTGCGCTTTCTGGCCTCGACCACCACCTTCTCGAACCTCGACTACGAGTTCTCGATCCTCGAAAAGCGCCTGCGCGAGCTGGCCTTCCTGAACTCGGGCGTGCGGATCATCCTCGAAGACGACCGCCCGGCGCAGCCGCTGCACAGCGAGCTGTTCTACGAGGGCGGCGTG
>JBFGEI010000047.1:0-15946 GCA_041580155.1 Limimaricola sp.
GCGCAGACAGGCCGATCGCCGCCGGGCTTCATGCGCGATCCGCGATCCACGCGCCGGGCATCGCGGCGAAGATGCTGCGCAGCCGCATAGGCTGTTCCTTAGCGGCCTCACTCTTTGACGCCACCCCGAGGCGAATCCCTGGACACCTTTTGTTCCGACCGCGCACCGCTGGTACCATTTGCTGTTGCGGCACGAGCTGCAGCAATGCGGCCGCACGCCTGTCGCGCTTCGGTCGCCGTATCCAAGCGCCTCGGATCTGCCGTGCCGAACGCCAATTTCACCGGCCCAGCGCGTATGTTCACCATATGTTCCAGAGCCGGCTTGCGGCCACCCGGGGCAAGTGAAAACCGGCACGAGATTGCCAGCGCCCAGCCCGCTGGAGTGGCAACCACGCCGTCGGGTCAGCGGACCTCTGGCGCGGCGCTCTCCTGGGGTCCTTCGGCCTGGATCGCGATCTCGACGATATCGTCGGGCTGCAGCGGCGTGTCCTGAGTGCCAGGCATCGTTTCGACGCCCTGCGGCCCGGGCCGGTGGATGGTGATCCGGACCGCCGAACTCAGATCCTCCATGCTGCGATGCGCGCCGTAGCGGGTCACGAAGTCGAGCTTGTCCTCCAGCGACCGCAGCCGGTTGTCGGTCTTGGCGATCGCCACCTGCACCTCCTGGATCTGCGAGATGATCTCGATCCGCCGCGCCGTCTCCAGCGCCTCCATCTCGCCGCGCAGCTTGGTCAGCTCCTGCTGCTGCCGGCTTTGCTGCAGCCCGACCTGCGCCCGCTCGCTCAGGTAGCCGCGGTAGCTGCGCTCCTGGGTCTGGTGGTCGGCCCGGGTCAGCAGCCCGCGGTCGCGCGCCAGCGTCGCCGCCTGCAGTTCGGCCCGCTGCGCCTGCGCCAGCTCCTCGAGATCGCGGCCGGCGCCCTGCAGCAGCTCGGCTTGGCGCTCGGCCTCGGCGATCACCGCGCGCAGGTCGTCGATCTGCCGCGCGTGGCTGGCGTCGCGCTCGCGCATCTGGCTGGTCTCGGTATCGAAGAGCTCGGCGATGACCTCGGCGGCGATGCCGGGCGGCACCGCGTCCGGAAGCTCGAAACCGGCGCTGCCCGACAGCTCGGCGCGCAGCCGCTGCTGCTGGACCCGGTACCGGAAGCCGTCGATCTGCCGCTCGATCCGCTCGCCGCTCAGATCGGCGATGGTCAGCTCGGGGCTTTCGCCGCCGAAGGCACGGCCCTGGAAGCCGCCGGCGACCGCCAGCGCCTGCCGCACCGACAGCCGCGGCATGTAGGGATAGGCCCCGGGCCGCGCCACGGCACCCGAGATGAAATACGGCCGGTATTGCTGCACCGCGACCTGGACCTGCGGATCGCGCAGGATCGCGCCGTCGCGAAACCGCCCGGCGATGGCCTGCGTCAGCTCGGCCAGGCTGAGGCCGCGCGCCGGCACCGCGCCCAGCAGCGGCAGCGTGGCGACGCCGCCGTCATCGACCGAGACCAGCAGCGGATACTCGGCTTCGCCGTAGACGGTGATCTGCAGCACATCGCCGGAATCCAGCCGGTAGTCGGCCCGCGCCGCCCCGGCGACCGCCAGCAAGGCCGCGCAGGTCCAGCCCAGGACCCGGCGCCGCAAGGTCATCGCCGCAGCCACCCGGCGTCGTGTCGCCCCCCGCGACATCAGCGGTGCCGCGACTTGCTGGCGGCGCTGCGCCTGGCCGCGGGCTCGGCCGGGACGACGGCCCGGTCGCCGTGGTCGCGCAGCATCGCCTCGGCCGGTGGCTCGAGGCTGCGCGCCGCCGCGACCGCGCGCCGTTCCTCGACCATCTCGAGCCGCGCCAGCCGCCGCTCGGCGGCATCGAGCCTTGCGCGCAGCGCAGTGGTGCGGCGTCGCAGACCGACCGTGCCCGCCACCGCGAGCACAAGGTGCCAGGCCAGCAACCCCAGCGCCGCCAGCGCCGCTGGCACCTGCATCGCGAGCAGCCCCAGCAGCAGCGCCGCCTCGACCAGCAGCAACGCGGCGCGCCGTCCCCATGTGGATGGCAGAACCAGCGCCGGCGCGAGGGCTACGGCAAGCGCCGCGATCTCGGCGCCGCCTAGGCCCGACCAGAGCTGCAGCGTCGTCTCCAGAACTTCGCCGATGGATGCCATGTCGATCCCTCCCGCTTCGGACAATGCCCGGCCCGATGTTACCGCGACCGCGACGCTTTACCTAAATCCAACCGCGGCCCGTCTCGGCCAGCCAGTCGGCGCAGCACCCCGACGGTTGGCCATCCCAGATCCGGTCGAACAGCCGCAGCGCCCCCTCGGTGGTGAATCGCCCCGCCACCACCTGCGGCCAGAGGCCGGCGTCCTCGCGCCGTACCACGCCGTTGACCAGCGCCGGCAGGCTGTCGATCGAGAACGAGGCGGCGACCGCGAAACGGTGGTGCCCGGTCTCGACCAGCCAGCGGTAGTCGCCGTCCCTGCGCAGCGCGGTGACCCGCAGCGGGCTCTTGCGGTTGTACGGGGTGAAGCCATTGTCCGACACCGAGCGCACCAGCCGGCAGATCCGCGTCACCTCGAGCGTCAGCTTGTTCGGACCCACCGGGCCGAAGGCGGTCAGCCCCTGCGCCACCGACAGGCGGCGTCCGTATTGCAGCGCGTCCATCGCCAGCGCGATGCGGCGGCCGCGCAGCGTCTGCGCCACGGTCTTGCCGGCCCAAGGGTAGAGCCAGCCCATCGCCGCGACATCGCCAAAGCCCCGCGCCTCGGAGCCGTCGAGATCGAGCGCCGCCAGCGCCGAGCCGGGGCGCACCAGCCGGTAATATGGCGCGAGAACCTCGCGGACCGCGGATTTGCAGCGCGCCGGATCGCCGGCGGCGGCGCGCCGTGCCGCCAGCGCTGCCCGCACATGCGGATGCGACGCCGGATCGAGCGGCAGGCCCATCGCGCCCAGCCCCCTTGTGTCGGCCAGCGGGATCGCCAGCAACGCCGCGCCGCGCAGGCTCGGCATGTAGTCGAAGGTCACCGGGTCGCCCGATTGCAGCGACCGGCCCAGCTCCGCGACCCGCGGCACCCGCCGGACTTCTAGGCCGAAGGCGCTGATGATGTCCTTGGACAGGAACCGCAGCAGGCTCATCGCCGTCCCTCCGTGGTGGCGCCCGGCGTCGCCCGGCTGCCGATCTCGATCCAGGCCGCGCGGTGCGACTGCCCGGTCCAGTATTCGCCGGCCAGCAGCTGCACCCGGTCGGTGCCGTCGCGGCGCAGCTCCATGTCGGTCGCATCGGCCAGCCGGCAGGTCTCGTCGTGCAGCAGGGTCACCGGCGCGTCGCGCACCGACACGATGACCTGCCGCCCCGTTTCCTCGGCGCTTGGCGGGGCAAGCCGCAGCGCCACCGGATGCGCCGCCGCGATCCGGTAATCGCTGTAACCGCCGGCCGGCGCCGCGGTCTCGCCGTCAAGGCTGGCGCGGCGCAGGTCCAGCCGCAGCTCTCCCCGCGCCCGGGTCCGCAGCTCGACGGCCCCATGGAACGCCTCGTGGATCGGCGCCGCCTCGGGCCGGTCCGGGTCGCGCAGCGGCGCGAACGGCCCGCCGCCGGCGCTGCGCTGCAGCCCGACCAGCCGGCCGTCGAGGCAACGAAACCCGGCCGGGCCGCCGGCCGCGTAGCACAGCAGCGTGTCGGCGGTGTCGATGCCGGTCGCGCCGTCCAGCACGAAGGCCGGCTTGTCGCGCAGCCGATAGGGCTGGTGCACCACGAAGCTGCGCCGGGCCGCGGCATCGTCGGCCCGAAGCGCCACCAGCGCCCGCATGTGGCGGGCGTCGCGGCACCGCTCGTGCGCGGTAACGATGCCGCCGGCCTCGACCGCGTCGCAATAGACCATCGCGCCGCGGGCGAAGCGGCTGCGCGACCCGGCGCCGTGGCGCAGCACGCCGTTGATCCAGCCGCCATAGCGCAGCACGATCGGCGCCTCGAACGAGTTCTCGGCGTAGAATGTCGCGGCGCTGAGCGTTGCCTCGCGCACGTCGAACGCCACCGCCGTCGCGGCGGTGCCGTTGCAGCGCATGAACACCGACCCGGCGTTCAGCGCGGTGCCCAAGACGTAGCCGCGGTCGCCGTCGCGCAGCGCCAGGTGCATCACCCCGACGAAGGCGTCGTCGAAGGTGTTGGCGCCCAGCAGCAACGGCGTCGGGCAGCTGTGGATCCGCAACCGGGCGAAGCCGGTGCCGGCGAAGGGATCGGGGTAGAATTCGTTGCCGGGCGCGTCGTAGCGCGGCGTGCCGAATAGCCCGTAGCTGGCGAAGCCCAGCACCAGGTTGCAGTCCCACAGCGACCCGCCGCCGCCGGACTGGCCGCCGGTCTGGCGCGCGTGGTTCGATGCGGCCAGCAGCGCCAACCCGTCGAAGCCGGGATCGCCGCGCAGCTCGAGCTGGCCGGTGAAGCGCGAGAACCGCGACCCGGCCAGATCGAAGACCACCCGGATCGGGTGGCGCAGCCCGGGCAGGTTGCCGTCCGGCCCGCGCCCGGCCAGCGTCGCGCCGTCCCAGCCGAGGCATTCGGTGAAATTCTCGACCCGGGCGCCGGGCTTGACCTGCAGCCGGGTGTCGTCGAAATGCGCCCGCGCGTGCCGCAGGCCCGGACCGACCGAGCCGCCGAGGTAGTAGATCCCCGGCCCGAACCGCACCGCGCGGCCGGTGGCGAAGGCGGCGTTGATCGCCGGCGCGCTGTCGTGATCGCGGTCGTCGCGCCGGGCGCCGAACATCTCGGGGGTCACCGCGTCGGGCGGATCGACCCCGGCCCGCGCCGGCAGCGCCGCCACCGCCACGCCGCCGCCGCCCAGCGCGAGAAAACCGCGCCGGCTGGCCCATGCCGCGCCGTCAGACATGCCGCAGCCAGGGCGTTGCCGCCGGATCGGCGGTCCGGGCGCCGCCGCGCCGGCGCAGCGCGTTGCGCCGCAGCATGCCGCAGAACACCGCCAGAACGATCCATTCGCCCAGGAACAGGTGCCCGGCATCGCCGGAGATCCAGACCCGGAACAGCGGCAGCAGCGGCAGCACGGCGATCCACTCGGGCCGCAGCTCAAGCCGCCAGTGACCCGGCTGCGTCAGCAGCCGCCACAGGAATGACAGCCAGGCCCAGAGGATCGCCAGGTAGAACGTCACCACCAGCGCGAAGGCCGCCAGCCCGGCGTGCACCCAGGCCCCGAGAAACAGGTTGTGGATCTTGCCGTCATCGACCTCGGCATAGCCCTGCCCGGTCAGAAAATTCGCCTCGATGCTGCGGATCGCCCAGGCGTATTGCGCCAGCCGGTGGTCGGTCGACTGGTCGCCGAAGGCGAAGCGTTCGGACAGCAGCGCCAGCACCGGGTGATCGACCGCCAGAAGTACCCCGAGCAGCAGCGCCAGACCGGCGAGCGCCGCGGTAAGGCCAAGCGCGCGCAGCGCCGCCGGCGATGGGCGTCGCGCCAGCGGGTCGGCGTGGCGCAGCAGCCAGGCCAGCCCCAGCGCCGCCGCCGCGACGATCAGCACCGACCGGGTGTTGAGCAGCACGATCATGCCCAGCGCCAGCGCCATCAGCCCCAGCCCCGGCAGGTCGGCGCCGCGGCGGCGCCCCGCCGCCCGCGCCAGCAGCGCCGCGGCAAGCAGGCATACCGCCACGGCGTTCTTTTCGGCCGCCTTGACCATCTCTCCGGCATCGGCACCGGCGCCGCCGGCGTTGAACGCGGCGCGAAAGAACGAATAGACCACGAAATCCAGGTCGCCGGTGCTCAGGAAATGGCCGATCGCCCGACCCCAGCCCAACCCGACCTGCCGCGCCTTCAACTCGATCGCCAGCGCGAACACCGCGATGCACAGCCCGCCGCCCAGCCGCAGCAGACGCGCCGGCCGCCGCGCAGCGACCAGGCTGCCGGCGATGGCGACGGCGGCCATCAGGTAGACCGCCTGCCGCGGCGCCAGCCCCGCCCCGGGAGAGCCCCAGAGCGCCAGCACCAGGATCGGCAGATACAGCGCGTAGGCGCCGATCCACAGCCCCTGCGCCCGCAGCAGCCCGAGGCTGGCGCGCAGTGCCGGCGGGTTGATCGCGGCCCACAGCACGACCGCGGCCAGCGCCGGGTAGACCACGCTGAGCCCGCCGGGCGTCAGCCCGAGCCATTGCACCGCCATCGTCGCCAGCACCAGCACCACCGGATGCAGCAGCGCCGTCATGCCGGCTGCCCGAGCGGCGCCATGTCGCGCTGCCAGCGCTGCAGCACGCCGCCGTAGATCTGCAGCAGCTGCCTCGCATGGGCCGGGTAGTCCGGGAACGCCTGCCCGGCCCGATGCGCCTGCAGGCTCAGCCGCCGTGTCAGCCCGGGGTCGGCCAGCCGCAGCATCTGCCGCGCCCAGGCCTCGGGGTTGCCGGTCTCGACGTGGAAGCCGGAGCTGCCGTGCTGCACCAGGTCGGCGGCGACGCAGTCACGCGACACCAGCACCGGCAGGCCGCGGCGCAGCGCCTCGACCACCACCAGCCCGTAGGTCTCGTACCACAGGCTTGGGAACACAACGCAACGGGCCCGCCGCATCAGGCGATCCAGCCGCGCCGGGTCGAGCCAGCCCAGCATCCGCGCCTCGGAGTTGGCGGCGCGCACCGCGGCGCCGCGCTCGCCGGTGCCGGCGAAGGCGATCGGCAGACCGGCGATGGCGGCGGCGCGGGCGACCACCTCGGCGCCCTTTTCCGCCGACAACCGGCCGACGAACAGGATCGTGTCGTTGTGCTCGGCCCTGACCCGATCGCCGGGCACCGCCTCGACCGGGTTCGGCACGTGGTGCAGATGCGCCTGCGCCGGCAGGTAGCGATGCAGGATGCCGATCTGGCGCGGCGACAGGTACAGGATGTCGCGCAGCCGCGCCGGCAGCCCCGCGCCGTGCCACAGCAGCGCCTGCCGCGCCACCCGCCAGGCCTTGTGGCCGGCGTTGCGGGCGTCGCAGTTGGTGCCGAGGCAGTCGCGCCCCAGCGCGGTGCGGCTGCAGATTTCCCCCGCCCGATGGTCGTAGAAGCCGCCGTTCGGACAGGCCAGGAAGTACTCGTGCAGCGTGCAGACATGCGCCGCCCGGGCCACCACCGGGCCGATGCTGGGCGACAGGTATTTCGACCAGCCGTGTAGATGCACCACGGTGTCGTCGCGCGGCAGCGCCCGCAACATCCGCGACAGCGCCCGCGCCGCACCCGGGTTCCACAGCCCCAGCGCCGCGGCGCGGAGTCGGACCGGGTCCGAGGCGATGTCGTGGCGACCGACGACCTCGCAGGGGATCCCGGCCTCGGCCAGCCGCGGATCAACCGGGCCGACCCCCGCCAGAAAGCTGACCTCGGCGCCGGCCCGGCGCAGCCACAGCGCCGAGTCGATCGCGATCCTGGCCTGGCCGCCGTTGATCGCGGCGTGGTCGTTGACGATGACGACATGCGGCATGGCTTCCTCCGGTTCGGTCTGTCGCGCGGTCAGGCGGTCTCGTGCGTCGGTGCCGCGGTCCGGCGCCGCAGCGCCGAGGCGCTCAGCACCGCGAGCCGGAACAGCGCCACCCCCAGCACAGCGGCGCCAGCGCCGATCAGCCCCCAGCGCGGCAGCCACAGCGCCAGCAGCGCGACGCAGACCACCAGCGACGCCGCCTGGTACCAGAACACCGCGACGAAGCGCCGGTCGGCGTAGATCAGGCATTGCGGCACCACGCCCAGCAGCTTGGCGCAGACCGCCAGGCCGATCAGCATCAGCAGCGGCGCCGCGGCGCGGAACTCCGGGCCGAACAGCAGCCCGAGCAGCGCCTCGCCGAACAGCGCCACCACCAGCAGCCCGACGCCCGAGACCGCCAGCGCCGCCCCGAGCAGCCTTAGCAGAACCCGCCGCAGCCGCCGTTCGGAACCGCCCTGGCGCAGCCGGGCGACATGGTTGACCAGCGCCTGCGACGCAGCGTTGACCAGCAGCGTCGCGGCCTGCTGCAGGTAGCCGACCACGCTGAACAGCCCCAGCGCCTCGAGCCCCAGCAGCCGGTCGACCGCCAGCCGCGGCAGGCTGACCAGCAACGCGTTCATGAAATGCCCGCCGCCGATCGGCGCGGTGTCGCGCAGCAGACGCCGCAGCCGGTCGCGCCGCCAACGCGGAGGCACCAGCCGGCCGGCCGAGATCCGGCAGGCCCGCGGGTAGTCGAAGCCCAGCGCCAGCAGCCCCCAGACCCCGAGCTGCGCCAGCAGCGCCACCGGGGTCGCGGCGCCCAGCGCCAGCAGCGTCACCAGCCCCAGCACCGTCAGCCAGCCGCGCAGCAGCAGCGAGGTCGCGACCTTGTCGATGCGCCCGGCCTGCTGGAAGGCGCCGTAGCTCAGCGTGCTGACCGCCTCGAACATCTTGCTGGCCGCGACCACGGCGACGATCGCGAAGCCGGCGCCGCCGCCGGTCAGCCCGTAGCCGATGGCCAGCGCCGCGGCCGCCGCCAGCCCCGCGCCCAGCGCCACCAGCCCGGCGTAATCGGCCAGCGCGTGACGGCCGGCCGGATCGCTGGCCTGGCTGAGCCGGCTTCCCATGCTGGCCAGCATGAATAGCGGCGTGGTGATCGCCAGCGCCAGACCGAAGGCGCCGACCTCGGCGACGCCCTTGAACCGGGCCAGCGCCGCCAGCACCGCCATCTGCGCCAGCACGTAGCCAAGCTGGCCGCCGACCGCGTAGCCGAGGCTGCCGGCGACGCCGGGTCGCGTCCCGGCAACCGCCGCCGGGTCGGGGCCGGTCACCGGCCCGGCCTCAGAGCGTGCTTTGCAGCGGCGGCCCCGACGGCGCCTTGCCGCGTGACCCGGCGATCTGCTCGAGGATCGCGCTGGTGCTGGTCCCGGTCCAATACGGCACGAACACCAGGTCGACGCCGTAGCGCCGCAGGTCGGCCTCGGTCATCCGGATCTGCCGCAGATACGACGCCCGCGGCCAGTCGTCGCCATGCACCATCAGCGCCGGGCGGAACCTCTCGACCAGCGGCTTCAGGTCGAACTCCGGGTAGATCACCGCGTCGCTGACGCAGCGCAGCGAGGTGACGATCGCCAGCCGGTCGTCCTCGCTGAACACCGGCCGGCGCTTGTAGCGCTCCACCATGGCGTCGCTGTTGACGCCGACGCAGAGCCGGTCGCCCAGCGCCGCGGCCCGTTCCAGCAGCGCGACATGCCCGCGATGGAACAGGTCGAACGTGCCGGATACGAAGACGGTTCGGATACCGTGGGTCATCTCGGTCCTCCTTGTGTCGGCCGACAGGGTCCGACCTTTGCTGCCTCTGGGTCAAGCGCGGCGTTGCGGCGCCGGGCACACCGCGTCCAGCAACCGCGCCGTGGCGCCGCCGCCGGGCCGGTCGTGGAACTGCGCCGCGATCCGCGCCCGGCGCGCCGCGTGGGGATCGCCGTCCAGCGCCTCGGCCAGCGCCGCCACCAGCTCGGGGTAGCTGCGCGCCAGCGGCCCGGCGAAATAGGACTCGATCGGCTCGAGCGCGAAGCCGCGGCTGTCGCGATAGGCGGCGAAGTCGGGAAACGCGATCACAACCGGCCGGTCGAGCAGCAGGTAGTCGACATAGACCGACGAGGCGTCGGTGATCAGCAGGTCGGCGGCGCCGACCATCTGGTAGAGGCTGACGCCCTGCGCCGCGAGATCGGCGTCGCTCCAGAGCCGCAGCCTCTCGCCGTCGACCCGGTCCTCGGGCACCGGCGCCATCGGGTGCCGCTTGACGATGCAGCTGCAATCGTGGCGCCGCAGCACATCGACGAAGCCGGCGAGATCCATGTCGTCCATGCCGAAGATGCTGGAATGCGGCCGCCCGTCGGTGCGGTCGATGCCGCGCACCGCCTTGCGGAAGGTCGGCAGCCAGACCAGCAGCCGCCCCGGCGCCTGCGGCGTGCCGATGCCGAGCCGCTGCTTGATCTCCCCGGCCCGCGCCGCCGCCGTGACCATCACGTCGTTGCGCGGTATCCCGGTCACCAGCACCGACGCCTCGGGCACCGCGAAGCAGCGCGCCACTTGGGTCCGGAACAGCGTCGAGGTGGCAAGGATCACCGTGGCGCTGGGCGGTCGGCGGCCGATCATATGGCCGATCCGCTTGATCGGCATGCCGTGCCAGACATTGACGCAGACCTGCGATGCCGGCGGCACCGGGCTGAGATACAGCCCGTGGGTGAAGAACACGTGCCGCGCCGTCAGGTAGTGCAGCAGCCCGCGCAGCGACCGCCTGCGGCACCAGGTGATCCCCGGCGCGGCCCCTTCCGGCGCCACGCCGCTGTCGGTCAGCAGCACCGGGGCGATGTCGCCGCGCGCAGCAAGCTGGCGGGCGATCTCCATCACGCTGTCCTCGCCCGACGGAAAGCCCGACAGCACCGCCTTGTCGCGCTTGGGCACCAGCGCGTTGACCGCGCCCAGCGCCCGGCGCCCGAGACCGCGCAGCATCTCGCCGGGACGGCTCATTGCGCCACCGCGGTGCCGCAGCGCCGCCGATGCGCCGCGCGCCAGGCCGAAAGATCGAGACCGAACTCCGCCTCGAGCCGCGGCGCGGTGGCGGCGTAGCGCCGCGACAGCGCCCGCTCGAGCGCCGCGTCGAACACCTGGCCGGTGCGCGCCGGGCTGGTGTTGGCGGCGCGGTAGGCGCGGCGCAGCCCGCGGTACAGCGCCCCCCTGGGGATCAACGGCCGCAGCTTCAGGTTCAGCGCCTGCAGCGGCCGGCTGCGCACCGCGTAGCTCTGGTTCTCGGCCGGGAATGCGTAGCCGTCGTAGAAGCCCGGGTCGATCCGCATCCGGCCGGCCAGATCGCGCAGCACCGCGCCGGGGTCGGCGACGATCTGCTCGAACAGCAGGATGTGCATCCGGTTTGGCCCGCAGGCGTCGCGCCACAGCCGCAGCTCGGGCAGGTAATGCGCATGGGCGGTGGCCCGCGTCGCCAGCTCGTTGCCGCCGAAGCAGTCGTCGCCGCGGTCCGACGCGGCGATGAAGTCGCCGAACGACATGCCGCGCGGCACCCAGTCCCAGTTCTCGCGGAAATAGGTATAAAGCGACTTCAGCTGCGCCACCGGCTCGCGCAGCACGAAGATGAACCGCGGCGATGACGAAAGCCCGGGCAGCGCCTGTCGCGCGGTGCGCGAATAAAGATAACCGGGCGTCGATTCCAGCACCGCGCGGGCGTCCGCCGGACAGTCCGCGAACAGCGCCTCGTAGCCGGCGACGCCTGCGTCGTGAAAATTCCGGCCCGGGCGGTGCATGTGGGTGCCGGGATCGACGAAGTAATAGGTCTCCTTGTCGCGCGACCCGGCGACCTGCGGGTGGTCGACCAGCCAGCGGAACAGCGAACTGGTCGCCGCCTTCGGCGCGCCGGCTATGATCCAGTCAGGAAGCATTGCCGCGCCCCGGCCCCGGCTTCGCGCCAAGCCGCGACAGCCCCGCCGCCGCGTCGCCGCGCTGACGCTGCGGCTCGACCGTCCTTGCCGCCGGCAGCGGCAGCCGGCGCTGGCTTTCGACCCGGGCCAGCACGGCGTCGTAATGCCGCGCCAGCAGCTGGTTCATCCGCGCGGCGCCGAACTCGGCCAGGAACCGGGCCTGCGCCGACCGGCCCATGCGCCGCAGCACCGCGCGGTCGAGCCGCGCCAGCAGCCGCGCCAGGTCGTCGGGGGCCTCAATGTCGACGACGTAGCCGTCGACGCCCTGGCGGATGATCTCGGGCAGCGCGCCGCGATCGCTGACGATCACCGGCACCCCGGCGCGCATCGCCTCGAGCGCGACCAGGCCGAACGCCTCCCAGCGCGACGGCATGATCACCACGTCCTGCCGCCGCAGCAGCGCGAACACCTCGGCCCGCGGCAGCCAGCCGCGAAACCGGACATCGGTGCGCAGCCGCCCGCCCTGGCCGCGCGACAGGTCGAGAACGCTGTCGCCGACCACGCTCAGCCGCAGCCGGTCGGGCGGCAGCCGCGCCATCGCCCGCAGCAGGATGTCGAGCCCCTTCTGCCGGTCGTGGCGGCCGACGAAGGCGGCGGCGATCGGCCCGGTCTCGGGCCGGTCGCCGGGCGCCGCGCCGCCGATCGGCCCGGGCTCGTGGCCGATGCCGTTGGTCACGGTGCGGGTTCCGGCCGCAGCGATGCCGTGATGCGTGGCCAGCCGCCGTTCGGCGGCGGAGTTCACGATCACCAGGTCGCACAGGCCGGTCAGCGACCGCTCGACCTCGGCATAGAAGAACTTGCGCAGGTTCGAGGCCTCCATGCCGAAGGCCCAGCCATGCGGACAGTAGATCACCCCGGCGCGGCGCCCGGTCAGCCCCAGCAGCGGCCGCAGCACCAGCCCGGCGAAGGTCGAATGCAGGTGCACGATCTGCGGGTCGATGCGGGAGATCGCCCGCATCGCGGCATAGCCGAAACGCGACAGCGCCAGCGGCGTGCGGTTGCCGCGCGTGAAGTGCACCAGCTGCCCGGCGGCGATCGACGGCAGGTGCCTGCCACTGCCCTGCGGCACCACGTAGAACACGTTGCCTTCGCCGTAGAGCGCGCTCTGGAACCCGGAGATCTCCTCGAAATAGGACGCGATGCCGCCGGCCACGGATTCAGCAACATGCACCACGCGCATCGGGACGCTCCCGGGTTCTGAACAGGATTGAGATGGACCGGCGCCGGCGAAACGTCGCCGGATCGTGACCGGACGATGCCGGTCGGTCATCGGGGGACGGAGGGGGCCTGCGCCGGAAATCGCAGCCCGGGTCGCAGCGGTCGCGTGCGCAGCCGATAACCGGATCGGCCGATCATCTGCCACGCTCGGGGGGATCGAGGTTCCGGAAGAGCTGCCGCACTGCGGGTGAAAAAAAACTTTCAACCACAGCGACCTCGGTGAAGCGTATCAGTTGGGCGGCGGCGCACCTACTCGTAGGGCTACCAGTGCGGCGCCGGGGGGCCCGATCGGCGGCAGCGCGGTGCATCGGGATCGACGACGCGCTCAGCCGCGCCGCGATTGCGACGCGGCGCCGGCATCCTGCTTGCGTCGGTCGATGTCGCGCGGTCCCCGCCGGGGGCAGGCTCAGCGCCGGTCGTCGATCCGCGGCGCCGCCGAGGCGGTGCCGTGTTCGGCCAGGCACAGCCGCACCAGATCCGGCAGCGAGGTCGCCCCGGTCTTCTTGCGCAGCCGCGCCCGGTGGAACTCGACCGTGCGCGGGCTGATGCCGAGCTTCTTGGCGGTCATCTTGTTGGAATGCCCGGCGGTCAGCAGTTCGAGAACCTCGATTTCGCGCGCCGTCAGCCCGTGCAGCCGCGGCGACCGCGGCCCGGTCTCGGCGCGGTCGCGCACCCGGCGGCTGCGCAGCCCCTCCTCCACCGCCGCCAGCAGCGCCTCGCGGTTGACGCTGCGACTATCGCCAAGCGTCGCATCCTCGATCGTCAGCACCAGCCGGACATGGTTGTCCCGCGGTGGCCTCGATCCGGCATCGACTGCCCCGCCGGCGCGGCCGTGGCCGTTCGGAGGAACGATCGTACAGGATAGATCGACGGTCAGAAGGATGGGATCTGGCATGGCGTGTCTCCGACGGTCCCCCGGCCATCGTAATCCTTTCTAGCACGTATCGCGCCGCGTCGCATCGGTGCCGCGGCGGCGCGGCTCAGGAGACCGGGCGCAGCGCGGCGCGCGGCACCTCGACCCGAACCTGCCGCGACATCATCGAAAGCAGCACCTCCACCGCGTCGCGGCCGCTGATCCGGTCCAGCATCGCGATCCGCTCGGCGAAGGGCCCCTGTAGGATCCGCACTTTCTGACCCGGGCGCAGCAGCTCGCCCGGGCGCAGGCAGCCGTCGCGCGCGGTGACCGAGATCAGCGCCTCGACCAGCCCATCGCGCAGCGCCGCCGGCCGCGCCCCGGCGCGCAGCAGCTGCGCCACGCCATGCGTCGCCTCGACCGGCCCCGAGCGGTCCTGCCGCAAGTCCATCGCCACGAAGAGATACTGCGGGAAATAGGCATCCTTGACGGTCCGCACGCTGCGGGCGTGGCGGACCGTGCGGATCCGGTACGGCAGGTAGGCCTGGTAGCCCTGCCGCGCCAGGTTGCGCGCCGCCACGGTCTCGGACCGCGGGTGGCAGCGGACCGCGTACCAGCGTCGCCCGGCGGCGGCACAGGATGCCATGCCGTCATCCATGCCGGACACCCGGCGCGGTGGCGCCGTCCCGCGCCGGATACCGATCGTAGCCGTCGCCGTAGCTCTCGGCGATCTCCTGTTCGACCATGTTCATCACCACCCCCCTGAGTTTCGTCCTGTCGAGACCGCGCAGCGCCCGGTCGACCAGCGCCTGCGGCGAGCTGCGCCACTTGACCACGAAGGCGGTGGTATCGGCGTAGCGCTGCAGGATCCCGGCATCGGCCATGCCGCAGACCGGCGCGCCGTCGATCAGCACCAGGTCGAACGAGGCCCGGGCCCAGTCGACGAACTGCTGCATCCGGGCCGAACCGAGGATGTCCGCCGGGTGCCGGGTTTCGGCGCCGCAGGGCATCACATAGGCGCCGGTGGCGTCGTCGAGCAGGATGTCGAACACCGCGACATGGGTCAGCAGGTCGACCAGACCGGGGCTGGCCGCCATGCCGAAATGCCGGGTCAGACCGGCGCTGCGCAGATCGGCATCGACCAGCAACACCCGGTAGCCGGCGGTCGCGGCCGAGGCCGCCATGCCGATCGCCAGCGTGGTCTTGCCCTCGCCCGGCAGCGCCGAGGTGACCTGGACCACCGGGGTCCGGCTGATCTCGGACGGCGGCAGCAGCGCGTGCCGCAGGCTTTGCAGCGACTCGCGGAACCCGGCCTCGCTCGGCCGGTCGCCGGACGGGGCCTCGGGGTTGGCCAGCAGCGGCACCTCGGGCCGGGTCACCAGCGGCACCGCGGCCAGCACCGGCAGCCCGAGACCGCGCTCGGCCTGCTGGCGGGTCGCAAAGCCCGGCTGCAGCAGCTCGCCCGGGAGCGCCGCCGCGCTGCCCGCCACCAGCCCGGCCAGCAGCCCGAACAGCAGCAGGATCTTGGTCGGCGGAAAGCTCGGAGCCTCGGGCGGCACCGCGGCGCTGATCACCCTTATGCCGCTGGCCGTCGCGGCGGTTTCCTCGGTCATGATCCGGGCCCGGTCGAGAAAGCCTTCGTAAAGCGACCGGCTGGAGGCCGCGACCCGCTCGAGCTCGCGCAGTTCGACCCCGACCCGGTTGTCGGCGCCGACGGTGCCGCTGGCCTCGGAAAGCGCGGCGTCCAGCGCCGCCTCGCGCGCCTCGGCGCTGCCGATCTCGGTGGTCAGCGTGGCGACGACCCGGGTGACCTCGGCGGCGATCTCGGTCTCGATCGTGCGCCGTTCGGCGCGGACCCCGATCACCAGCGGGTGCTGCGCCCCGTAGCGCGCCAGCAGCTCGTCCTCGCGGCGCCGCACCTCGGCCAGCTGGGCGCGCAGCTCGGCGATCACCGGCGCGCCCTGCACCAGCGGATGCGCCTGCAGGTCGTCGCCGGCAGCGCGCAGCCCGTCGATCTGCCGCAGCATCGCGCGCTTTTCGGCCAGCTCGGTCCTGGTGTCGACGTAGCGCAGGTTCAGCGCCGCCAGCTGCTGTTCCCCCAGAGACCCCGACGGGGTAGTCAGCAGGTCGTTGTCGGCGCGGAAGCTTTCGACCGCGTCCTCGGCCTGGCGCAGCTGCGCCTGCAGCGTTGCCAGCCGGCTTTCGAGCCAGTCCGCCGCCTGGGTCGACTGGTCGCGGCGCTGGTCGAGATGGTCGCCGATATAGGCCCGCGCCACCGCGTTGGCGATGCGCGCCGCCTTGTCCGGCGCGGCGGCGGTGACCGAGATCCGCACCACATGCGCGCCGCCGATCCGGCCGACCGACAGCGCCCGTTGCAGCCGACGCACCGCCCGGGTCGTCTGCGCAGCCTCGGTCTCGGCGGCCGGCGCCGCGGGCGGCTCGGCCAGGCCGAGCGCGGCGCCGGCGCGGCGCGCGGCGTCGGTCAGCCGGGCC
>JBFGEI010000048.1:0-15574 GCA_041580155.1 Limimaricola sp.
CAGCGGCGCCGGAAGTCCGCGTCGGTGGACCAGGCGGTCTCGTCGAAGGCGCGCCGCGCAGCCGGGCTGGGCCGCGCTGAGCGGCTTCGAGCGCGCCAGGTACCTGTACGCGCTGGCGCGGCTCACGCAAAAACACTCGCGCCTGCTGGCGGTGCTGGAAACGCTGGACAACGGCAAGCCGATCCGCGAAAGCCGCGACATCGACATCCCGCTGGTCGCCCGGCACCTGTACCACCACGCCGGCTGGGCCGAGCTGATGGAGGACGAGTTCCCGGGCACCGAGCCGCACGGCGTCTGCGGCCAGATCATCCCGTGGAACTTCCCGCTGCTGATGCTGGCCTGGAAGATCGCTCCGGCGCTGGCCGCCGGCAACACGGTGGTGCTGAAGCCGGCCGAATACACGCCGCTGACCGCGCTGGCCTTTGCCGAGATCGCCGCCGAATGCGGCCTGCCCAAGGGCGTGCTGAACATCGTCACGGGCGACGGCAGGACCGGCGCCGCCATCGTGGCGCACAAGGGGCTCGACAAGATCGCCTTTACCGGGTCGACCGCGGTCGGCCGGCGGATCCGTCGCGAGACCGCCGGGACCGGCAAGTCGCTGACCCTCGAGCTCGGGGGCAAGTCGCCCTTCGTGGTCTTCGCCGATGCGGATCTCGACGCCGCGGTCGAAGGCGTGGTCGACGCGATCTGGTTCAACGCGGGCCAGGTCTGCTGCGCCGGCGCCCGGGTGCTGGTCGCCGAAAGCGTCGCCGAACGCTTCGAGGCGCTGCTCGCGGCGCGGATGGACACGCTGCGGGTCGGCGATCCGCTCGACAAGAACACCGACATGGGCTCGATCGTGCACCCGGTGCAGCTCGAGCGGATCCGCGGGCTGATGGCGCAGGGCCAGGCCCAGGGCGCGGTGCTGCGCCAGGGCACGGCGCCGGACGGCTGCTTCTACCCGCCGACCATCGCCACCCGGGTCGAGCCGGCCTCGATCCTCGCCACCGAAGAGATCTTCGGCCCGGTGGCGACGCTGACCACCTTCCGCACGCCCGAGGACGCGGTGGCGCTGGCCAATAACACCAAATACGGCCTCGCCGCCTCGATCTGGTCGGAGAACGTCAACCTGTGCCTCGACATCGCGGCGCAGGTCCAGGCCGGTGTGGTCTGGATCAACTGCACCAACGTGTTCGACGCCGGCGCCGGCTTCGGCGGCTACCGCGAGAGCGGCTTTGGCCGCGAGGGCGGCCGCGAGGGGATGATGGCCTACCTGGCGCATCCCAAGCCCAAGGCGAAGAAGCCCGAACCAGCGCTGCCGGCGCTCGAGGCGACACCGGGCGCCCCGGCGGCCGCGAACGCCATCGACCGCACCGCCAAGCTCTATGTCGGCGGCAAGCAGGCGCGGCCCGACAGCGGCTATTCCTACGGGGTGGTCGGCGCCTCGGGCATGGTCGGCCTGGCCGGCCTGGGCAACCGCAAGGACATCCGCAACGCGGTGGAAGCGGCGCACAAGGCCAAGGGCTGGGGCAAGGCGACCGGTCACAACCGGGCGCAGGTGCTGTATTACCTCGCCGAGAACCTGTCGGCCCGCGCCGCCGAGTTCGAAGCCCGGCTGGTGTCCTTCGGCGCGACCAAATCGGCCGCGAAATCCGAGGTCGAGACCGCGATCCGTCGCTGCTTCTGGTACGCCGCGCAATCCGACAAGTTCGACGGCGCGGTGCACCAGACCAAGACCGCGCATGTGACGCTGGCGATGCACGAACCGCTCGGGGTGATCGGCGTGGTCTGCCCGACGGCGCAGCCGCTTCTGGGCTTCGTCAGCCTGGTGCTGCCGGCGATCGCGATGGGCAACTCGGTCGTGGTGGTGCCAAGCCAGACCCACCCGCTGGCCGCGACCGATCTCTACCAGGTGTTCGACACCTCGGATCTGCCGGGCGGCGTGGTCAACATCGTCACCGGCCCGCGCGACGAGCTGGCCAAGACCCTGGCCGAGCACGACGACGTGGCCGGGATCTGGTACCTGGGCGACGAGGCCGGCTGCCTGATGGTCGAGACCGCCTCGGCGGGCAACCTCAAGCAGTCCTGGGTCGAAGAGGCCAACGCGCGCGACTGGTCCGGCAGCCAGGGCCAGGGCCGCGGCTTCCTGCACCGCGCCACCCAGATCAAGAACATCTGGGTTCCCTACGGCGAATGACATCATGGCGGGGGCTTCGGCCCCCGCCATCGATCCTGCGGCGCGTCTAGTCGGCGCCGTCGTCCTTCTTCTGCCTCTCGGCGGTCGGTTCCCCGGTTTCCGGATTACCGTCGTTTTGTTCGCCGGCCTTCGTCGCGCGCTTCGGCGTGTCGCCCGCGCCGCCCAGCATCCGCGTGGCCAGCCGGCTGCCAAAGATCCGCGCCCCCTGCCAGAGCGCGCTGCCCGACCGCGACAGTTCGGACACATGGCCGCCGCTGCGTTCGGCGGCACCGACCCGCAGCCGGTTGCGCTGCACCAGCAGCCCCTCGCTCACCGCCGCCGCCAGCGCCCGCTCCAGCGACGCGATGTTCCAGTCCGGCGCCACCGCGCTGACCGGGCGCGGCCCGATGCCGATGTCGTCGGCGATGGCGCGCATCGCCGCCTCGATCTTGCCGCGCAGCGGCTTCGGCAGCGCGTGCTCCGGATAGGGCCAGTCCGGCGCCAGCCGGTCGACCGCCGTCGCCACGGCGATCACCGGCGGCCGACGCCGATCCGGATGCGCCTCGAACCACGCCGCGAAATCGTCGAGCAGCGCCTTGTCGGCCGCCCGGCCGGGCCGGTTGGCGCGCAGCGTCCACAAGATCACGTCGGCCGCGGTCATCTCCTGCAGCAGCGCCTTGCGCGCCGCGTCGTCGCCGTCGATGCCGCGGGTGTCCAGCAGCAGCGCCGCGGTGCCGTCGATCTCGGTCTCGTAGCCGGCGGTGCCGCCGGTGGTCGACCGCATGTCGGTCTCGGCCATCTCGGCGCCGAGCAGCGCGTTGATCAGCGTCGATTTCCCCGAGCTGGTCTGCCCGACCACGAGCACCCGCAACGGCGCGTCGGCCGCCGCCATGCGGGCACGGTCGCCGCGGCTTTCCTCGAGCTGCAGCTCCAGCAGCTCGGCATCGGAGAACCGCAGCCGGCCCGAATAGAGCTCGACCGCGGCATGCGCCACCTCCTCGAGAAGCACCGCCTGCAGAACCCCCATCATCTGGTTGCCCAAGAACGAGGTGTTGCCTTCGGCCATCAGCCATTCGACCTCGCGCAGCGCACCCTTGGCAGGGTTCAGCGCGAAGCGCAGGATCCGGTGCCCGGCGAAGGCCATGTCGACCGCCATCTGCGCCCGGTCGCGGTGCCGCCAGAGCCAGTGCAGCCGCTGCAGGCTGATCTGGTCCGAGAACGGCACGTGGCGCCGCAAATGGTCGCGGTAGCGCGAGGCGGCGCGCTCGGTCAGCAGCAGCGCCTCGGGCAGCGTGAAATCGAGCGCCTTGCGGTCGTCCTTGCCAAGCCCGCGGGCGATGTCGTCGATCACCTGCCGCGCCAGGTCGGGCAGTTCGGTCCAGGCGATCGGCTCGGCGGTGTCCCTTTCGATCCGGCGCCGGGCCTTGTCGTAGACTCGGCGCTCGGCGCTGGTCCATTCGGGGTCGGCGGCGACGCTCATCTCGTCCATCAGCGCCGAGTGCTCCTCGGCGCTGCGCGGCCGCCGGCGTCGGGCGAACCAGCGGCCGCCGAAGCCCAGCGCCGCGATGCCGGCGCAGATCCCGATGTAGGGCAGCAGGAAGCCGTGCTCGGCCAGCCACAGGAAGCCGACGAGGAACGGCACGACCAGCGGCAGCACCAGCGACGCGGCGGCGATCAGCCGGTCCCAGCGCAGCAGCGCCCGGCGCAGCCGGACAACGGGCCGCGGCTTCATTTGTGCCGGGCCCGACGCAGCGCGTCGCGGTAGATCGCCCGAAGCTCGGCCTCGGAGACGCTGGCGCCGGCGGCCCCCTGGTGCAGCCAGTAGCAGGCGGCGCGGCCCAGCGCGTAGGTGGCGGCGAAGCTCACCGTGCCGGCGGCGGCGGCGCCCAGCGTCTGGCCGGCGACCGGGATCAGCTTGACCGCCTGGCGCAGCAGGTAGCTGCCGCCGAAGCGCAGCGCAGCACCCAGCCCCAGCGCGGCGGCGAACTCGGCCATCCGGCTGCGGCTCCACTCGACGCCGTGGCGCTGCGCCAGCGCTCGCAGCATCGCCGCCTGCACCCCGGGCACCGTCACCGCGCCGATCAGCGGCGCCACATCGGCGGCGCCCGCGGCACCGGCGTACCACAGCACCAGCGGCCGCAGCGCCGCGAAGGCCTCGGCCTCGCCGTCGCCGCCGGCGTCGCGGGCCAGCAGCAGCGCCACCTCGGGCATCGTCTCGCCCAGCCGGTCGGTCAGCGCATTGAGCCCTTCGGCATCTTCCCGGTCAGGCGCGAGCGAGATCTCGAGCGCCGGCAGCGGGCCGCGCGCGGCCGCCTCCATCACGCTTTGGGTCGCGGCGCGGGCGCGGAATCGGGCCTGGTCGTCCGGCACCTCCTCGGTGGCGGTATGCAGCAGGATGATCCGGGTCGCCGGCTTGCGCTTGCGCACCTCGCGCAGCGCCGCCGCCAGATCCTGCTGCGCCGGGTCGTCAAGCCGCGCCAGCGCCAGGATCGCATGGCTGCGCGCCTCGCATTGCGCGAGGTCGGTCGCCGCGTCGTAGCCCGCCTCGCCCAGCCCGCGGGTGTCGAGAAACCGCATCAACGGCCGTTCGGTAGGAAAGTCGAACACGGCGGCGCTTCGGGTACAGGGCGCGAAGCCCGAGCCCACCGCCACGTCGTCGAGCCCGGTCAGCAGCCGCACCAGCGACGACTTGCCGGCCCCGGTCTTGCCAAGCAGCCAGACCACCGGCAGCGGCCGTTCGGCGCTGTCCGCCGCCTTGCTGGCGTGGGCAATCCGTTCCTTGTCGGACAAGGTGCGCCAGACACGGCGGAGATCGGCGGTAGGGTTCTTGGCCACGGGCGCTCCGGCGGTTGTTGCGCCGCCACTGAACCACGGCGACACGGGACGAAACAACTCCCGGCGCGCGCGGCGGGTCCGCTGTTGCAGATTTCGCCGATTTCCCTCTTGACGCCTCGCGGCCCCTGTCATACGACCGCGCTCGCTCCTGGCGGAGTAGCTCAGTTGGTTAGAGCAGCGGAATCATAATCCGCGTGTCGGGGGTTCAAGTCCCTCCTCCGCTACCAAGCCCCCCTCACCACCGATTTGGCTTCGAGCATCCTCGCGCAGGATGCGGCGGCCGTTCCTGGCTTTTGCAGCTTTCGCGAGAGTTCATCGGCGGGCCGCGCGGCGAGCGCCCTTGCGGATGCTTGCGAAAACGGCGCAGCGGCCGGGCTTCGAAGCGTCGGGAAAACCTTGTCCAGGCTGCCGCCGGCCTCGGCATCGCCCGTTGACCCCCCGGCAGATCCGGCGCTAGCGTCCGCACGCCCATGCCTCCCGGCGACCGGCCGGCACAGACGCGGTCGGCGCCGGCCCGCAACACAAGGACCGCAGCATGCCCGACACCGCGCCCCGCTGGTGGCACTCGGCCACCGCCTACCAGATCTACCCGCGCAGCTTCTGCGACAGCAACGGCGACGGCATCGGCGACATCCCCGGCATCATCTCGAGGCTCGACCATCTCGCCGATCTCGGCGTCGGGCTGATCTGGCTGTCGCCGGTCTACGCCTCGCCGATGGCCGACAATGGCTACGACATCTCGGACTACCGGACCATCGCGCCGGAATTCGGCACGCTCGAGGATTTCGACGCGCTGCTGACCGAGGCGCGCGACCATGGCATCGGCATCGTGATGGACCTGGTGGTGAACCATTCCTCGGACCAGCACGCCTGGTTCAAATCGGCGCGCCAGGGCCGCGACGCGCCGTTCCGCGACTTCTACGTCTGGCGCGACCCGGCGGCGAACGGCGGCCCGCCCAGCGACCTGCAATCGAACTTCGGCGGGCCGGCCTGGACGCTCGACCCGGCGACCGGCCAGTATTACCTGCACCTGTTCGACGCGCGGCAGCCCGACCTGAACTGGGAGAACCCGGAGCTGCGCGCGGCGATCTACGAGATGATGAACTGGTGGCTCGACCGCGGCATCGCCGGGTTCCGGATGGATGTGATCGACCTGATCGGCAAGCAGGTCGACGACGGGATCTTCGTCGACGGGCCGCGGCTGCACCCGCTGCTGCGCGAGATGCACGAGGCAACGCTGAAGGGCCGCGACGTGGTCACCGTCGGCGAGGCCTGGAGCGCCACGCCGGAGGGCGCGCTGCTCTATTCCGGGCGCGACAGCCACGAGCTGTCGATGGTGTTCCAGTTCGAGCACGTGACCCAAGGGTGGGATCCGACGCATGGCAAATGGACCACCAAGCCGTTCGATCTCGTCGGGTTCAAGCGAGTGATGGACAAGTGGCAGCTGGCGCTGGCCGATGATGGCTGGAATTCGTTGTTCTGGAGCAATCACGACCTGCCGCGCGCGGTGTCGAAATACGGCGACGACGGCGAATTCCGGGTGGTCTCGGCCAAGATGCTGGCGACCGTGCTGCACCTGATGAAGGGCACGCCCTACATCTATCAGGGCGAGGAGATCGGCATGACCAACGCCGCCTTCACCCGGATCGACCAGTTTCGCGACATCGAGACGCTGAACTACCACCGGCTGCAGACCGCCGCCGGCGTCGCCTCGCGGGACTTCATCCGCGGCGCCAACACCAATGGCCGCGACAACGCCCGCACGCCGATGCAATGGTCCGACGCGCCGCAGGCCGGGTTCACCGGCGGCACGCCCTGGATCGAGGTGAACCCGAACCACGTCACGATCAACGCCGCCCGCGACCGGGCCGATCCGGACGGGATCTTCGCGCATTACCGCGGGCTGGTGGCGCTGCGCCGTCGCTTGCCGGTGGTGCAGCACGGCAGCTATCACCCGGCGCTGCAGGACGATCCCAGGCTTCTGGCCTATGAGCGTCGGCATGACGGCGCGCGGATCGTGGTGCTGGCCAATTTCGGCGCCGCGCCGGTGACGATCGAGGTGCCGGATCAGCTGCGGATCGACGGCCAGTCGATCTCGGCGAACTACGCGCCGCGCGCGGCCCTGTCCGGAACGGTGACGCTGCAGCCCTACGAGGTCACGGCGATCTTCGCCGCCACCGAAGCCTAGCGGGGGGGTGCGGTCGGGCCGCCTGGCGGCCCGATTAGGTGCTCAGGGCTTCGGCTCGGGGCTGCCGATCGCCCGGCGATACAGGTGCCAGGTCGCGTGGCCGAGGATCGGCAGCACGAAGACCAGCCCGATGAACAGCGTCGCCATGCCTAGCGCCAGAGACACCGCCACGATCAACCCCCAGACCGCCGCCGTGACCGGGTTGCGGGTCACGACCTTCACCGAGGTCGAGACCGCGGTCAGCACACCGACATGCCGGTCAAGCAGCATCGGGAACGACACGATGCTGATCGCCAGCACCCCGGCGGCGAACAGGAAGCCGACGCTCATGCCGACCACGATCAACGCCCAGCCGGCGCCAGTGCCGAACACGTCGCCGAGAAAGCCCAGCACCGATGCCGGCGGCTCGGGCCCGAGGGTAACGCTGTAGATCGCGTAGGCGGTCAGCATCCAGACCAGGTAGATCCCCAGCATGTAGAGGCCGAGCAGGAAGATCGGCACCGCCGATGGCGATCCGAACACCCCGAAGGCGGCGCCCCATCCGGGCTCTTCGCCGGCCTCGCGGCGCCGGCTCATCTCGTAGAGCCCCAGCGCCGCGACCGGGCCGATCAGCGCGAAACCCGAGATCAGCGGCAACACGAGCGGCAGCAGATCTCGGTTGAAGGCGAACCAGGTCAGCAGCACGCCGACGACCGGGTAGACCACGCAGATGAACACCACGTCGGATCGGAACGCCGCCAGATCCTCGGCGCCCTTGCGCAGCGCGATCTTCAGATCCGACAGTTCGAGCTTGCGGATCACCACCGGTGCGGTGTCCTCGCCGCCGATCTCGCGGGTGCCGCTGGCGACGTAACTCGAGCCGCTACCAAGCACATGCGCTGTCCAGGACAGCGGGTTTCCGATTGTCTTGACCATGTCGCCTCACCTCACTTCTGCAGTTCGGTGGACCGCCCGCGGATCGCGTCACACGATGGCGGGTTCGCCGCCGGATATCGGCAGACTAGCACTTTACCTAGCGGCAGTCTTGTCCGATGCCGTGGTTCACCACGATTTGTCGTATCGCCGCGCATCACGCCAACGTGCGCCGGCGTGATACCGGGCGGGACCGACGCCGGGTTACCCTTGGCCGGGCAACCCGAGGAGGAAGACATGCGTAGATCTATGTTGATGTTGACGATGGCCACGGCGGGCCTGGCGACGCTGGCGCTGGCGCAGGACGACATGGCGCCGTTCGGCACCGAAGCCGACACCGCCTATGCCGGTGATCTGTGGACCGCGATGTCCGAGATGCACATGGTCGGCGCGGGCGCGGTGATGTCGTTCCCCTACCCCGGCACCGACCCGCACGGGATGATGCTCGAGACCTTCTACACCGAGGCCACGGTCGACGGGCACACCGGCACGCTCGTGGTCAAGCGCAACTACGGCCCCGAAGGGGTGACGGTCGACGAGGTGCTGGGCGATCCGGCCGGCCATCTCGGCGCGGTGACGGTGATGTTCCAGCGCGAGGACGGCTACGACCCGGAGACCAACAACTGGTTCTGGGCCAAGTATCTTCCGGACGGCACGCTGGACCGCAACCCCAACGACATGGCGCTGGCCGGACTGGTCGGCAAGAACGCCGACGCCGGCTGCATCGCCTGCCACCAGAACGCCGGGGGCGAGGACTTCCTGTTCACCACCGACGCCACGCCGGCGATGATGCGCTGACGCCGACGCCGTGCCGCAGCGATGCGGCCCGGTCGCCGTCTCAGGCCCGGGGGCCTGGGGCGGCGGGCGCGGCTCGGGCCGGCAGGCCCGAGACCCGCATCGCTTCGAGATCGGCGGCGACGTCCTCGGCAAGCATGTGCATCGACGCGCTCGAAGTTTCGCGCTGCGCGTGCACCTTCAAGCCGAAGATATAGGTCTGCAGCCGCCGCGCCAGCCGCGCCGGATCGGCGTCCGGCGCGATTTCGCCGCGCTGCCGCGCCGCCTCGAACACCCGCGCGAAGGACGCCTCGATCGCGGCCAGGTACTCCTTGGCCTCGGCGATGATCTCGCGCTGGTCCGAGGTCGCCTCGAGCAGCGTCTTGACCAGCATGCAGGCGCGTGACGGCCCGGTGTCGTCGAGCAGCCCGCCCAGATCGCGCACGTAGTCCGCCAGCCCGCCGAGCGGCGACTCCGACCCGGCCAGCGCCGTCTCGAAACCGCGGCGCATCTCGGTCGCGTAGCGTTCGAGCACGGTGCGGAACAGCGTCTCCTTGCTGTGGAAGGCGGCGTAGATGCTGCCGGGCCGCATCCCCAGCTCTGCCTCGAGATCCTTCAGCGAGGTCGCATGGTAGCCCTTGCGCCAGAACAGCGTCAGGGCGGCGTCGAGCGCGGTGTCGCGGTCATATGGGGCGGAGCGGGTCATGATGCCGCCAATATAGGCGGTCGCGCCGGCAATGTCGCCCGCCGCGCGCCGCGCCGCGGCACCTGTGGCGATGACATTTGAGTGATCGCTCAATCTACCTATTGAGTGATCGCTCAATAGACCCGATCTCTGTCTCAGCGACGGCCCGGACCTGCCACGGCGCGGCAGCCGGGCCGTCACGTCGCATGACGCAACAGGAGACAGAGATGACCGATTTCACGCTGCACGACGACACCACCGCCCCGGCCGAAAGCAAGCCGCTGCTGGCGAAATCCAAGGCCGCCTTCGGCCGGGTCCCGAACCTGCACGCGGTGATGGCCGAAGCGCCGGGCCTGCTCGACGGCTACCAGCAGCTGCACCAGCTGTTTCTCGACTCGAGCTTCGACGCCGAGGAGAAGACCGTGGTCTGGCAGACGATCAACGTCGAGCACGCCTGCCACTACTGCGTCCCGGCGCATACCGGCATCGCCAAGGCGATGGGCGTCAGCGACGCGCTGACCGACGCGCTGCGCGCCGAAGCCCCGCTGCCGACCGAAAAGCTCGAGGCGCTGCGCGCCTTCACCCTGAACGTCGTGCGCCAGCGTGGCGAAGTCGACGGCAAGGCGGTGCAGAGCTTCCTCGACGCCGGCTTCACCCAGCGCCAGGTGCTCGAGGTGATCCTCGGCGTCGCGCAGAAGGTGATGAGCAACTACACCAACCACCTGGCACAGACCCCGGTCGACGACGCGTTCAAGAAGTTCGACTGGCAGAAGGCCGCCTGATCGAGGCGTCGGGCGCATCGGTCGATGCGCCCGGCCGCGCACGCGCGTCGCGGCTCAGCCGTAGGGAAAGCCGATTTCGCAGCACACCCCGTCCGGGGCGAAATCGAACCGGACCTCGGCCGAGAACTCGGCCGCCAGAACCCGGTTGATCATCTTTGTGCCGAACCCCTTGCGGGTCGGCGGCACCACAACGGGTCCGCCGGATTCGCGCCAGCTCAGGTGCAACCGCGGCGCGTCTCCCGGCTCCAGCCGCCAGGCTACGGTCACCACACCACCGTCGCATGACAACGCGCCGTATTTCAGCGCGTTGGTGGTCAATTCGTGCAACGCCATCGACAGCGTGGTGGCGTGCTGCGGCGACAGCTCCAGATCCGGCCCGTCGAAGCTGAAACGCTCGGGGCCGCCGGCCTCTTCGGCGGTGATCTGGACCAGCTCGCGCAGCGCGACGCTGTCCCACTGAGCGCCGGTCAGAACCTCATGCGCCCGCGCCAGCGCCTGCAGCCGCTGCCCCAGCGCCAGGCTGTCTTCCGAGCTCAGCGTCTGCCGGGCGATGCCACTCACCACGCTGAGGGTGTTCTTGACCCTGTGGTTCAGCTCTCCGTTCACCAATTGCAGCCGGCGCTCGGCCCGGGCCCGTTCGGTGACGTCGCGCAGCACGATCGACCAGTCGGCGCCGGGATCCTCGGCGTCGCCGATCACCGAGATCATCACCGCCAGATCGCGCCCCTCGGCATCCACCGCCTCGAACCGCTTGATCGGCAGGGCGTCGCGCCGATGCGCCGCGAACCAGCCCTCGCTGCCCTCAAGACGCACCAGCTCCTCGACGCGGCGGCCGCTGGCCTCTGTGGCGCCCAGCCCGAACATCGCCTCGGCGCCGCGATTCCAGCGCTGCACGATGCCGCTGGCCCCGACCCGCAGGATCGCGTCGGGCGACGCCGTCACGATCGCCGCCAGCTGCTCGGCGCCGCTGCGCGCCTCGCGCAGCGATGCCTCGTAGAGCGCGCGCTCGGTGGCGTCGAAAATCGTGTAGTCGACCCGCGTCGGGGTGCCATCCGGCGCGGTCCGCATCACCCCGTTCAGCAACACGTGCAGCGGCGGCGCGTCGCGCCGTTCGAACTGGCAGGCGATCTCGCGCACATGGCCCTGCAGCCGCAGCATCGGCGCGACATGGGTGTCGAAGAAGATCCGCCCCGGCATGGTCAGCAGATCCTTGATCCGCACCGGGCTGGCCAGCTCGGCGTCGGATCGGCGCAACCAGTGCGCCAGGGTCCGGTTGGCCAGGACCAGCCCGCCGTCGGGATCGGTGACCAGGATGCCGCAGGGCGCGTCCTGCAGCAGCTCGACCGCGAAGCTATCGAGATTGCCCGCGTCGCCCTGTTCAGGCTGGGGCATGGTCGATAAAGCGCCGGATCGCATCGATCGTCTCCGCTGGGGCTGTGAGATGCGGGCTGTGCCCGGTCACCTCGAGGATCTCGAGCGTGCTCGGGCCGATGTTGTCGTGCAGCCAGCGCCCGACCTCGGTCGGCGCCAGCGTGTCGTCGCTGCATTGCACGATCAGCGCCGGGCGCGTCAGCTTCTGCATGTCGGCGCGGCGGTCCGACAGGAAGGTCACCCGGCCGAAATGCTGCGCGATCGCCGGGTCGGTGCGGCAGAAGCTGCGGGTCAATTCGACCGAGGCGGGGCCGTCGATGTCCTGCCCGGCCGCCATCGCTGCGACCTGCGCCGACCAGCCGAGGTAGTTCTCGTCCATGAAAGCGACCAGCCCCTCGAGATCCTCGCGCTTGAAGCCGCCGTGATAGCCGTTGTCTTCCAGGAAGCACGGCGACGGCGCCAGCAGCACCAGCTTGGCGAACAGATCGGGCCGGGCATTGGCCGCAAGCACCGAGGTGATCGCGCTGACCGAATGGCCGACCAGCACCACGTCGCGCAACTCCAGCTCGTCGCAGATCCGCAGGATGTCTTCGGCGTGGGCGTCAAGCTGGGCATAATGGTCGAAATCATAGGCGCCGAGATCGGATTTTCCGGCACCGGTCAGGTCGAAAAGCACCACCTTGTGCCCGGCCTCGAAGGCCGGCGCCACGAAGCGCCACATCTCCTGGTCGCAGCCGAACCCATGCGCGAACAGCATCGTCTGACCGGTCCCGCCGGTCACCTTGACGTTGTTGCGATGGTAAACCGACATCCGCTTCTCCTGATGCCGCGCCCGATGCCGCGCAGCCCGCACGTAGACACAATACATTAACATCCCGCGTCGCGCTCGCGGGAAAAAACTCGCAAATGTCAGATCACACAGCTGCGCAGCCGGCACAAGCCGGAGATTCGGAGCGAAACCGCGGTAGATGGCGCGGTTTGCGGGTGTCGGCGGCCACTGCGCCGGCATCGGGCCGCGGCCCGGTCGCGCGCCAGCCCGGGGTCAGCCGTCGAAGAAGCCGGCGCCGGCCCGCTCCAGCAACCGCCGCGCCATGTCATGGCCCAGCAGCGCGCCATCCTCGATCGCCGCCTCACCGGCGTCGTCGAGCACCTCGGTGCCGTCCGGGCGCAGGATTTCGCCGCGCAGCCGCAGCGTTCCGCCATCGAGCACCGCGAGCCCGGCGATCGGGGTCTGGCACGAGCCGTCGAGCTTCGCGAGAAACGCCCGCTCGGCGGCAAGACGCTGCGCCGTGGGGTGGTGGTGCAGCGGTTCGAGCAGCGCCGCGACGCGGCTGTCGGCGGCGCGGCGTTCGATGCCGATCGCGCCCTGGGCGATGGCCGGCAGCATCTGGTCGACCTCGATCGGATGCGCCGGCACATCCGACATTTTCAGCCGGTTCAGCCCGGCGACGGCCAGGAAGGTCGCCTCGGCGACGCCGTCGGCCAGCTTCTGCAACCGGGTCTGCACGTTGCCGCGAAACTCGACCACCCGCAGGTCGGGGCGCCGCGCCAGCAGCTGCGCCCGGCGCCGCAGGCTCGAGGTGCCGACCACCGCGCCCTGCGCCAGACCGGAGATCCCGGTGGTGCCCAGCGCCACGAAGGCGTCGCGTGGGTCCTCGCGCTCGAGATAGCCGTCGAGCATCAGCCCTTCGGGCTGTTCCACCGGCATGTCCTTCATCGAATGCACCGCAAGATCGATGCCGCCGGCCGACAGCTGCTCTTCGATTTCCTTGGTGAACAGCCCCTTGCCGCCGATCTCGCTCAGCGGCCGGTCGATCACCCGGTCGCCGGTGGTGCGGATGATCACCACCTCGAAGGATTCGAACGGCAGGTCCCAGGCGGTGGCGAGCCGCTCGCGGGTTTCGTTGGCCTGCGCCAGCGCCAGCGGCGAGCCACGGGTGCCGATGCGGAGCGGGAGTGCGGGTGTGGGCATTTCAAGCGTCATGCCGGTGGTTCTACGCCCGCCCCGCAGGCGCGGCAACCATCCGGGCGCCGCGCGCTATCGCCGCGTTTCGCCCGGGTCGCGCGCCGCGCGGGACCCCGTGCCACCTTGACAACGCGGCCGCGCGGCGGGACGACGATGCGATGATCCATGCTCACACCCCCCCGACCAAGACCCTGCTGCGCGCGCTGGCAGGCGAGACCCTGCCGGTGCCGCCGATCTGGATGATGCGCCAGGCCGGACGCTACCTGCCGGAATACCGCGCGACGCGGGCCAAGGCCGGCGATTTCCTGTCGCTGTGCTACAATCCCGAGCTGGCCGCCGAGGTGACGCTGCAGCCGATCCGCCGGTTCGGCTTCGACGCCGCGATCCTGTTCGCCGACATCCTGCTGGTGCCGCAGGCGCTGGGCGCCGACCTGTGGTTCGTCACCGGCGAAGGGCCGCGGCTGTCGACCGTGACCGGAGCCGCGGACCTGGCCCGGCTGAAGCCGGCCGACGCGATCCACGAGCATCTCTCGCCGATCTACGAGACCGTGAAGATCCTGCGCCGCGAGCTGCCCGATGACACCGCGCTGATCGGCTTTGCCGGCGCGCCCTGGACCGTGGCGACATACATGATCGCCGGCCGCGGCACCCCCGACCAGGGTCCGGCGCATGCGCTGAAGACCGGCGACCGCGCCACCTTCGACGCGCTGATCGACAAGATCACAGAGGCGACGATCCATTATCTTTCGGCGCAGGTCGAGGCCGGCGCCGAAGTGGTCAAGCTGTTCGACAGCTGGGCCGGATCGCTGCAGGGCGACGATCTCGACCGCTATTCGCTGGCGCCGATGGCGCGGATCACCTCGGCGCTGAAGGTCAAGCATCCCGGCCTGCCGGTGATCGCGTTCCCGCGCGGCGCCGGCACCCGCTTCCCCGAGGCGGCGCGGATGATCGGCGCCGACTGCATCGCGCTCGACGACGGGGTGACCCCGGAATGGGCGGCCGAGCACGTGCAGCCGCTGGCCTGCGTGCAGGGCAACCTCGCCAGCCGTCACATGGTGACCGGCGGCCGCGAGCTGATCGACGAGACCCGGCGGATCCGCGACGCGTTTTCCGGCGGCGCGCATGTGTTCAACCTTGGCCACGGCATCACCCCGGACGCCGACCCCGACAACGTGTCGCTGATGATCGAGACGCTGCGCGAGACCCGCTGACCGGGCCTAGCCCATCGCGCTGTGCGGCGTGCGGCTGGCTGCGGTCCGCACGTCGTGGCGCCAGCTTTGAAACGCCCAGCCGGCCCAGACCGCGCAATAGAGCGCGCCGGCCGCCAGCACCGCCTGCCCCGGCACCGGCCCGATCGCGGCGCGCGCAAAGAGCTGCGCCAGATCCGCGGCCGGTTCGGGGTGGACCACGATCTTGCCGGCGTAGGCCGCGGTCTGGATCAGCAGGATCCACAGGTAGTTGCGACGGATCCGCCGGCCTACCGCCACGGTCAGCGGCACGTGGTACCGCGGCACCCAGTAGTCTTCGGCCAGCCGCTTCTGCCAGCCCTCGGCCATCCGCAGGTCGCCGTCGTGCAGCATCGGCGCGTAGTAATGCGTCTCGATCCAACGGCAGCGGGCGCGCCAGACGTTGAAGTAGCGATAGCGCCGCGCCTCGAGCATCAGGAAGAACAGGATCAGGATCCCGACCAGCACCAGCGGCAGCGGCGACGCCTCGGGCGAGGCGAAGGCGATCGACAGCGCGATGCCCAGCGTCACCACAGCCCAGTTCGTCGTGGTATCGAGCCGGGTACGCCAGATCGTCGAACGGTAGACCTCGCCGCGCCACAGATGCGCCAAGGCGCCGATTTCGGCCGCGCTCAGCTTGCGGTCAGCCTGCAGATCCTCCATTGCCGCGCTCCTCCCCG
>JBFGEI010000049.1:0-15572 GCA_041580155.1 Limimaricola sp.
AACCCCATCCGCCCGCGTTCATCCCAGTCCGTTTCCATGTCGATCTTCATTTTGGTGATCTCGATGTCATCCGACGCGGCGGCGACCTTGATGCCGATCGCCACGCAGCCGGTGACACAGGCGCGTCCGAATAAGCCGGGCGTCGGACCCGTGGCGGTCCCGCCGATCGCGACCGGCATGTCGATGGCCCGGCTCCAGTCGCCCTGCAGGCCAGGCAGGCTCCCATTGTCAGCGAGGTGACATCCGTCGACTGGGCGCGAGGGCGGGCTTGGCTTTGGATGCCTGCACGATCCGGGTCGGCTGGGCCCTGAGCGGGGATCGATGGGTCACGGCGCACTCCATGATGAGACCGAGAGACCAAGCAGGACCGCTCCGGCGGTGATCAGGAGGCAGGCGGAAACGAGCCCGAGATACCTCCATTGGGGAAGGGCTTTCTCGACCAGGACATAGGCCGCGAGACCGCCGATCCAAAGCAGGTTCATCACCCCGCCGACGAACAGGAGCGCCATCAGAGCCCAGCAGCAGCCGAGGCAGTAGCCGCCATGTCGAAGTCCCATGCCGATCGCGCCGGACGGCCCCGGTCGCCAGTGCTCCATGACGAACCGGAGCGGCGATTGGCAGTGCCTGAGGCAGGCGGCCTTGGCCGGCGTCAGCTGGTAGATCCCGGCCCCGAGCAACAGCAGCCCGGCCAGCATCAAGGAGTTGGCCCGCATGCCATCGAGCAGCCCGCTCCGGGTCAACTCCCACTGCATGAGGGTGGCGATCATGCTGAAGCCGCCCCAGACCAGCAGATACCCCGAAACGAAGAGCACGGTGCCAATGGCGCGCCCGGACCTCTTGGCCACCGACGAGAACAGCAGGATCATCGGCGCGGCAGAGGGCAGCATCATCGCCACCATCATCACCCACCACATGATGAACATCAGCGCCGCCTGACCGGGCGACCACCGCGACATCTTTGCGGTGTCCATGGCGGCCGGCATGGATGGCATCTCCATGCCGGCGCCGGTCAGCAGATAGCTCCAGGACAGCAAGGTAACCGCTGCGAGCCCGAGCCCGACCACCAGTTGATCACGGCGCAGCAGCCGCTCGAACATGCTGTATTCGCCGGTCATTTCAACGGACCGCGTCGATGATGCCGCTGTTCGAGAAGTGCAGCTCGTTGAACTGGGCGTAGCTGTCGGTGTTGTTGGGCAGGTCGATAAGCCCGTGGGTTCGCGTCGTCCCGCTGCCCATTTCGGCGACCCGGTAGCCAAACCCGCCGATCGTGTCGATCCGGACCCGGTGCGGATTGCCGGTCACCGGGTTGCGGATCGGGCGCGCCTCGAGATCGAAGACGCCCTCGACGTGGACTTCGCCGGTCCGGCCCTCGATGTCGGAGCTGTAGGAGATCTTCCTGTAGAGGGTTTCCTCCTTGTGGGGAGACATCATCGAGAAGACCCACCACATGGTTGCCATGTCGTCGGTATCCTCGCCACGCATGATCTTCTCCAAAGCGTCGCGTTGCGCCGGCGAGGCGCGTTCGTCGATGATCATCTGCATGCGACCCTCGCCCTCGTGGATCGGGCCGGGCCACTTGACCACCATGGCCATGTTCAGCCCGTCGAGCGCGACATCGCCGTAATGGCCCCGGTCCACATGAAAACCGAGCGCCGCCTCGCAGCTGCCGTGGGTCGGCAGCGCGTTGAACTGGCATGGGCAGCCATAGGCGCAGTTGCAATTGGTCAGTTCGGAGCCGTGGATTTCCCATTGGGTCATCGGTCTTCTCCTCTAGGGGGTTTGGTCTGGTCGTTGCGGTGTCTTTCGATTCCTGCGGGTCAGAGCAGCTCGGCGAGCATGCGCGCGGCGCGCTTCGCGCCGTCGGCCTCGACCGGTCGCATGGGTTTCGGGTTGGCCAGTTCATCGACCATCGCCTCGGCGATGCGGTCGGGATCGGACAAGGCGTAGATCATCCTGCGCCCGGCGTTGTAGCGGTCGAGCCTCTGAGCGACGTGGAAGTTCTGCTCGAAGTGGTTGCGAAGCGGAAAATAGAGAAACGGTGTGCCGGCGGCGGTCAGCTCCATCGTCGTGGTCAGACCGCCCTGCACGAGGGCAAGGTCGCAGGCCGCGAGGTGCCGGTCGAGGTCGGGCACGAAGGCGCGGGTTTCCACGCCTTGGGGCACCGTGAACTTCGCGGGGTCGAGCCGGGGTCCGGTCACGACGATCATCCGCAGTGCCGGGATGCGCGCCTTGGCGACCGGGTAGGCCTGGAGGATGCGGCGTATCAGGCTGGCGCCCACGCCCGAGCCGCCGACGGTGACGATGCAGACCTTTTCGCCGTCAAGGTAGCCGAAGCGGTCCCGCAGCTCGGCGCGGCTGCCGAACTCGGACGGGTGCTGGCCAATGATATAGCCTGCGAAGTCATAGTGCCGGGGCACCCAGTCGCGCATCTTTGGAAGGCCGGCTCCGAAGGAATGCGGGATGATGTCGTCCGGATTGCCGACGAAGATCGCCCGGTCCCGAACCTGCGGATTGCGCTCCACGTGGCCGATCATCTCGGCGTTGTAGTCGGTGGTCAGAAAGGCCTCGCGCGGGCCGTTCTCCGGCATCGGCACCCAGCCCACGAAATCGGTGAACCACGCCACCTGCGCCCGTTTCAGTTCGGGATGCTCGTGCCAGTAGTGGTCGACGTCCCACGCCTCGTCGGCAATCACGAGGTCGTAGTCCCGCTCGTCGACCGCTTCCTGGAAAACCATGAAATTCTTGATCAGGATTTCGTCCATGTTGCGGATCGCCTGAAACGCGTTCAGGTCGTGCTCGCCCGACTCGTCCTCGATATGCGCGGACTCGTTGGCAAGACGGGCACTCGCCGGATGCAGGCGCTCCTGGTTCGCCGCAAGAAACCGGGTCACCGGGTCCTGCGCCAGCCAATGGAGATCCAGATCCGGATGCAGCGTTCGCAATTCGCGGGTCACGGCAAGATCACGACGCGCATGGCCGAGGCCGATCGGCGAGGACAGGTAGAGCACGCGCTTTCCCGAAGCGCGCCGACCGGTTGCGGGGAAGGGCGCCCCGGTGCCCAGGTGACGGGCAAGGAAGTCCCGCATCAGGGTGTTGAACCTCGCCGGAAACCGGACATTGGCGCCATGTCCCACATCGGGCCAGACCTGCAGCTCACCGCCGGCTATCCGAGCCGCCGTTTCGGACATTTCGACGGGCGTCACCTCGTCCGCGGCCCCGTGCACCCAAAGCGACGGACACGAAATGGTGGCGTAGGCCGCCTCGGTGGCGCGAAATCGACCGGAGTCGCTCGACCGCGACATGCGCGTCAGGATTTCGCCGCTGCCACTCGCGGCCCATTCAAGGGCGTCTTCGATCTGCTTCGTGGAATGCGGCTCGCAGAACATTCGGCTGAAGAAGAAGTCGCAGAAGTCGGGATACTGGGTTTGCCAATACGCCGTGTTGAACTTCTCCCACCCTTCGTAGCTGGAGCGTTCGGCATGTAGGCTGTCGGCGTTCTTGTGGGGGTGTGTCGGCACGAAGGGAACGACGGCACCGCAGGCAATCAGCGCCTCGACGCGTTCGGGGCAATGGGCCGCGAGCAGGGCGGCGTAGAGCCCCCCAAGCGACAAACCGATCATGGTGGCTGTCTCTGTGCCGGTCGCGTCGAGGATCGCCAAGGCATCCTCGACGAACTGCGAGGGGGCATAGGCGTCGGGATCGCCCGGCCGGTCGGACAGACCATTGCCGCGCGGGTCGAAAGAAATCACCCGGTAGTGGTCCGCGAAATAGGGGATCTGGGCCTTGTAGACCCGGGAATGCACAATCGGCCAGGCTGGCAGGAACATCAGGCTGCGCGGACCGTCTCCATGCACGGCGTAGTGAACCCTGACGCCGTTCCTCTCGATGTAATCTTCGATGCAAGGGATGGCGGCGCGCATGGCTCACTCCTTCGATTGCAACTGGGCCTCTTGGTGTTCGATGATCCGGCCGACGCGGCGCAGCGCGCGGCGCACCGGGAGGTCTCGGGCCTCGCAGCCGAGCAGGAGGTAGGCTTCGGTGCCGATGAATGCGGTGCCGACCAAAGCGGCGATATCCTCGGCTTCGAACGGTCCCAGCCCGCCGATCTGCGCGGCGAAATCCTTGGCGAGACGAACATGCAGATCTCGCCACTGCGTCAGCGACCGCCGCACGGCATCCCCGATCTGGGCGTTGGACCAGCCGACCGCGATCAGCTCTTGCAGGACTCGCACGTAGCCGCTGTCGAAATCCGCATCGAGGAAGTCACACGACATCGCCCATTTTCGCGAGAGCGGCATCGACGGATCGTCGAAGACCTCGGTCTGCCGGGCGAGCAACTGCTCGGTCATGTGTTCGTAAAGGGCGAGGACCATCCCGTTCTTGGAACCGAAATGATACCGTATCTGGCTCATCTGCGTGCCTGCCGCATCCGCTACGGCACGCGTGGAAAGGCCGGAGTAGCCTTGAGCCATGAGAACCTCCCGCGCGGCGGCGAGGATCTTCCGTCTTGTCGAAAAGGAATCGAGGCGCTTCGTCGCCATGCAGTGATATTAATTCATTCGAACGAACTTTTCAAGCAATCAGCGTTGCGACGGGAATGATGCATGGAGAGCGAGATCACCTGCCCATCCGCGAAGAGCGAGTGGGCCGGAAGTGCCCGAAGCCGTGCTGGGCCGTAGTGTAGATCTCGGCGCAGTTCCCAGTGGCGCGCGTTGAGTGCGGCCAAAGGGCGGGAAGCCGACCTTCGCCGCACCTGGCGAAAACGGCCCCCGAGCGGACCAAACGGACCCTCGGCAGCGCCCTGCGCAACAGCATGGGAGGGCACACCGGTGCAGCACCCTTCGGCGACCGTCGAGGACGTGGGCCCTTTGCGACTGGCTCCGCTGTATGGGGCACTGGCACTGGGTCCCGGCAGAGCACCGCAGCCACAGAGCCAAGGTAGCAGGGTCGGCGGGGGCGCAGTCAGTTCGGATCGCCCGCCCCACGCTGCAGAACCACGCGGCGCTCCTCCGGCAGGTCCGATCGCTGGAAAGCTGCATCTGGCTAGCTGGGCCGGGGGGCTGAATCTTTCGACGCATCGCTGGACAGCATCAGCACAGAGCCAAGCTTAGGCCACTGACAAGCAGGGGGAAATGGTCGTCAACCGTATCGGTGTGGCCCTTCGAGCCGTGCTGACTCCTTGCACCTAGGACGACAGGTCTTCGTCTTCGCGGACGAGCATGACCGACGCCGGCGCGTGGGATGCGACGCTGCCACCATGTGACGACCAGAAGTAATCCCCGGCGCCAGGGCGATGGCTGGCCATGATCACCAGGTCAGGGTTCAGCGTCCTGATCTCCTTGAGCAGGAAATGATCGAGATCGGCAGTCACGTCGTTGACGATGAACACGTGAGATTTCGCGGTGATGTCGCCCGCCTTGGCCTGAGACGCGGCAAACTCCTCCAGTTTCTGGGCGAACTCTTTGGGGTTATGGGCAACCGAACTCGGCACGGACGGCGTGGCAGAGATGAAGGTGACCGTGGCCCCGTAATGCCGGGCGGCATCGGTCGCCACGCTCAGGGCGCGCTGCATCTGGTCCAGATGCCTGAGGTCAATCGGAACGACTATGGTCTTGAACATGCGGTCCTCCTCCGCCGGGCTTGTCGCGGCAGCCGGAGCGCTGCCGCTCTGCATCCAGTCTGCGACCCGGTTTCGCACCGGTCAAGGAAACCGGGGCAGCGCGGTGACCACCTCGGCACCGGCATTCGACGGAATGCCCTCATCACCTGCCGCGGGCGAGGGTCGGCGGTGGTGATCCTGAAGCGAGATGCCGGAAATCAAGCTGCCCTCGGCTTGGCGCTGTTGCGCCGCGGGCCGGAATACGAGGCCGCACAGGCAGCCAGCCGGTCGGCGGCCAGCGTGGTCCCGTGTGATGGCAGGTTTGTCGCGGGGCATCGGCGGCCTCGACCTCGGACCGGTTGATCTTTCGCGGCCAGCCCACCAGCCTAGCCGGGCGGCCGCAACCGGACCGTGACGGCGCCTGGCCGCCGAATGGTCGAGACGCAGGAGTTGGGCGTGGCGAGACTGAACCTCGAACAGATCAGGGCCTTTTTGACCGTGGTGCGCATGGGCGGGGTGAAGAAGGCGTCGCAGGCGCTGTTCCTGTCGCAGCCCGCGGTCACGGCGCGGATAAAGAACCTCGAAGAGGCGCTGTCGAAGGAGTTGTTCGACAGGACCGCCGCCGGGCTGCGGCTGACCAAGGCCGGAGAGATCTTCCTGACCTATGCCGAGAGGTTCGAGCATCTCGAACACCTGATCGACAAGCATGTCATCGACGAATCCGGCATCGAGGGGCACCTGCGGCTGGGCGCGTCGGAAACCATCACCCAGTGCTGGTTGCCGGACCTGGTGTCGCGGCTGCACCAGAGGTTTCCCAGCCTGCAGGTCGAGATCCACGTCGACATCTCGGTCAATCTGCGCTCCAGCCTTCTCGATCGCGACATCGACCTCGCGTTCCTGCTTGGCCCGGTGTCGGAGTTTTCGGTCGACAACATCGCGCTGCCGGGGTTCGACCTGGGCTGGTATGCGGCCGCCGGCAGGGCGCCGTCGAACCGCGACGCCTCGGCCTTCGTGTCGCAACCGGTGATCACCTACCTGCGGCAGACCCGCCCGTACCGCGAGCTCAAGGGACTGCTGCTCGAGAAGGTGGGGCCGGGCGTCACGCTGTTTCCGTCGTCATCGCTGTCGGCCTGCTTTCGCCTCGTCGAAGCCGGGATCGGCGTCGCCGCGCTGCCGAAAGCGCTGGCCACGCCGTTCATCGAACGCGGCAGCATCGAGGAGTTCGATCCCGGCTGGGTGCCGAGACCGCTCGAGTTCACCGCATCCTACCTTGGCGACCCAAGAAGCCACATGGTTGAAATCGCGGCGCAAATGGCGTTGGACGTCGCGCGGAAACACGCGGGTATAGAAATTCCTGATATGCTAAGCCAGAAATAATCAATTTGATCTGATATATGCCCCAGGGTCAGTCTGCGATCAACGCAGGAGGGCCCCGGCATGATCGAGGATTACGAAACCCTGAAGCGCGCCGCCCCCGGCGCGGTGCGCGCCGCGATCCGGTCCGGGCGTTTCGGCAGCCACACCGCCGGGCTCGGGGCCGGGTATCTTCAGGCCAATCTCGCGATCCTGCCCGAGCACGCCGCGCTCGACTTCATGCGGTTCTGCCAGCGCAACCCCAAGCCGTGCCCGGTCTCGGGCGTCTCCGACACCGGCAGTCCGATGATGGTCACGCTGGGCCGCGACATCGACATCCGCACCGATGTGCCGGCCTACAACATCTACCGGCACGGCAGGCTCGACCGCAGCGTCGCGGATATTTCCGACGTCTGGCAGGACGACTTCGTGGCGGTCGCGCTGGGATGTTCCTTCACCTTCGAGCACGCGCTGATGAAGGCCGGCATCCGGATGTGGCACATCGAGAACAACACCACCGTGCCGATGTTCAGATCCGGCATCGAGACGGTGCAGGCCGGCCCGTTCGGCGGGCCGATGGTGGTCAGCATGCGCGCTGTCCCCGTCGACCAGCTGGCACTTGCCACCGAGATCTCTCGCCGGTTTCCGATCGCCCACGGCGCGCCGGTGCATCACGGCGACCCGGCCATGATCGGCATCAAGGACCTGTCGCGCCCGGACTGGGGCGACCCCGCGCCGGTCCCCGACGGCCATCTGCCGGTGTTCTGGGCCTGCGGCGTCACGCCCCAGGTCGCGCTCGAGAACGCCGATCTGCCGATCTGCATCACCCACAAGCCCGGGCACATGCTGATCACCGACATCCCCGAAGACGCCGAAAGCACGATCCTGCCGGCGGCCTGACCGCCACGCCTCGACCCAACAAGGAGAGTAGACATGAAAATCACCCTCGGCCTCATCGCCACGACGGCTCTCGTGGCCTCGCCCGCCTTCGCCGAAAACCTCAGCGTCGTCGGAAGCTGGTCCGGCCTGCCGCTGCACAAGCAGTACGAACAGCCGTTCTGGGAGACGACGCTGCCCGACGCCTCGGGCGGCGATCTCGAGATCGCGCTGACCACGCATGACCAGATGGGCATGGGCGTCGGCGACGTCTACCGGCTGCTGGGGCAGGGCGTCTACGACGTCGGGATGACCGTGGCAGACTATGCCGTCGCCGACGCGCCCGAACTCGAAGGGCTCGACGTGCCGCTGCTGGCGGTGACCGCCGACGAAGCCAGGGCAATGGTCGAGGCGGCGCGGCCGATGGTCGACGACATCTACCGCGACCGGTTCAACAGCCACGTGCTGGCTATCGCGCCCTATCCGCCGCAGGTGGTGTTCTGCAACCACGAGATCGCAAGCCTCGCGGATCTCGAAGGGCTGAAGGTCCGCGCCTCGGGCCGGATGACCGCAAAGTTTCTCGAGGCGCTGGGCGCGGAAGGCGTGAATGTCGCGTTTTCCGAGGTGCCGGGCGCGCTGCAGAAGGGCGTGGTCGATTGTGCCGTCACCGGGGCCGGTTCCGGCTACAGCGCCGGCTGGTGGGAGGTGTCGACGCATCTTTTGACCCTGCCGCTCGGCGGATGGGACTCGGTGGTCACCGCGATGAACCTCGACAAGTGGAACGGCCTCGACCCGGCAACCCAAGAGCTGATCACGGCCCAGATCGAGACCGAGTTCGAGGAGCCCGCCTGGGCCAGCGCCCAGGACGCGCTGAAGAACGACGTGGCCTGTCTGACCGGCAATGGCGACTGCCCCTCCGGTGAGGCCCGCTCGATGACGCTGGTCGAGGCCAGCGATGAGGACTTCGCCAAGGCCCGCGAGATCCTGGTCTCCGAAGTGCTCCCCGAATGGGCCGAGCGGGCCGGCGCGGATTGGGCGACGCGCTGGAACGAGACGGTCGGCCAGGTCGTCGGCGTGACCGTCGCGACCAACTGATCCGCCAGAGGAAGGAAGAGCCCGATGCCACAGTCACTTCTGCAAACGCTGCGAAAGCTTAACGTCTGGGTCGCGGTGCTGGTCGGGATCATGCTCCTGACCTGCGCGGGGTTCATCCTGCTGGACATCGTGCTGCGGCAGCTGGGCTCTTCCTTCGGCGGCACCGACGAGATCAGCGGCTATGCCATGGCGATTGCCACCTCCTGGGGCATGGCCTTCACCATGCTGGAGCTGGGCCATGTCCGGATCGACCTGCTGCGCAGCCGGATGGCGACGCGGGGCCGGGTGATCATGGACCTGATGTCGATGCTGGTGCTGACCGCCACGATCACCCTGATCGCTGTGCAGTGCTGGCCGGTGGTGGCCGGGTCGCTGAAGAACGCCTCGACCGCCAACACCCCGCTCGAGACGCCGCTGGCCTGGGTGCAGATCCCCTGGATCGCCGGCTGGGCCTGGTTCGCGATCATGGCCTGGCTGACCTTCATCGCCGCCGTGGTCCTGGTGCTGCGCGGCCAGTTTGACGAAACCGAAAGCGCGATCGGCGCCTTCGCCGAACAGGATGCCCTGCTATGATCGTCTATGTCTCCGCAGGGCTGCTGGCGCTGCTCACCCTGTCGATCCCCGTCGGCATCGTGCTGTTCCTGCTTGGCCTCGGCGTCGACAGCTTCTTCAGCCCGTTCCCGCTGATCAAGGGCCTGGGCAACCTGGTCTGGTCCTCGTCCAACAGCGCCACGCTGATCGCGATCCCGTTCTTCGTGCTGCTGGGCGAGATCCTGGTGCGCAGCGGCGTCGCGACGCGGACCTACTCGGCGCTCGACAAATGGGTGTCCTGGCTGCCCGGCGGGCTGATCCACGCCAACATCGCCACCGCGACGATGTTCTCGGCGACATCCGGGTCCTCGGTCGCGACCTCGGCCACGGTGGCCACGGTGGCGATGCCGCAGGCCGAGCGGCTGGGCTACGACCCGAAGCTGTTCTCCGGCGCCATCGCGGCGGGCGGCACGCTGGGCATCATGATCCCGCCCTCGATCAATCTGATCGTCTACGGCTTTCTCACCCAGTCCTCGATCCCGCAGCTGTTTCTTGCCGGTCTGGTGCCGGGCATCGCGCTGGCGCTGCTGTTCGTTCTGGTCACCGCGCTGATCTGCGCGATGCGGCCGGACCTGGGCGGCGAACAGCGCCGGTTCCCGCTGTCCGAGATGCTCGGCGCGCTGACCGACCTGCTGCCGATCATCGTGCTGTTCACCGTGATCATCGGCACCATCTACAACGGCTGGGCCACCCCGACCGAAGCCGCCGCCGTCGGCGTCGCCGGTGCGCTCGCCATCGCGGCGGCGTTCCGGGGCGTGTCGTTCAGGATGCTGATGGAAAGCCTGACCGGCACCATCAAGGTGACCTCGATGATCATGCTGGTGGTGATCGGCGCCTCGTTCCTGAACTTCACACTGGCCTCGGCCGGGCTGGGGACCGAACTGCGCAATTTCCTCGAAGGCCTCGGGATGACGCCGCTGACGACGATCCTCGTGGTGGTGCTGATCTACATCGTGCTCGGCTTCTTCATCGAGACGCTGTCGTTGATGGTGGTGACGATCCCGATCATCGTGCCGCTGGTCGAGGCGCAGGGCTACGACACCATCTGGTTCGGCATCCTGATGATCGTGCTGATCGAGATGGCGCTGATCACGCCGCCGGTCGGTCTCAACCTCTACGTCGTGCAGGGCGCCCGCAAATCCGGGCACATGGGCGAAGTGATGCTGGGCGCGGTGCCCTACGTGCTGGTGATGCTGGCGATGGCGGCGGCGCTGATCGCCTTCCCGCAGATCGCGCTGTTCCTGCCGAGCGTGCTTTAGGGCCCACCCGACCTTCGACGGTGATCCTCACCGACTGAAACCAAATCGTGCTGACCGGAGGCGGTGCAGCAGCAAGAGGAGATGTGACCAATGTGGCAGTTCTGTGTGGATCGCGGCGGCACCTTCACCGACATCGTGGCACGGCGTCCGGACGGGTCGTTGCAGTCCCACAAGCTGCTGTCGGAGAACCCCGAACGCTACAAGGATGCCGCCGTGCAAGGCATCCGGGAGATGCTCGGGCTTGGCGACGACGACCCGATTCCGCCCGGCCGGATCGAGGCCGTGAAGATGGGCACGACGGTGGCCACCAACGCGCTGCTCGAGCGCAAGGGCGAGCGCACACTGCTGGTCATCACCAAGGGGCTGCGCGACCTGCTGCGGATCGGCTACCAGAACCGGCCGCGGCTGTTCGACCTCAACATCGTGCTGCCCGAGCTGCTCTATGACGAGGTGATCGAGGTCGAGGAGCGGGTCTCGGCGGACGGCGAGATCGTCACCCCGCTGAACGAGTGGAGCGCCCGCGATCTCCTCGAGAAGGCGCATTCCGACGGCTATCGGTCGGTCGCGGTGGCGCTGATGCATGGCTACCGCTTCCAGGACCACGAAAAGACGCTCGGAAAGCTGGCGCGCGAGACCGGCTTCGCGCAGGTCTCGCTCAGCCACGAGGTCAGCCCGCTGATCAAGCTGGTGTCGCGCGGCGACACGGCGGTGGTCGACGCCTACCTGTCGCCGATCCTGCGCCGCTACGTGGGGCAGGTCAGCGCGGCGCTCGGGGCGGACCGGGGCGGCTGCGGCGCGCTGATGTTCATGCAGTCGAACGGGGGGCTGACCGATGCGGCGCTGTTCCAGGGCAAGGACGCGATCCTGTCCGGCCCGGCTGGCGGCGTCGTCGGCATGGTGCGCAGCGCCGAGGCCGCCGGCTTCGACAAGCTGATCGGCTTCGACATGGGCGGCACCTCCACCGACGTCTGCCACTACGCGGGCGACTACGAACGGTCGTTCGAAACCGAGGTCGCCGGCGTGCGGATGCGCGCGCCGATGATGAGCATCCACACCGTTGCGGCGGGCGGCGGCTCGATCCTGACCTACGCCAACGGCCGGATGCAGGTCGGCCCCGAAAGCGCCGGCGCCAACCCCGGCCCGGCGTCGTACCGGCGTGGCGGCGCGCTCGCCGTCACCGATTGCAACGTGGTTCTGGGCAAGATCCAGCCCGACCACTTCCCGCATGTCTTCGGCCCCGATGGCGACGCGCCGCTCGATCCCGGCGCCGCGCGCACCAGGTTTGAGGAGCTGGCGCAGCGGATTGCCGAGGAAACCGGCCAGCCGCCGCGCAGCCCCGAGGATCTGGCCGAGGGCTTTCTGCGCATCGCCGTCGAGAACATGGCCAACGCGATCAAGAAGATCAGCGTGCAGCGCGGCTACGACGTGACCGGCTACACCATGAACTGCTTCGGCGGGGCAGGTGGGCAGCACGCCTGCCAGGTGGCCGACGTGCTCGGCATGAAAAGCATCTTCATCCATCCCTTCGCCGGCGTGCTCTCGGCCTTCGGCATGGGGCTGGCCGATGTGCGCGCGATCCGCGAGCACCAGTTCGCCCAGCCGATCGACCGCGTGGCCGAGGCCGTGGCGGTGCTGGCCGATCTCGAGGCCGAGGTGACGTCCGAGGTCACCGGCCAGGGCATCCCGCAACAGGCGGTCCGGCTGCTGCGCAGCGCCCATGTCCGGACCGAAGGCGCGCATCAGACCATCGCCGTGCCCTACGGGACGCCGGGTGAAATCCGCGCGGCCTATGCCAAGGCGCACCAGCAACGCTTCGGTTTCGTGCCCGACACAGACGGGCTTATCCTCGACCTGCTGACCGCCGAGGCGATCGGCGCGACAGGAGAGGAGGTGACGCGTCCCGACGGCGCCGAGACCGGCGGGGCAGCGGCTACGGCCCGCATGTATTCGGGCGGCGCATGGCGCGACGTGCCGCTGGTGGACCGCAGCGGCATGCGCGAGGGCGACACCGTTTCCGGCCCGGCGATCGTCATCGAGCCCACCGGCACTAACGCGGTCGAGGATGGCTGGCAGGCCGAATGCGTCGCCGGCGGCAACATCGTGCTGCGCCGGACCAAGGAGCTGAAGCGCGAGGAGGCGATCGGCACCAGCGTCGACCCGGTGATGCTCGAGGTGTTCAACAACCTGTTCATGTCGATCGCCGAGCAGATGGGCGCGACGCTGGCCAACACCGCCTATTCGGTCAACATCAAGGAGCGCTACGACTTCTCCTGCGCGATCTTCGACGCCGCCGGCGATCTCGTGGCCAACGCGCCGCATGTTCCGGTGCACCTCGGCTCGATGAGCGAAAGCGTCCGCACGATCCTAAAGCAGAACGAGGGCAGGATCCGCCCCGGCGACGTGTTCATGATGAACAACCCGTTCAACGGCGGCACGCACCTGCCGGACGTGACCGTGATCACGCCGGTGTTCGACGAGGCGGGCGAGAACATCATCTTCGTGACGGCCTCGCGCGGGCACCACGCCGATATCGGCGGCAAGACCCCCGGATCGGCGCCGCCCGACAGCCGCCATATCGAAGAGGAGGGCGTCGTGATCGACAACTTCCTACTGGTCGAGCAGGGCAAGCTGCGGCGCGACGCGACGCGCGAGATCCTGGCTTCGGGGCGCTACCCGTGCCGCAACATCGACCAGAACATGGCCGATCTCGCAGCCCAGATCGCCGCCAACGCCACCGGCACCGAGGAGCTGCACAAGATCGTCCGCCAGTTCGGGCTGAAGGTTGTGCACGCCTACATGGGCCATGTTCAGGACAACGCCGAGGAAAGCGTTCGCCGCGTGCTCGACGTGCTCAAGGATTGCGACTTCAGCTATCCGCTCGACAGCGGCGCGCGGATCGAGGTCAGGGTCACCGTCGATCGCGACGCGCGGCAGGCGGTGATCGACTTCGAAGGCACCTCGCCGCAGGACGCGTTCAACTACAACGCGCCGCTGTCGATCTGCCGCGCGGTGGTGCTCTACGTGTTCCGCACGCTGGTGGGGGCCGACATTCCGATGAACGAAGGCTGCCTGAAGCCGCTCGAGATCCGGGTGCCGAAGGGGTCGATGATCAACCCCGAGTACCCGGCGGCCGTCATCTCGGGCAACACCGAGGTCAGCCAGTCGATCGCTGACGCGCTCTACGGCGCGCTCGGCGTCATCGCCGGATCGCAGGGCACGATGAACAACTTCGTCTACGGCAATGACAAGCATCAGAACTACGAAACGATCTGCGGCGGCACCGGGGCCGGCGATGGCTTCGACGGCGCCAGCGCCGTGCACAGCCACATGACCAACACCCGGATGACCGATCCGGAGGTGCTGGAAAGCCGGTTTCCGGTGCGGGTCGATGAGTTCTCGATCCGGCGCGGATCCGGGGGCGCGGGCGCGTTCAAGGGCGGCGACGGGATCACTCGGCGGCTGCGGTTCCTGGAACGGATGACCGCGACCGTGCTGTCGTCGCACCGCAGCACCCGGCCCGCCGGCGCCGACGGCGGCCAACCGGGCCACCCGGGGCACAACTTCGTCGAACGCGCGGATGGCACGGTGGTCCAGCTTGACGGCAATGACGAGGTCGAGATGGCGGCGGGCGACGTCTTCGTGATGCAGACGCCGGGCGGCGGCGGCTTCGGCACCGCGACCTGAGGCTGGCACGCGCGCGACCGCCCGGCAGGGCGGTCAGCGCCGGGCGGTCGTCACCAGAGCGGATCGATGGACGGGCGGTGCAAACCACCCGTCCTGACCGGTTGCGAGCCTCGACGGAGCCGAGACGGGTCCGCAGGGCGTGCCACGGACGATCACGCGGGGCAGGCGGCTCCGGTCTCGATCCAGGCGCGGGTCAGGTCGCCGAACATCGCCTGGGTGCCGGGGGCGGGGGTGCGGCCCTTGCCGGGATGCCAGGCCCAGCCGACCAGCCCGTCTTCGGCGTTGTGCTCTTCGATCTCGGCCAGCGAGCGGTCGCCGTTGCGTTCCGGGTCCTTCAGCTGGGCGCAGATCTCGCCGACGCTCAGCCCGACCCAGCCCATGCTGGCCGGCGGCAGGTGCCAGGGCTGATGCCCGGGAATCGCGCCCTCGTTGCCGACGAATTCGACGTTCTCGGCGCCGTGGCAGGAGCTGCAGTGCAGCCCCGGAGGGCCGAAGCCGGCCTCGTCCCAGCGCACGACGGGCGGCATGTGCGGCCGCATGTCGTCGCCCTGGAAGGGACGGTCGCCGACCGGGTGGCAGTTCATGCAGCGCGGATGGGTGATGACCTTGGCCATTTCCTCGAACAGGGCCTGCGACCGGGCGGTCTCGTCCTCGATGCTGTCGAACGCCTCGGGGCCGCGCAGATCCTGCGCGGCGGCAGGGGCGGCGAGAAACGTCGCCGCCAGTATCAGGTAAGTCGCGCGCATCTCAGGCCTCCAATGCTTCAAGGATGTCTTGCGGACGCATCGGGATGGTCCGCAGCCGCGCCCCCGTCGCGTGGAAGATCGCGTTGCCGATCGCCGGCGCCACGCCGATGACGCCGGGTTCCCCTAGCCCCACCGGCATGTGGTCGTTGGTCACGAAGTCGATGTCGAGATCCGGCACCTGGTGCATCCGCAGCGGCGTGTAGGTGTCGAGGTTGCGATCGCGCGGCAGGCCGTTCTCGATCTCGGTGCCTTCATGCAGCGCGGATGGGTGATGACCTTGGCCATTTCCTCGAACAGGGCCTGCGACCGGGCGGTCTCGTCCTCGATGCTGTCGAACGCCTCGGGGCCGCGCAGATCCTGCGCGGCGGC
>JBFGEI010000050.1:0-15350 GCA_041580155.1 Limimaricola sp.
GAACATCATGTCCGAGCTGATGGGCAACATCTTCGGCATATACGACGCCAAGCCCAAGGGCTTCGTTCCCGGCGGCATGAGCCTGCACAACATGATGCTGCCGCACGGCCCCGACGGCGCGGCGCATGACCGCGCCAGCCATCAACCGATGCAGCCGGAGTTCCTGGCCAACACCATGTCCTTCATGTTCGAGACCCGGTTTCCGCAGCAGCTCACCGCCTTCGCCGCGACCGAGGCGCCTTTGCAGGACGACTATCTGGATTGCTGGGACGGGCTGAAGAAGCATTTCGACGGCAGCATCGAGGGCGACTGGTCGTGACCCGGCTGGACAGCTGGGTCGTCTCGGCCAACACGCCGGACACCGGGTTTCCGCTCAACAACCTGCCCTATGGCGTGTTTTCGGACCGGGCGCCGCCGCGCTGCGGCGTGGCGATCGGCGACAAGGTTCTCGACCTCGCGGCGCTGCAGGAAGCCGGGCTGCTGCCCGACTGCGGCTTTGCCGAGCCGGGGCTGAACGGCTTCCTGCGGCGCGGGCCGTCGGCCTGGTCGGACGCGCGCCGCCGGCTGACCGCGCTGCTGGCCGTGGATGCGCCAAAGCGCGACGCGGTCGCCGCCTGCCTGCACGAGCTGGCCGAGGTCACGCTGCACCTGCCCTTCACGGTCGCCGAGTTCACCGATTTCTACGCCGGGCGGCACCACGCCACCAACGTCGGCACGATGTTCCGCGGCGCCGAGAACGCGCTGCCGCCAAACTGGCTGCACATGCCGATCGGCTACAACGGCCGCGCCTCGACCGTTGTGGTGTCGGGCACGCCGGTCCGCCGGCCGCTGGGTCAGACCAGGCCGCCCGACGCCGATCTGCCGGGGTTCGGCCCGACCCGGCGGCTTGATTTCGAGCTGGAGCTGGGCGCCGTGGTCGGCACCGGGTCGGCGATCGGCACCCCGGTCGATCTTGACCGGGCCGACGCGATGATCTTCGGCTACGTGCTGCTGAACGACTGGTCGGCGCGCGACATCCAGGCCTGGGAATACCAGCCGCTCGGGCCGTTCCAGGCCAAGGCCTTCGCGACCACGATCGGCGCTTGGGTGGTGACCGCCGAGGCGCTGGCGCCGTTCCGCACCGCCGCGCCGCCGCGCGAGATCCCGCTGCTGCCGCATCTGCGCGACGCCGGGCCGATGCATTACGACATCGATCTGTCGGTCGACCTCGCGCCCGAAGCCGGGCCGGAGGTCACGATCTGCCGCACCAACGCGCGCGAGCTGTATTATTCGGCGGCGCAGCAGCTGGCGCATCACGCCAGCTCGGGCTGCGCGATGCGGGTCGGCGACCTGCTCGGCTCGGGCACCATCTCTGGGCCGACCCGCGAGGCGCGCGGCTCGATGCTGGAACTGTCATGGGGCGGCGCCGAGCCGATCGCCCTGCCCGACGGCAGCCGCCGCAGCTTTCTCGAGGATGGCGACCGCGTCACCCTGCGCGGCGCGGCGCGCGGCGACGGCTACCTGATCGGCTTCGGCGACTGCTCGGGCACGATCCTGCCGGCGCCCAGCAGCTTCAGCGACGGGGTCAGCGACAGCAGCTCGCGCGAATAGGCGTGGCGCGGGGCTTCGAAGAACGGCTCGGACGGGCCGGCTTCGACCACCGCGCCGTCTTTCAGCACCACGATGTCGTCGGCCATCTGCCGCACCACCGCAAGGTCGTGGCTGATGAACAGGATCGTCAGGCCGAACCGGGCCTGCAGATCCTTCAGCAGGTTCAGCACCTGCGCCTGGATCGACACGTCGAGCGCCGAGGTCGGTTCGTCGCAGATCAGGAAGTCGGGCCGCGCCAGCAGCGCCCGCGCCACCGCGATGCGCTGCCGCTGACCGCCCGAGATCTGGTGCGGGTAGCGGTCGATCGCATCCGGCGCCAAGCCGACCAGGTCGAGCATCGACGCCGCCAGCGCCCGGCGCCGTGCGGCGTCGCGCTCGAGTCCGTAGATCTTCAGCGGCTCGGACAGGATATCGACGATCCGGTGCCGCGCGTTGAGCGACGAGAACGGGTCCTGGAACACCATCTGGATCGCCCGCCGCGCCGGGTGGCCGCGGCTGCGCCTGCGGCCGCCGGGCAGCGCCGCGCCCTGGAACCGCATGCTGCCTTCGACCGGGGTCACCAGACCGGTGATCGCCCGCGCCAGCGTCGACTTGCCCGAGCCGCTTTCGCCGACCAGGCCGGTGACGCTGCCGGCGCGCACCGAGAAGCCGACCCGGCGCAGCGCGGTGAACGGGTCGGGCCGGCGCCACAGGCTGGTCCGGGCGCCGCTGAACCGCACCGTCAGCCCGTCGATCTCGAGCGCGGTGCCGGCCGTGGCGGTCGCGTCCCGCGCCGCCAGCAGCCAGTCCTCGGCCAGTTTGGCGCCCGCGCCGCTGCGCTTGGCCTCGCCTTCGACGCCGGGCAACACGAAACGGTCGAGCCGGGTATCGAGCCGCGGCACCGCCGCCATCAGCGCCTTGGTGTAGTTGTGCTGCGGCTGGCCCAGCACCTGCGCCGTAGCGCCGCTCTCCATCACCTTGCCGCCGCGCAGCACCGTCACTCGGTCGGTGATCTGCGCGATCACCCCGATGTCGTGGGTGATCAGCACGAAGCCGATGCCGCGGCTGTCGGCCAGCTGCCGGATCAGCGCCAGCACCTGGCTTTGCACCGCCACGTCGAGCGCGGTGGTCGGTTCGTCGGCGATGATCAGCTCGGGGTTGGTGCACAGCGCCAGGGCGATCACCACGCGCTGCCGCATGCCGCCCGAGAACTGGTGCGGATAGGCCTTGATGCGCTGCGCCGCGCCGCGGATGCCGATCTCCTCGAGCAGATCGACCGCCCGCTTGCGCGCCGCCGCGACGCCGATGTCTTCATGCGCGAGGATGGTCTCGATCAGCTGATCCTCGATCGTCATCAGCGGGTTCAGGCTGGTCTGCGGATCCTGGAAGATCATCGAGATCCGCTTGCCGCGGATCCGGTGCGCCTGCACCGGGCTCAGCGCCCGCAGGTCGGTGTCGCCCAGCTGCATCCGGCCGTCGGCGACGTAGCCCGGCGCCTGCAGCAGCCCGATGATCGCCGCGCCGATGGTCGATTTCCCGGCGCCGGATTCGCCGACCAGCCCGTGGATCTCGCCGGCGGCGACGCGCAGCGCCACCTCCTCGATCGCGGTGAATTCGCCGCGCCGGCCCGGAAACCGGACGGTCAGCCCTTCGACATCGAGCATCAGCGCAGCCTCGGATTGAACACGTCGCGCAGGAAATCCCCGAGCAGGTTGATCGACACCACCAGCGCCACCAGGAACAGCGTCGGGATCCACAGGATCCACCATTCGCCCGACAGCAGGAACTGCATGCCGATCCGGATCAGCGTGCCCAGCGACGGGCTGTCGGCCGGCAGGCCGATGCCGAGGAACGACAGCGTCGCCTCGAGCAGGATCGCCGCCGCCAGGTCGACGGTCATGATCACCAGCAGCGGCCCGAGGATGTTGGGCAGGATGTGCCGCGTCATGATCCGCAGCGGGTGCTGGCCCATGATGATCGCCGCCTCGACGTAGTCCTTCTGCCGCTCGACGAAGGTCGAGGCGCGGGCGGTGCGGGCGAAGTTGACCCAGAGCGACAGCGCGATCGCCAGCGTCAGCACGGTGACCCGCAGGTCCTCGTGCATCTCGCGCGGCAGGATGCCGCGGGCGATGCCGTCGATCAGCAGCGCCGTCAGGATCGCCGGCAGCGCCAGCTGGATATCGGCGATCCGCATCACCACCGCGTCGAAGGCGCCGCCGAAATACCCGGCCGCGACGCCCAGCGACACCCCCAGGACCGTGGCGATCGCCATCGCCGACAGGCCGATCAGCAGCGACAGCCGGGCGCCGAAGAGGATCGACGAGATCATGTCGCGGCCCTGGTCGTCGGTGCCCAGGAGGAACCGCGGCTGGCCGCCGTCTTCCCAGGCCGGCGGCAGCAACCCGTCGATCAGGCTGAAGCTGGCAAGGTCATAGGGGTTGGACGGCGCGATCAGCGGTGCCAGCGCGGCGCCGCCGACGATCAGCAGCGCCACCAGCGCCGCCAGCATCGCGGCGGGGCTGCGGCGAAACAGCCAGGCGCCGTCGCTGTTCCAGAGCCGGGCCAGCATCAGGCGGATTCCCGGACCCGCAGGCGCGGGTCGATGGCAAGATACAGCAGATCGACCAGCAGGTTGATCAGCACGAAGAAGAACGCGATCACCACGAGGTAGACCCCCATCACCGGGATATCGACGAAGCGGATCGATTCCAGGAACAGCAGCCCCATGCCGGGCCATTGGAACACGCTCTCGGTGACGATCGAAAACGCGATCACCCCGCCGAACTGAAGCCCGATGATGGTGATCACCGGGATCATCGTGTTGCCCAGCGCGTGGCGGTAATGCAGGCTGCGCCACGGCACGCCGCGGGCGGTGGCAAAGCGGATGTAGTCCGTGCGCATCACTTCCATCATCTCGGCTCGGACCAGCCGCATCGTCAGCGTCAGTTGATAGACCCCGAGGGTCAGCGCCGGCAGCAACAGCGCTCGCCAGCCGTCGATCGTCAGCACCGAGGTGGTCCACCAGCCCAGCTCGACGGTGCCGCCGCGGCCGAAGGTCGGCAGCCAGCCCAGCTGCACCCCGAACAAAAAGATCAGAAAGATCCCGATCACGAAGGTCGGGATCGACACGCCGATCAGCGTGCCGATCAATATCGCCTGGGTCGCGACGCCGCGCGGTCGCAGCGCGGTGTAGATCCCCGCCGGGATTCCGACGGCGAGCGAGATCGCCAGCGCCACCAGCCCAAGCTCGAGCGTCGCCGGCAGCCGGTCGAGCAGCATTTCGTCGATCGGCTGCCGGGTCCGGTAGGAATAGCCGAAATCGCCGCGCAGCAGGTCGCCGGCGAAGCGGCCGAACTGCAGCAGCACCGGGTCGTCCAGCCCGAGCTCGGCGCGCAGCCGCGCCCGGTCCTCGACCGAGGTTTCGACCCCGGTCATCTGGCTGACCGGATCGCCGACGAAGCGAAACAGCGAGAACGCCAGGAACGCGACGGCGAGCATCACGAAGACCGACTGGATCAGCCGCTTGAGGATGAAGACCGCCATCGCGTCAGCCCTGCCCGATGCCCGCCGCCCGCGATCAGTTCACCGTGACCCAACGCAGCATGAAGAAGTTGTCCGGGCGCTGCACCACGTCGATGCTGTCCTTCATCGCCCAGATCAGCGGCTCGGTGTACATCGTCACATAGGCGGTGTCGTCCTGCAGGATCTTGGCGACCTCGTCGACCATCTCCTGCCGCGCCACCGGGTCGAGCGCCTCCTGGATCATCGGCAGCAGCTCGTCGACCCGCGGGTTCGAATAGCCGCCGAAGTTCCATGTGCCGAGATCGCCGCTCGGCGTCGCGGCGAGGAACCGGATCGGGTGCTCGGCGTCGAAGGTGCCCGGACTCCAGCCCAGCAGGTACATGTCGTAATTGCCGGCGCGCAGCTCTTCCCAGTAGTTGCGCACCGGCATCGCGGTCACCTTGGCATCGAGCCCGACCCGGGCCAGCATCGAGGCGACGGCGCGGCACACCGCCTCGTCGTTGATGTAGCGATCGTTGGTGCACATCAGCCCGAAGGAAAAGCCGTCGGGATAGCCGGCCTCGGTCAGCGCGGCGCGGGCGGCGTCCTCGTCGAACTCGGGCCGCGCCGCGTTGGCCTCGGAATAGCCCGAGAGACCCTCAGGAACCAGCTGGCTCGCCGGGGCGGAGGTGCCGCGCATCACCACGCGGTCGATGGTCGCGACGTCGATCGCCTGCGACACCGCGCGCCGGACCGCCGGATCCTGGAACGGGTTGGCGCCCTCGGTCTCGTCGGAATAGGACAGCACGTCCTTGTTGTGGCCGAAGCCCAGCATGATCACCCGGGTTTCGAGACCGGACAGCACCTTGAAGCCGTCGCGCTCCTCGACCTGCGTCGCGTCCTGCAGCGGGATCGGCGAGATCAGGTCGATCTCGCCCGACAGCAGCGCCGCGAGGCCGGTGGCCGCGTTGCCGATCGGGGTGAAGATCGCTTCGGTGACGTTGTGCTCGACCTCGCCCCACCAGGCGTCGTTCGGGGTCAGCCGGGTCTCGACGCCCGGATCGCGGCTCTGCAGCACGAAGGGGCCGGTGCCGTTGGCGTTGCGGGTGGCGAAGTTCTCGGCGTCGCGCGCCGGCACCTCGGCGCCGTTGCTTTCGGCCCAGCCGCTGTCGAGGATCATGAAGTTGGCGATGCTGTCGGGAAACAGCAGGTTCGGCGCGGTGGTGACGAATTCGACGGTCATGTCATCGACCACGCGCAGCTCCGACACCGGGGCGAACCACGAGCGCACGTCCGACGCCTCGGAGCTGGCGCGCTGATACGAGAACAGCACGTCCTGCGCGTCGAAGGCGGCGCCGTCGTGGAAGGTCACGCCTTCGCGCAGCGTGAAGCGCCAGCCGTTCTCGCCTTCCAGCGGCTCCCAGGAGGTGGCCAGCGACGGCTCGATCTCCATGTCGCGGCCGCGGCGAACGAGGCCTTCGTAGATGTTGTTGAGAAACGAGGTGACCGGCGCCGCGTTCACCGCGTGCGGGTCCATCGTCTGCGGGTCGGTGTTCGACGCCCAGCGGAATGTTTCGGCCTGCGCGGTACCGGCCAATGCGGCGAAGGCCACGCTGGCCAGCAGCGCGCCGCTTCTCGGGACGAAGGTCATCTCGCTCTCCTCGGATTTCCACTTTGCGCCATGACCTTGGGCTGCATTGGCGATGGGGTCAACGCATCACGCCCTCCGCCGGATAAACGGCGTCCGGCGCGGCCCGGCGGCATGGCCCTGCGGTTGCGCCTTGCAGCGCCGCGCCAATCGGCTATCCGGCACTGACACCGCAGTTTTCGACCTGGCAACAAGGATGACCGGCATGGTCCTCGCGCATGACGACAAGTGGATCTGGGACAGCTGGTACGCGCATGACGGCGACCGCTGGCACGGCTATTTCCTGCAGGCCGACAAGGCGCTCGGCGACCCGGACCTGCGGCATTTCAACGTGTCGCAGGGGCACGCGGTCTCGGACGACCTGAAGACCTGGGAGCACAAGGGCACCTGTCTGGCGCCGGCGCCGAAGCCGGCCTGGGACGACACCACGACCTGGACCGGGTCGGTGATCCAGGGGCCCGACGGGGTCTGGCACCTGTTCTACACCGGCGGCGGCTCGGCCGAGAACGGGCTGTACCAGCGGATCGGCCATGCGACATCGACCGACATGCATTCCTGGGAGCGGGTCGGTTCGGGGCTGTGTCTCGACCTGACCGGTCCGAACGCGTCCTGCTACGAGGCCGAGATGCAGGTCGGGTTCTGGCCCGATCGGGCGATGCGCGATCCCTATGTGATCAAGGACCCCGACGGTGACGGCTGGCTGATGTTCTTCACCGCACGCGCGCCGGGCATCGAAGAGGCCAATGCCGGCGGCGCGATCGGTTTCGCCACCTCGCCCGATCTGTACGACTGGACGTTGCAGCCGCCGGTGTTCGTGGGCGAATATGGCCAGCTCGAGGTGCCGCAGCCGTTCGAGATCGACGGCCGCTGGTACTGCCTGTTCTGCACCGCCGACGTGCACTGGTCCGAGCATCGCAAAGAGAAGGCCAGGACCGCGCCGGTGACCGGAAACCACTACCTGATGGCCGACGACATCCGCGGGCCATGGCGCGTCGCGCCGGGGTTTCTCGACGGGGCGTTGCCGTGCCGGCGCTACGCGGCGCGGGCGCTGCACACGCCATCCGGCTGGGTCCTGCTCGGCTTCGCCGACGGCGGCAAGGAGGACTTCGGCGGCTACGTGATGGATCCGGTGCCGCTGCGCGTCGGACCCGACGGGCTTCTGACGATCCCGAAACCCGGCTGACGGGGCGGCGCGGGGCAACCGACGGGCGGCAGGGCGAACCCGTTTCCTGAAGCACAGCCCTGCCGCGGTTGGATGTCGCAAGAAAACGACCGTCCGACTGCGGTAAAACCTGTGGTTGTCTTGGCGGTTCCGTTGCTCTGAAAAGAAGCGCCTAGCCCCCCGGAGCCCTGCTCCGGGGGGCGCGTAGGCACGCGTCACTTCTTGTCGGTGTCGTCCGGCTTGGCCGCGTCGCCTGCGTCGGTCTTGCCGGTGTCGCCAGGCTTGGCCGCATCGCCTGCGTCGGTCTTTCCGGTTTCGGACTCCGGAGCGACCTCGGGCTTGGCCGGGTCAGCGGCGGCGCTGTCGGCAGCCGCCGCGTCCGGGTCGACGGGGTTGCCCTCGGCATCGAAGAACACGATTTCGGCCTCGGCCTGCAACTCGGTACGGATCTCGGCGAAGGCCTGCTGGCGCAGTTGCTGCTCGATCTGCGGCCGCAGCTGGTCGAACGGCGGCAGCTCCTGTTCGCTGGTCTCGGCGACCTCGTCATACGCCTGCTGCACCGCGGCGTCGGTCACCTTCTCGTCCATCGCGCGCTCGAGCCAGACATGCACCATGGCGTCATGCTCGGCGGCATCGGCGCGGGCCTCGATCAGCGCCTTGACCTCGCTGTCTTCGGCCAGATCCTCGGCCTGCGCCTGATCGAGGATCAGCTCGCGCATCACCAGTTGCTGCACCGCGGTCGAGATCAGCACCTGCGGCGGCTGGTCGCGCAGCTGCTGCGGCAGCGACTCGACCAGCTGCAGCACGTCAGAGCTGCGGATCTCGTCGCCATCGACGGTCGCCAGCACCTCGTCGGTGGCAGGCGCCGCGCCGTGATCGGTGGTGGTCATCGCGCCGTGGTCGTCGGACATCGCCGCCGCCGGGTCGTCCTGCGCCGTCGCGGCGCCAGCCAGCCCAAGCCCGAAAATGGCGGCAAGTGCGGTGCTGCGCGTGAGTGTCGCTGTGGTCATGTGATCCTCCGATCATCGTTGTCGTCGGACCGGGAAACGCGCCGCCCCCTGCCCCGTTCCGAAAAATCGGATCAATGAATCTTGACCGGAATTTCGCATCGCGGGGATTGAAAGCAGAACCGGCATGACGCCGCTCATTTCCCCTGCGTCAGTCTATTATTGCATTGAGAATTGGAATTTTGTCGTAATTGAAACGCCACGATCCGGCCAGCACGGTGACGCCGCGGTCGGTAAAGAAACTATACTTATCATGAGCTTGATAATAATTCGCCGCCGACAAACCCCTGACCCGGGTCGCGCTGGCGTGGCAGAACTCCGATCCACAGCGCACCACTCTGGCCATTGAAGGTCCAATGGCTATTTACTCAGAACGGCAAGAAACCGCCAAATCCGGCGAAATTGCGCCGACCGTTTCGCGCGGCCCGGACGACCGCGCGAAATCCCGGCGCAATTGGCGCGGCGATCATTGCCGCGCCCGATGCCGGTGTCAGCTTTCGGTGTCCGTGGGCCGGAGCTTGCGGGCGATCTCGGCCAGACGGCTGGTCTCTTTCTGGTAGTCCTCGACCGCCTTCTGCATGAACTCGGCCTGGATCCGCTGCAGCTCTTTCGGCGAGTGGCTGTGCAGCATCCGGTGCTGCGCCTGAAGATCCTCGTGGACCCGCCGTGCCACGAAGGCCGACATCTCGTCGACCATGTCGAGCCAGGTGTCGACCGCGGCCTGGCCGGGCCATCTCGAAAGGTCCCATTCAAGGTTCGTCCCCGGCGGCGCGGTCTGGCCGTTGCCCGATTTGCCGCCGCGATGTTCCGTGTCTGGCTTCGCCATGTCCCGATCTCCCTGTCAGGCCGCACTCCGGTGACGATAGCACCGTGGCGGGGCGCGACTCATTGACCGGGATCAACGTGACATCGGCAGGGCGAGCCACTTTCCGCTCAGGGTTGCAACGCCGCCCAGCGCATGAAAAGTGACCTAAAGTAAGAAAAAGTGATCCAGAATTGACGACTGTCATCGCGACGACACCATATGTCGCGATAGCTCGTAGCGGTGATCGAAGCTGCCACCGCGACAAAGGTGGCGATTCGGTGTAAGTGTGTTGCATCGGTTTCCGCTGGGAGGGGGAACGCGTTATGGAGAAATACGAGACTCAGGGGATCGACCAGGTCCAGATGGACCGCCTCGGCCCGATGCCGCATCGGGCGCTCGAGGCTCTGGCTGACCTCGGGCTGAGCGATAGCGAGATGGCGCGATATTTCAGCGTCGATCTCGGCATCATCCGTATCCTGCTGTCCCGTGCGACCGGTTGCCGGTCGATGCCCATCACGACCCCGGGCGCCGGCGACCCCGAGGGGGACTCCGGATTGCACTGGTCGCCGCGCACCGCCTGCGGCGCCTGAGCCGACGCCTCTGAGCGGCCGGGCAAGGCCCGGCATACGCCGATCGCGCCAGCGATCGGCGCGTCATACCAGACATCAACGTCAACGATCGCGGCCCCGGGCTGAACGGCGCCCGGTCGCGCGCGGTCCAGGGAGGACGCCATGCAGATCTCGGACGCCATGCACAAGGATGCCAACTGGGTCGCGGCCGATGTGCCGGTCAGCGACATCGCCAAGGTGATGCACGACAACGATATCGGCGCGGTGCCGATTGGCCGCAACGACCGGCTGGTCGGCATGGTGACGGACCGCGACATCGCGCTGCGGGTCGTCGGCCAGGGCCGCGACGCCAGCAAGACAAAGGCCGAGGACATCATGACGCCGCACGTGGTCTACTGCACCTCCGACCAGGCGGTCGAGGACGCGATCCACCTGATGGACCAGCGCAAGATCCGCCGCCTGCCGGTGCTCGACGAGAACAAGCGCATGGTCGGCATGCTGAGCCTCGGCGACGTGGCGCATGCGGTCAGCCGCGAGCTGACCGGAGAGCTGACCCGCGCCGTCGCGCAGCACCACGGCTGAGACGGATCAGGACGCCGCCGGCGGTGGCACGATATCCTCGGCCCCCGACAGGTCGACCAGCGCCTGCCGGTCGAGGATCGCCATCCGGTAGGGGGTGACGATCTCGATGATGCCGTCGCGCGCCAGCGCGTGGACGGCGCGGCTCAGCGATTCCGGCCTGGTGCCGAGCAGATGCGCCAGATCGGTGCGGCTGACCGGGATCTGCACCTCGAGCCGGTCGCCGATCACCGTCAGGAACCGCGCGGTCTTGGCCGAGCTGCGGCACAGCAGCAGCAAAAACCCGGCCAGCCGCCCGGCGATCCGGTGATTGGCCAGGATCAGCATCCATTCGCGGGCGCTGTCGAGTTCGTCGAGACAGTTCAGCAGCACCAGCCGTTCAAGCTCGGGCGTGCGCATCAGCAGCTCCTCGAAGGCGCCGCGCGGAAAGGTCCGGATGTCGGTCTGCACCGCGGCCTCGATGGCGAAGCGGTGCCGGCCGTCGAACACCCGGCCGAACAGGTCGTTGTCCATCAGCAGGCCGACGATGTGCTGGCGGCCGTCGGGCATCGTCTTCTGCATCCGCAGTATGCCGCGGCTGACATAGCCGATGAAATCGGTGTCCTCCTGCGCGTCGACCACCAGCAGGCCCGGCGAGCAACTGCGGCGGCTGCCGATCCGGCGCAGCTCGCGCAGCACCTCGACCGGCAGCGCGGCGAACAGCGGCGCGCTGCGCAGGCCGCGGCCCGTTGCCGGCAGTTGCGGATCGCTGGGCCGGTTCGAAGACATCGCATCCCCCCGCCTCTGCGCAGTCGGCCGCCCGGGTCCGGCACATCGCCGCCCGGTTGCGGCCTGATCTCGACATGGCAACCGCAACGCCGCGATTCCATGGCACTACCCCTTATGCGCAAGGCCGCCGTCGCGCGGCCGAGGCGGATTCTAGATTGACACGGATCAAGGCCGACACCGCCGCGATCGGCCATCGTGGGACCGATCTCTACAACCAAGGAGACTCCGATGCCCCATGGAACAGTCGCCATCATGGCCACCGATTCCGTCCTCGACCGCGGCGCCATCACCACCGCGCTGGCGATGACCGAAGCCGAGGAATCGCATCTCGACGTCTACTGTATCGGCGTCGAGACCACGCCGCCCGATTCCTACATGGCCGGAACCTCGGTGCTGGTGGCGCCGCCCGACCGCGAGGCCGCCAGGCAGCGGGCCCACGACCTTGCCACCGAGCTGGCCGAGCTGGTGCCGCGGCACCGCGCCGACGTGCAGTTCCACCCCGAGATGGTTCCCGGCGGGCTGCTGAGCGGCGAGGTCGGGCGGATGGCCCGCTACGCCGACCGGATCGTCGCCACCGCCCCCTATGGCCCCGAGGCGCGGCCGATGCATGTCGCGGTGCTCGAGGCCGCGCTCTGGGTCGGCGGCATGCCGGTGATCGTGGTGCCGGACGGCGGCGCCGAGATCCTCGCCGACCCGGCGCGGGTCGCGATCGCCTGGGACGAAAGCCGCGAGGCGATGGTCGCGGTGCGCACCGCGCTGCCGATGCTGCGCCGCGCCGGGCTGGTCGACATCGTCACCGTCGGCGCCGCGCAGTCGCAGCACACCAAGCCAGGCGAACTGCTGGCGCTATATCTCGCGCGCAACGACGTCAGGGCCGAGCTGTCGCTGCTGCCGAAAAGCCTGCCGCGCGTTGCCGACGTGCTGCGGCAGCACGTGGCCGAGACCGGCGCCGAACAGCTGGTGATGGGGGCCTATGGTCATTCGCGGCTGCGCGAAGCGGTGTTCGGCGGCACCACCCGCGACATGCTCGGCCAGCCTGCCGTGCCGCTGATCCTCGCCCGCTGAAGGTTCACATGCGACGACGGCCGTCCCGGGACGGCCGTCGCTGTCGGTTCAGGCGTGGTCGCCCTCGTGCGGCAATAGGTGGCTCCACAAAGAGATGACCGCCAGCAGCACGCCGGTCGCCACCGCGTTCCACAGCGCGGCGTCGACGCCGGCAAAGCCGAAGATCCACGGCGACAGGATCAGCACCAGGCCAAGCGCGGCCCCGGCCCAGTCCTTCCAGACCGAGATCTCGAACAGCGCCAGTGTGCCCAACCCCAGCACCACCGCGCCCAGCACCAGGAACGTCCCGACGGCGGGATAGGACCCGCCGATGCCGGTCGCGGAAATCGGCAGCAGCCACGGCGACACGATGAGCCAGAGCCCGATCGCGCAGGTGGTCCAGTCCTGCCAGTGATGTCGATGCATGCCTCCCTCCCATGTACGAAGACCGAAGAAGGCGCCCATGCCCCCGGGAGCGACGTCCCGGAACGGGGGCCTGCGACCGCGTCGCGAGGCCGGACTGGTGGCACGGGTCGTCCCCTTCGGTCGACCTCTGCACTTGTCTGCGGCGCTGCGTCGGATCGGTAGCAGGAACGGCCTCTCCGACGTCCGTCGCGGCCCTGAAATGGTCGGACCCGGCGGTCAGCGCGCCGCTGGGACGCGGGTGCGGCGGCCTGCTCCGGAAAATCGCTGCGGATCCAGACCGGATCATCCAACGTCCTGTCGCCAGAAATGGCCACTCACCGGCGTGATGTAAGGGGGTTTCGGGATCAAATTAACGTTACGTCACTTTTTCGGGTGACGAAGGGATTTCCGTTTCGTGCCAGCTTCCTGCGGCGCGTTGTTAAACTCGGCGCCGTTTGGGTCGCAAGTTCGCGCTCCGCCGCGGCCCTGCGGTCGGCCGCCGCCGGCAACACTTGCCTTTTTCGCCCGGCACCCAAATGGGTAGAGGGCAAGACAGGAGCACCGCAGTTGATCCGCAGCCGGCTGAAGTTCACCATCCAGTCGCTCCGCGAGAAGCTCTGGATCAAGCCGCTGGGATACGCCGCGCTGGCGGTCGCCGCGGTGTTCGTAGCGCATCTCGCCGACCAGCTGCCTGTGCAGGAGCTGGTGCCCGACATCACCGCGGATACCGTGGAAAAGCTGCTGACGGTGATCTCCGCCAGCATGCTCGGCGTCGCGACCTTCGCCGTCGCCTCGATGGTGTCGGCCTACGCCTCGGCCGGCGGCAGCGCCACGCCGCGCGCCTTCGCGCTGATCGTGTCGGACGGGCTGTCGCAGACCGCGCTGTCGAGCTTCATCGGCGCCTTCATCTTCAGCATCGTCGGCATCATCGGCATCGAGGTCGGATATTTCGGCATCGCCGGACGCTTCGTCACCTTCCTGTTCACCATCGCGATCTTCGCCTGGGTGGTGGTCACCTTCGTGCGCTGGGTCGACAACATCGCCCGGCTCGGCCGGCTCGGCAACACCATCGAGAAGGTCGATGCCGCGACCCGCGACGCCTTCGACCACTGGAGCGTGGCGACCCCGCTTGGCGGCCGCAGCATCGGCCCGCTCCCCGAGGGCGGCATCGACCTGTTCCCCGAGGAGCTCGGCTTCATCCAGCACATCGACCTCGGCCGGCTCGACGCCTGGGCCGAACGCAACGACACCGTGGTGTATCTGCGCAGCCTGCCCGGCGCCTTCGTGCACCCCGACCGGGCGCTGCTGTCGGTGCGAACCTTGGCCGGCGAAGCGGTGCCCGACACCGGCGAGCTGCTGCGCGGCTTCGTGCTGGGCCCCCGGCGCAGCTACGGCAGCGACCCGCGCTTCGGGCTGATCGTGATGTCCGAGATCGCGTCGCGGGCGCTGTCGCCGGCGGTCAACGACCCGGGCAGCGCCATCGACATCGTGGTGCGGATCGCCCGGATCCTGCGCGGCTGGAGCGCGGCCCCCGACGCCGAGCCGCCCGAACCGGCGTTCGAGCGGGTGTTCGTGCCGCAGCTTGCCGCGCGCGACCTGCTCGAGGACGCCTATGCCGCGATCATCAAGGATGGCGTCGCATCGGTCGAGGTCGGGATCTGGCTTCAGAAATCGCTGGGGCTGCTGGCCGGCTCGGCGTCGGCCGATCTGCGCGAGGCCGCGATCTGGCAGGCCCGGCTGGCGTTGGACCGCGCGGCCGAGACGCTGAGCTTTGCCCCCGACCTCGAGCGGGTTCGCCGGGCGCACGCGCTGGCCTTCACCGCCGCGACCCCGCCGGCGATGGCTGCCGCGACCCGCTGAGGCGCGTGCCGCCGCATCCGGATGACGGCTGTCCGCCCCGCCTCTGTCGACGTCGGACCAAGGTTGGCGACACGGACGCCGACTGTCGCAACGCGATGATGTCTTCGGGAAATCGGTGCGCCTCGGAGGAGTAGGTTCGAACACTCTCTTCGAGGTGCTGGCTGAATGGGAGCGCCATCTCACGCTGCTAGACCCTAAGGGACTGGGGTGCCGCGATGACAAACTCGATCCATGGTTTCGACAAGATGGCGGCAAGACCCGCACCGAAGATGCCGACAGCGTTCTCACTGCGCCTGACGTTTGACGGACGGGCGCAGCGGGAACGAGATCCGGCGGGCATGTCGCTCGACGCCCATATCCGTGGAAAGCTGCTTGGTGATGATGTTGCGCCACGCAAAACACGCGGGACGTTTCCGGTCATGGAACAGGAAGC
>JBFGEI010000051.1:0-15241 GCA_041580155.1 Limimaricola sp.
CGTTCGCCGGCGTCGCGCCGGGGCCGTCCGGTGCGTCTGCTCTGGTTCATCTGCGGGCGGTCCTTCGGTGCCGGCTGGGTCGCGCAAGCCTAGCCCGGACACCCGGGCGAAATTAAGCCCCCACCACGTTTCGACCCGCGCCGTGCGGCACAACCGCTACTTGTACTCGATGATCCGCATGTCGCGGCGGGCCAGCCGACGCCAATGATAGGTCAGCATGCCTTGCATGTTGGGCAGTTTCGACAGCGCCAGGAACCCGGCCTGCCGCGCCGCGTCGCGCGGCGCCAGGCCGTTGCGGCGCAGCCCGTCGGCGGTCCGCAGCCAGTTCAGCCCGTAGATCGCCAGCACCAGCGCCCCGAGCCAGGCGCTCCCGACGAGCAGCGCCAGCAGTAAAAGAGCCGGCAGCAGCCCGGCATAGACCCAGACCCGGCGACGTTCGGCGCGGAAGTGTTCGGGATACATGCCGCCGACCTCGGCAAAGCCGTGGCCGCTGCGCATGGTGCGGCGCCACCATTGGCCGAAGCGGGTCATGTCGGCATCGTGCCGGGTCATCGGCAGTGGCAGGCGATGCACGCGGATGCCGGCGCGGCGCACCCGCAGGCACAGCTCTTCGTCCTCGGAACAGATGATCCGCGGATTGAAGCCGCCGAGCGCGTCGAATTCGGCGGCGCGCATCATCAGGTCGCCGCCGCAGGCCGGGATGTCGCCGGCCGGGCGGTGCCACTCGACCTCGGCCATGGCGTTGTAGACGCTGGCCTCGGGCGCGATCTCGCTGCGCCAGCCGGTGACGATGCCGATGCTGGGGTCGGCGTCGAGACAGGCGGTCGCCGCCGCGATCCAGCCCGGCTCAAGCTGGCAGTCGCCGTCGATGAACTGCACATGGGTCGGCAGCCCGGCGGCGCGCAGCGCCTCGAAGCCGGCGTTGCGGGCGCGGGCGGCGGTGAACGGGCGGTCGCGGCTCAGCTTGATCACCTTCGCCCCGGCGCGCCGGGCGATGGCGAGGCTGTCGTCGGTCGAGCCTGAATCGACGTAAACGACACGATCGGCGGCACCGCGCAGCGACGCAAGGCAGCGCCGCAGCCGGTCGCCTTCGTTGCGGCCGATGGCGATGACGGCGACGGTCATGGCAGCACCGCGGCGGCGGGGGCCGGGCGCCGCGCCGCAACGCGGCCGTCCGGGGTTGCGCGCAGCAGCGTCAGCAGCCGCGCCGCCTCTTGCGCCGCGTCGAAGTCGCGGGCGACCCGGGTGCGGCCGGCGGCGCCCATCCGGGCCCGGGCTTCCGGGTCGCCGGCAAGCCGCGCGATCGCGGACGCCAGGCTGTCCTCGCAGCCCGGCGGCAGCAGCAGCCCGTCCACGCCGTCGGTCACCAGTTCGGCGACGCCGCCGACGCGGCTGGCGATCACCGGCAGCCCGGCGGCCATCGCCTCCATCAGCACCACCGGAACGCCTTCGGCGAAGGACGGCAGCACCAAAATGTCGGCCTCGGCCAGCGCCTGCGCCACCTGCGACTGGCTGCGGTAGCCGGCGAAGCGCACCGCGGTCTGCAGCCCGAGCTGCCGCACCAGCGCCTCGGTGGCGGCGCGTTCGGGGCCGTCGCCGACCAGCGTCAGCGTCAGCCCGGGCGCGCCGGCCCGCGCCGCCGCCAGCGCCCGCAACAGCACCGGCACGCCCTTGACCGCGGCCAGCCGTCCGACGAACAGCAGCCTTGTTCCGGGGCCGGGCGCGGCCGCCGGGTAGCGCGCCGGGTCGACGCCGCAATGCACCACGTGCAGCCGGTGCCAATGCGCCGGGTCCGAGAACAGCATCGCCTGCGACCGGGCGAAATCCGAGATGCAGGCGACGAAACCGGCGCGGGCGATCTTCTCGTCGAGCCGCCAGTGTTCGGGCGCGAAGAAGATGTCCGGCCCGTGCAGGGTGAAGCTGTGCGGGATGCCGGACAGCGCCGAGGCCAGCATCGCCACCGTCCCCGAAGCCTTGGCGATGTGGTTGTGCAGGTGCACCACGCCGCGGTCCTGCAGATGCGCGGCCAGCACCAGCGCCTCGAGGAAATAGATCAGGTTGTAGGTCCGGCCGCGCAGCCCCTTGGGCGCGCAGCGCCAGGCCAGCGCAAGGGCCCGGCCGAACCGGGCCGGGCGTCGCAGCGCGCGCAGCGCCGCGCGCAGCAAGGACCCGGGCGACAGCGTGGCCTCGAGCACGTGGAACGTCGTCGCGGCCTCGGCGCGCTGCTCGGGACCGGTCAGATGCTCGGGGCCGGTGCGGCGGATGCTGCAGGTCTCGATCGGCTGGCCCAGCGCCCGCAGCGCCGCGACCTCGCGTTGGATGAAGGTGTCGGTGGCGCGGGGATATTCGCCGGTCAGCCAGGCGATGGTCCCGGTCATGTTCCGGCCCGCGCAGCGGCCATCGCCGCGTCGAAATCGGCCTCGGGCCGCCAGCCCAGCGCCCGCAGCCGCGCGTTGGAATAGCGCAGCGGCATCCAGCGGGCGCGCAGCACCGGCCGGCGCAGCAGACCGGGGAGCCTTGCGCCGAACGGCGCCAGCGCCCCGGCGACGGCGTCGACGCCGCGCCAGCCCAGCGGCAACGCCGCGCGCTGGCCTATGGCGCGCAGGAACCGGGACCGGTCGGGTCGGTCGTCATCGACCGCGTGGATCACCTCGAACCCGGCGCCGGCCGGCGCTTCGGCGGCCAGAACCAGCGCCGCGGCGGCGTGCGGCAGCCAGCATAGCGGCAGCTCTCCGTGATGCCGCGGTCCGATCAGCAGCGGTCCGAGCGTCACGCCCAGATGCGCGTTCCACAGCTGCCCCGGACCGAACAGCGCCCCCGGCCTGACGATCCGCAGCGCCGCGCCGTGCCGGGTCGCGATCTCGCGGGCGAGCTGTTCCTGGCGCAGCTTGGCGCGGGTGTAGGGGTCGCGCAATTCGGGCCGGGCCTCGACCAGCGTGCCCTCGTCGACGGTGTCGAACGGGGCGAGGGCGGCGGCGCCGATCACCGACAGCGACCCGACCAGCACCAGCCTGGCGCCGGCCCGCGCCGCCGCCTCCAACACCGCTTCGGTCGGCGCCACGGTATCGCGGGTCTGTGCCAGGTCGTCGCCGGTCATCCGCGCGGCGGCGTGGATCACCGCGCAGGCCCCGTCGAACAGGTCGTCGGGCAGCGCTTCCGCCAGGTCGGCGCGGATCGCCACGATCCCGGCGTCGCGGGCCCAGCCGTGCGGCGCCGGCTGCCGCAGCACCGCGCGCACCGCATGGCCCCTGGCCCGGGCCCGGGCCACCGTGGCGCGACCCAGAAACCCGCCGGCGCCGGTGATCACCAGGGTCAGAGCGCCCAAGGCATCGGCTCCATCGGTGGGCAGCGGGTGGTCATGTCGCGCGCCGTGCCTTGGCGCCCGGCGTCCTGGATCGCCAGCGTGACCTCGGTCAGGTGCAGCGCGTAATCGCCGGCAAGCCGGCTGGTCCGGCCGGCGGCGATCGCGTCCAGCATCTCGGCCGGGCCAAGCGCGAAATCCATCGATGCGGCGCCGCGCCGGCCCAGCCGCGGGTGCGGCGTGCCGCGGATCGACAGGTCGCGGGCCAGCGGGCTTTCCAGCAGCCGTCGCCGGATCGCCAGCCGGCGCCGGTAGCGCACCTTGGCGAAGTTGTCCCAGGCGCGGTCGACCTCGAGCACGCCGTCGTCGCCGATCACCCGGATCCGGTGGTCGTGCGGCGCCGCGATCGAGCAGGTCAGCCGGGCCACCGGCCCGTCCTCGAAGAACAGCACCGCGGTCGAGAAATCCGGCGCGGTGTCGCTGATGCCGCGCTTGTCGGGGATCACCTCGGCCGAGGCGGCGACGACCCGCATCACCGGGCCGAACATCGCGATCAGCCAGGACAGGTAGTAGCCGGCGTGCTCGAGCGTGCAGCCGGTGCGGAATTCGTCCTCGGCCGGCCAGGGCGCGCCGCTGGCGCTGCGCCAGAGCTGCAGCGGCGCCTTCGGCACGAAGCCGTCGTCGAGCTCGGCATAGACCAGCCGCGGCGTGCCGGCGGCGTTGTCGCGCACCGCCCGCGCCAGCCCCTGCGCCGCCCGCCCCAGCACCGAGGACGGCGCCGAGGCCAGCTGCAGCCCGTGGTCGCGGGCCAGCGCGTGCAGGTCCCGGGCATCGCCCAGGTCCGGGGTCAGCGGCTTTTCCGACCAGACGTTGCGCCCGGCCATCAGCGCGGCGCGGGTCACCGCGGCGTGCGACAGCGGATTGCTGAGGTTCAGCAGCAGCCCGTCGCGCGGCGTCGCCGCGATCGCCGCGTCGAGATCGTCGAGCGGTGCCACCCCCCAATGGGCGCAGAACGCCGCCTGCCGGTCCGGGTCGCGATCATGAGCGCCATGCACCCGCAGCCCGGGGTGCCGCGCCAGGCTGTGCATGTAGAGGTCGGCGACGTAACCGCAGCCGATCAGTGTCACGCCGCTCATCCGAGCCGCGCGCCGCGCAGGGAGTCCGCTCGCATTTTCTTCCTCGCCTCAAACCACGGGTGCGTTTCCGGCATGGAAGCTCGGCAACACTATGTCTCGAACCGCAGTGTTTCACCCGCAGTGGCTTTGCAGCAAGTCCCTGTCGGGGCCAAGTGGCCGCGAGACCGCAAGAAAGGGCGTTTTGATGAAGTTCGAGGTCGGCGACACCAGTGTCGTCGTGAACATGTCCGGCAGCGCCGCGCTGCTCGACGAGGTCGGCCGGCGGCTGACGTCCGGCGAAGGCTTCGCGATCGCCACGCTGAACCTCGACCATCTGGTCAAGCTGGGCAGTTCCGAGCGATTCCGCTCCGCCTATGCGGCGCAGGACATGGTGACCGCCGACGGCAACCCGATCGTCTGGCTGTCGCGGCTGGCCGGGCGCGACCTGTCGCTGGCTCCAGGGTCGGATCTGGTGGTGCCGCTGGCCCGGACCGCCGCCGATGTCGGGGCGCCGGTGGCGCTGGTCGGCAGCACCGAGGCCAGCCTCGAGCGCGCTGGCCAGGCGATGCAGCGCATGGTGCCGGGGCTGTCGGTGGTGGTGCGGATCGCGCCGCCGATGGGCTTCGATGCCGATGGCCCCGAGGCCGAGGCGCTGCTCGATTCGCTGGTGTTCAGCGGTGCCCGGCTGGTGTTTCTCGCGCTGGGCGCGCCGCGACAGGAGCAGCTGGCGGCGCGCGGCAGGCTGCTGACCCCGGGGCTGGGCTTCGCCTCGATCGGCGCCGGGCTCGATTTCCTTGCCGGGCATCAGCGCCGGGCGCCGCGCTGGGTCCGGGCGCTGGCGCTGGAATGGCTGTGGCGACTTGGCGGCAACCCGCGCCGGCTGGCCGGGCGCTACGTCCGCGCCGCGTCGATCTTGCCCGGCCACGCGTTGCGGGCCTGGCGCAGCCGCGTCTGAGGATCTGCCCGGTCAGTCGCCGGTCAGCCCCAGCCGCCGCGCCGGCACCGGCCGCCGCAGCAGCAGCCGGTCGGCGACCCGGCGCTTCAGGCTGCGCGGCGGCGGCAGTTCGCGGTCGCGTTCCCAGACCGTGCCGTTCAGCGTCGGGTCGCGCCAGAGCGCCAGCTCGGCGCCCCAGACGGCGGCGGTCTCGGGCGGCAGCCCGCCGGGCAACCCCATCGAGGTCGCCAGCATGCCGGGCAGCCAGTCGCTGATCACGATGCCCGGAAACCGGTCGCCGAGATCGGCGACCAGCGCCCGGCTGAAGATCCGCTGCGCCCCCTTCGACACCGAATAGGCGGCGCTGGCCGGCAGCGGCGCGATATCGGCGAAGGTCGCGACGTTCAGGATCCGGCCCTCGCCGCGCGCCACCATGCCGGTCAGCGCGGCGCGGGTGCAGGCGACGGTGCCGCCAAGGTTGATCGCGACCGTCGCGGCAAAGCTTTCGGGGGTCTCGTCGAGGATATCGCGCCGCGGGTAGACCGCGGCGTTGTTGATCAGCACCGAGATCGGCGCCATCGCTTCGATCCGGGCAAAGCTGGCGGCGACCGCCGCCGGGTCGGCGATGTCGCAGGTCATCGGCTCGAAGCCGTCGCCGATCAGCGTCTTGCTGGCCTGCAGCGCCGCTTCGCGCCGGCCCAGCCCGACCACCCGCTGGCCCTGCGCGACCAAGGCCGCGGCCAGCGCCCGGCCAAGCCCGCCGCTGGCCCCGGTGACGACGCAGATCATCGCCTGTCCTCCACGATCAGCCCGGCCAGCCGCAGCGCGTTGGCGGCGATCGTCAGGCTTGGGTTCACCCCCATCGAACTGGCGAAGACCGACGCATCGGCGACCCAGAGATTGTCGACCCCGTGGACCCGGCCGCAGACGCCGGTGACGCTGGTCTTCGGGTCGCGGCCCATCCGCAGCGTGCCGCAGCCATGCCCGAGGTTGGGGTCGGGCGCCTGGCCCAGCAGCAGCGGCCACTGGCCGCGGAACGCGCCGCGGATCGCCCGGCGAAAGGCGCGGCGCCGGGCGTGCAACTCGGGCGTCACCCGGTAATCGAAGGCGATCCGGCCCGGCGCCGCGGCGTCATGCGTCACCCGGTTCTCGGGGTTGGGCAGGTCCTCGAGCAGCCCGACGAAGATCTTCGCGGTGCCCAGCAGCCGCGCCGCCGCCAGCGCCGGCAGCCGCACCGATTCGCGGGCCAGCCGGAACCGGCCCAGCGGCGAGGCCTCGACCCGGCGCTTCAGGTAATGGGTGATCTCGCCGTAGGACGCGTCGACGCCCAGCGCCTGGACCATGCCCTGGCGCCGGCCGTCCTGGAAATACAGGTCGCGAAAGCCGACCGCCTTCGACGGGCCGGAGCCCGCGGCGCCGCGACCGGGCCAGGCCGCGACCATTTCGTTGAGATGGAACATCAGGTGCCGGCCGGCCTGGTCGTGGCGGTTGCCCAGCCCCTCGGGCCAGGCGGAGCTGCGCGACGCCAGCAGCAGCCGCGGCGACGACAGCGCCCCGGCCGCCAGCACCACCCGCGCCGCCGCCAGGGTCCGGTGGCTGCCGTCGTCGTGGCGGATCTCGACGCCGCTGACGCGTTGGCCGTCGCCGACAAGCCGCAGCACCTCGCTGCGCTCGAGCAGCGCCGCACGGCCGGTGGCCAGCGCCGGGATCACCCCGCACGAACGGCCGTCCATCTTGCAGGCGCGCGGGCACTTGCGGCCAAGGCAGTCGCGGCAGCCGGGCAGGAAGCGCTGCGCCGCGTGCAGCCGGTAGGGGTTCAACCCGCGCGCCCGCAGGCGCGCCATCACCGCCGCGTCGCCGGCCCCGAGCGGGGGCGGCGGCGTCAGCGCCGGGTAGGGGGTGGCCGACAGCGGGTCCGGGCTGCCGTGCAGATGGTAGAGCCGCGCCGCCGCGTCGAACCAGGGCTGCATTTCGGCCCAGGACACCGGCCAGCCGCCGGCCGGGTGCGGCCGCGCCTCGGAGTGGTCGAAATCATGCGGCTCGGGGCGTTCCAGCGTCGCGGCGTAGAACACCGACGACCCGCCGACGCCGCTGCCCAACGGCGCGAAGATCCGGCTTTCATGGCCGTCGATCCGGGCCAGCACCGGGTCGGGCCAGCCGCCGCGCACCCGCCGCGCCTCGGGGTCGGCGATCGCGGCGTCGAGCGGGCTTTCGTCCCGGCCCGGCACCGTCCGGCCCTTCTCGACGAACAGCACCGACAGCCCGGCCTCGGCCAGCGCCCGGCCGATCGTGCCGCCGCCGATGCCGGTGCCGATCACCAGCACGTCCCAGTCGCGCTGGGCGGCCTCGGCGCCGCCGATCGTCGCGATCCCGGTCATGCCGGTCCCGCCAGGAACGGCGCGAACACCCGGCGCAGCAGCAGCGCGCCGTCGTTGTTCAAATGGTTGTTGTCGAAATACACCGACCGCCCGTCGCGCAGCGCGGTGCAGCGGTCCGGGCACAGCAGAGGCCAGGGGTCGATCAGGGTGATCCGCTCGGCCGAGGCCAGCGCGTAGAGCGGCGCCTCGGCGGCGCGGACCCGCACCGTCAGCGCCTCGGGCCGGGCGATCATCCGCAGCGCCGCGACATCCGGGGCAAGCGTGCCATGCGCCAGGCCGCGGGCGATGTCCCGGCTGTCGTATTCGGGCAGCTCGGGCACCTGGCGCAGCACTGCGACCTGCGAGAAGCTGCGGCCAAGCTCGGCCACCGTGAGATCGAGCGCCCCGGCAAAGAGGTCGGCGTCGGACCGGCCGGGCAGCGCGTCTTCCGGCAGCGGCGCCAGCGCGATCAGGTTCTGCGCGTCGCGGCCATAGCCCGCGCCTTCGGCGTAGTAGCTCCAGCGGCCGACCAGCAGAATCCGGTCCGGCCCGCCGGGCTCGGCGAAGGCCTGGCGCAGCCGGCGGTTGGTCTCGGTGCAGGCGGCATCCTCGGCCGGGGTCGTGGCGGTTTCGGACTTCGACAGGCCAAACAGCGGCGGGCAGCCGGCGTGCCACAGGATCAACCCCGGGGTCGCCGCCTCGTCGGCCGCCAGAGCCAGCCCGTCCATCAGCGCCCGCAGGTGGCTGTCGCCCCAGATCAGCACCTCTGGCGGGCCGTCGGGGCCGATGCGGCAGGTCTCGATCCCGGCAAAGCGACCGGTGTCGGCGGTGGCGCAGCGGCTCCAGTCCTGCAGGAACCCGGCCGAGGCGTTGATATGCACCCGCGTGTCGGCGGCGAAGCGCTGCGGCAGCCCGTCACCAAGATAGGCCAGCCCGCCCAGCCCGAACACCGACAGCCCGGCGGCGGCGCTGCCGGCGATCAGCGGCGTCCAGCGCCGGCTGCGGCGCAGCGGGGTTTCGACCAGGCGCCACGAGACCACCGCCAGCAGCAGCGCCAGGCCGAACCACAGCGCGGCGTCGGCGGCGCCGGACCAGCCGCCGCGCCAATAGGTCACCAGGCCCAGCACCGGCCAGTGCCACAGGTAGAGCGAATACGAGATCCGCCCGACGAACACCGGGCCGCGCAGCGCCAGCGCCCGGTTGACCGGCGACCCGGCGTCGCGATCGTGCAGCAGCATCATCGTGCCGATCACCGGCAGCAGCGCCTGCCAGCCGGGAAACCCCTCGGGCCGCACCATCACCAGCGCGACCAGGATCAGCCCAAGCCCCAGCGGTCCGGTCGAGGCCGAGACGACGGTGTTGCGCCGCGCATGGGCCAGCGCCAGCAGTACGCCGGTCAGAAGCTCCCAGGCCCGCAGCGGAAACAGGTAGAAGGCGGCGATCGGGTCGGTGCGGCTGACCACCAGGCAGCCGACCAGCGATGCCGCCCAGGCCAGCCCCAGAGCCCCGGCCAGCAGCCGTGGCGATCGCCCGGTGATCCAGCCCAGCGCCAGCAGCCCCAGCGGCAGCGCGATGTAGAACTGTTCTTCGACCGACAGCGACCAGGTGTGAAGCAGCAGCTTGTCCTCGGCGGCGCCGTCGAAATAGCCCGAGTCGCGCCAGTAGAGCACGTTCGACAGAAAGCCGGTGGCGGCGATCAGCTCGCGGCCGAACTGGCGCAGGTCGTAGGGCAACAGGATCGCCGAGGCGACCAGCGCGGTGGCCCCGGCCATCGCCAGGTAGGCCGGCGCCAGCCGTCGCACCCGGCGCATCCAGAACCGGCCAAGCCGGATCGTGCCGGTGTCGCGTAGCTCGCGCCACAACAGCCCGCCGATCAGGTAGCCCGAGATCACGAAGAACACGTCGACGCCGGCGAAGCCGCCGCTCAGCCCGGGCAGGCCCCAGTGGTATAGCACCACCGACAGCACCGCGATCGCCCGCAGCCCGTCGATTGCAGGCCGGTAGGGCAGGTGCGGCGCGGCGCCCTGCGGCTGCGTGGCCTGTCTCGGCAAGGTTCTCCCGCCCTTTCGCTGGTCCTGCGGGCGGGTCTGCCCGTCGCCGCAACATAGCGGCAGCTTCGGCAGAAATGCGAGGCCCCTGTGCGCTGCCGCGCTGCATTCCTCGTTCCTGTCCCCGATCCCGGTCTTGGCGCGGCTGGGGGCCGGGCGTAGGGTGCCCGCCGGTATCCCGTCGAGAAGGCCCAGCCATGCCCCCCATCGTGTCGGTCAAGGATCTGACCAAGACCTATTCCGGCGGCTTCACCGCGCTGGACGGTGTCACGCTCGACATCGAGCCGGGCGAGATCATCGCGCTGCTCGGGCCGAACGGCGCCGGCAAGACGACGCTGATCTCGACCATCTGCGGCATCACCATGCCGAGCGGCGGCAGCATCAGCGTCGGCGGCCACGACGTGGTGCGCAACTGGCGCGCGGCGCGCGACATGATCGGGCTGGTGCCGCAGGAAATCGCGCTCGAGCCGTTTTCCAAGGTCTGGGACACGGTGCGCTTCACCCGCGGCCTGTTCGACCGGCCGCGCGACGACGCTTATCTCGAGAAGCTGCTGCGCGACCTGTCGCTGTGGGACAAGCGCGACGCCAAGGTGATGGAGCTGTCGGGCGGCATGAAGCGCCGGGTGCTGATCGCCAAGGCGCTGGCGCACCGGCCCAAGGTGCTGTTCCTCGACGAGCCGACCGCCGGCGTCGACGTCGAGCTGCGACGCGACATGTGGCAGGTGGTCGCCGGGCTGAAGGCCGAGGGCGTGACCATCATCCTGACCACGCATTACATCGAGGAGGCCGAGGCGATCGCCGACCGAATCGGGGTGATCTCGCGCGGCCGGATCCTGCTGGTCGAACGCACCGCCGACCTGATGTCGCGGATGGGCCGCAAGGAGCTGCGGATCGAGCTTGCCACCCCGGTCGACGCGCTGCCGCCGGCGCTCGCGCGCGACGGGCTGGCGCTGGCCGAAGGCGGCGGCGCGCTGGTCTACACCTATGACACCCGCGCCGAGCGCACCGGCATCACCGCGCTTCTGGCCGACATCCAGGCCGCCGGGCTGCAGCTTGCCGACCTGTCCACATCCAACAGCAGCCTCGAAGAGATCTTCGTGGGCCTCGTGAAGGAAGACGCATGATGAACACCGGGGCCGTCGCCGCGATCTACCGCGCCGAGATGGCGCGGTTCTTCCGCACCCTGCTGCAAAGCTTCATCTCGCCGGTGATCTCGACATCGCTGTATTTCGTGGTGTTCGGCTCGGCGATCGGGTCGCGGATGGAGCAGGTCGAGGGCGTCGATTACGCGTCGTTCATCGTGCCGGGTCTGGTGATGCTGTCGGTGATGACGCAGGCGACTTCGAACGCCAGCTTCGCGATCTACTTCCCGAAGTTCATCGGCACGATCTTCGAATATCTTTCGGCGCCGATCAGCTTTCTCGAGGTGACGCTGGGCTTCGTCGGTGCTGCCGCGACCAAGGCGCTGTTCATCGGCCTGGTGATCCTCGGCACCTCGTTCCTGTTCGTCGACCTGACGATCCAGCACCCGCTGGCGATGCTGGCGTTCCTGCTGCTCACCTGCATCAGCTTCTCGCTTCTGGGCTTCATCATCGGCATCTGGGCCAATAACTTCGAGCAGCTGCAGCTGATCCCGCTGCTGATCATCACCCCGCTGGTGTTCCTCGGCGGCAGTTTCTACTCGATCTCGATGTTGCCGCCGGTGTGGCAGATCGTCACCAGGTTCAACCCGGTCGTCTACCTCATCTCGGGGTTCCGCTGGTCGTTCTTCGGCCAGGCCGACGTGCCGATCGGGCTCAGCCTCTTGGCGATCGCCAGCTTCACCGCGCTGTGCCTGGCGGTGATCTGGGTGATCTTCCGCACCGGTTGGCGGATCCGCCAGTAGCCTTGCCGAATGCCATGCCCCTGCCTAGATGTCGGGGCATGATGAACTGGCTGCCGTTTGCCCGAAAAGGCCCCGTGGTTTCCGTTCTCCGGCTGCAGGGCGCCATTGGCACCGGCGGCCGGGGCCTTGATGATGCAAGCACCGCGCAGATGATCGAGAAGGCGTTCACCCGCGCCAAGCCGGCCGCGGTGGCGATCGAGATCAACTCGCCGGGCGGATCGCCGGTGCAGTCGGCGCTGATCGCGGCGCGGATCAGAAGACTTTCCGAAGAAAAGAACGTGCCGGTGCTGGCCTTCGTGGAGGACGTCGCGGCTTCGGGCGGCTACTGGCTGGCGACCGCGGCGGACGAGATCTTCGTCGACCGCGGGTCGATCATCGGGTCGATCGGGGTGATCTCGGCCGGGTTCGGCGCGTCCGAGCTGCTGGCCCGGCACGGTATCGAACGCCGGGTCCACACCGCCGGCGCGTCGAAGAGCTTTCTCGACCCGTTCCGCCCCGAACAGCCCAAGGACGTCGAACGGCTGAAGCGCTGGCTCGACGAGCTGCACGCCTATTTCATCGACCATGTGAAATCCCGCCGCGGGCCGCGGTTGTCCGACGATCCCGAGCTGTTCACCGGCGAAATCTGGATCGGCGCGAAGGCGGTCGAAAAGGGCCTGGCCGACGGCATCGGCCACTTGCGACCGGTGCTGACGGACCGCTACGGCGACAAGCTTCGGATCAAGCGCTACGGTCGTCGCCGGTCGCTGTTCCAGCGACTTGGCGCGGCGCTGGCCGGCGATCTGGCCAGCGCGGTCGAGGATCGCGCCGCCTTCGCCCGCTTCGGGCTCTGAGATGCTGGTCAAGATCATCACGCTGTTCCTGATCGCCATGGTGGCGCTGGCGATGTTCGGCCGCTGGCGGCTGCCGCGGATCGGCAACCCGCACGACAAGCTGGCCCGCGGCACTTGCGCCGCCTGCGGCCGCCCGAGGATCGGAAAGGGGCGCTGCCCCTGCGGAAAGGACAAGGCTTAGTATGGATTGGGTCAACGTCGCCATCGGATTGGTGATCCTGGTGTTCGCGGGGGACGCGCTGGTCAAGGGCGCGGTCAACCTGTCGCTCAGGCTTGGCATTCCGGCGCTGATCGTGTCGCTGACCGTGGTCGCCTTCGGCACCTCGGCGCCCGAGCTTCTGGTGTCGGTCGATGCGATCCTCAGCGGCGCCCCCGGCATCGCGCTGGGCAACGTGGTCGGGTCGAACACCGCCAATGTTCTGCTGGTGCTGGGTATCCCGGCGCTGATCACGACGCTGCACAGCAGCGGCTCGGACACCCGGACCAGCTACCTGCAGATGATGGCCGGCACCGCGCTGTTCATGGGGTTGAGCTTCACCGGGCTGCTGAGCTGGTGGTCCGGGCTGATCCTGCTGACCGCGCTGATCGCGATGCTGCTGCACGCGGCGCGGGTCACCCGAAGGCACCAGCGCGAACTTCGGGCGACCGCGCTCGAGGCCGAGGCGAACGGCACCGAGGTCGAGGGCGCCGACCCCAGCCTGCCGGGCTGGCGCATCGCGATGTACCTGGCGATCGGCCTGATCGGCCTGCCGCTGGGCGCCGACCTGCTGGTCAAGGGCGCGGTCAACATCGCCGAGACGCTGGGGGTTTCCGAAACCGCGATCGGGCTTACCCTCGTCGCGATCGGCACCTCGCTGCCGGAACTCGCGACCACGGTGATGGCGGCGATCCGGCGACAGGCCGATGTGGCAATGGGCAACGTGATCGGATCCAACATGTTCAACCTTCTCGGAATCACCGGCATCGCCAGCCTGGTCGGGCCGATCCCGGTCACCGGCGAGTTTCTCGGCTTCGACATCTGGGTGATGCTCGGCGCGTCGATGCTGCTGTTTCCCTTCGTCTACATGCGGCGCGACGTGACCCGGCGCTGGGGCGTGGCGCTGACCGCGCTCTATGTCGGCTATGGCGCGGCGGTGCTGGCATGACCCCGCGCGCGATGGTCACCGGCGCCGGCACCCGGCTGGGCCGGGCGATGGCGCTGTATCTCGGGCGCCGCGGCCACGACGTGGTGGTGCATTACGCGACCTCGGGCGACGCCGCGCATGCCGTGGTCGCCGAGCTGCGCGGCATGGGCCGCGAGGCGCTGGCGCTGCAGGCCGACCTGCTGGACGAAGCCGCGACCCAGGCGCTGGTGCCGCGCGCCATCGAGGGCTTGGGCGGGCCGCTGACCTGCCTGGTGAACTCGGCGTCGATCTTCGAATACGACACCATCGACAGCGCCACCCGCGACAGCTGGGATCGGCACATGGAATCGAACCTGAGGGCGCCCTTCGTGCTAACCCAGGCGATGGCCCGCGAGATCCCGGACCCCGCGACCGATGCCGCCGGCGAGCCGGTGGCGCAGGGGCTGGTGGTCAACATGATCGACCAGCGGGTGCGCAAGCTGACGCCCGAGTTCATGACCTACACCCTGGCCAAGATGGGGCTCTGGGCGCTGACCCGGACCTCGGCGCAGGCGCTGGCGCCGCGGATCAGGGTCAACGCCATCGGCCCCGGCCCGACCCTTCAGGGCGCGCGGCAGAGCGACGCGCATTTCGCGGCCCAGCGCGCGGCCACCGTGCTGCAGCGCGGCGCCAACCCCGACGACATCACCGCGGCGCTTGGCTACTTCCTCGATGCGCCGGGGATCACCGGCCAGCTGCTCTGCGTCGATGGTGGGCAGCACCTGACGTGGCAGACCCCCGATGTCATCGGCGTCGAGGGCGATTGAGCCGCGGGTGATGCACAGGCCGGGGGCCGCGTCGCAACAAGCCTGCGCCGCGGCCCCCGGATTCGGTCATATTCGACATGCGAGAAAGTTCTTTCATGAAAAACAGGGGTTTGAAAATCTGCCGCAAAAATAGGCAGGTCGATGAACCCCTGTTGATTGCTGGGAAAAAACCGGGTGTCCTGATGTTGCCCACCGGGTTGTCCACAGATTCCGTGGACAGCTTTGGCCTTGTCCCCGGACCGGCAAGGTTGCAGCGCGGCGATGGAATCACGAGATGACTCGGATGACCGAAACACCCTCAGATCCGGACGCCGCGGCGCCGCTCACCGGGCACGAGCTGATCCGCTCGCAGCTGCGGCTGCTCGACAGCTCGCCCGGGGTCTACCGGATGCTCGATGCCGACAGCCGGGTGCTCTACGTCGGCAAGGCGCGCAACCTGCGGGCCCGGGTGTCGAACTACGCGCGGCCATCGGGCCATTCCGGGCGGATCGCCCGGATGATCCGCGAAACCGCGACGATGATGTTCCTGACCACCCGGACAGAGACCGAGGCGTTGCTGCTCGAGCAGAACCTGATCAAGCAGCTGAAGCCGCGCTACAATGTGCTGCTGCGCGACGACAAATCCTTTCCCTACGTCTTGATCACGATGGACCACGACTATCCGCAGGTCATCAAGCACCGCGGCGCGCGCGACCGGAAAGGGCGCTATTTCGGCCCCTTCGCGTCGGCCGGCGCCGTCAACCAGACGATCGTCACCCTGCAGCGCGCTTTCCTGCTGCGCAATTGCTCCGACAATATTTTCGCCAGCCGCACCCGGCCCTGCCTGCAATTCCAGATC
>JBFGEI010000052.1:0-15080 GCA_041580155.1 Limimaricola sp.
GACCCGCATCCGCAAGCGCGAGAAGCCGCTCCATCGAAAGCGGTGGCACGGCGGCATAGTTGTCGACGAAGACCTTGCGAAGCCCGCGGTCGAACCTTAGCCGGTCATCGGCAGACAGGCTGGCATAGATGTTCGAAAAGGCTTCGTGCATCCTCAGAATGGCATATCGCCACGGGATCGTGTGCCGAGAGGCAGCATTGGCAAGCGACTGCTGAAGATCGCGCCTGGCCCAGCGGAACTGGTCAGATGCAGCCCGTGCAGCAAACGCGGCCCCGGCGAACGTGTCGGCCGTGACGCCCTGCATCACCGGTTGCGCCGTGAATACCGGGTCCGCGTTGCGAAGCTCGGACCAGAACAGATCAAACAGTCGATCCAGCAGGCCCGTCTGGCCAAGGGCGCCTGCTTCCGCAAGGGCAGCGGGCGTCAAGGATGATGGCGGGTCGTATGGCAACGGGCAGTAGAAATCCGTCTCCGGCAGCAAGCCACTGCGGGACATCATGGTCAGTCGCATCGGCTCGTTCGGATCGTGCGGGATGAACGTCAGTTGGCCCGCAGACCGTTCGAACCGTCCGATACGGGCGGCCGTCGCGACGACGGCGTCTATGCCGCTCAGCGATGTGCCGATGATTCCGACCTTTGGCCCGACGACAGCCGTGTCGATGAGACCGGACCAGGGATTGGGCAGGACGACACCGTCGGCCAGGCCTGCGCCTTGCCAATCGTGACCACTGGCGACGATCAGACGATCATATCTCAGCTTTTCGATGCGGGCGCCGGGACCCGTGACGGTCACATCCACGGCGTCATCCGTCAGGGCAATGTCGGTCACGGAATGACGTTCTCGCACCGCGATCTTGTGGCCTTTCGCCCGTCCTATTTCCAGTATCCGTTCGAATTGGTCGCGGAAGTACATGCCAAGCAAGAGCCGCGGATAGAAGCCGCGTTCGGACAGGCTGGCGCGGTCCACACCATAGAGCGACAGAAAGCTGTCAGGCTGGCGTTGCAGCCATTGAAAATAGGATTCCGTCAATGGCGGAATTTCAATGCTGCCGATATTCGCCAACATGTCGCTTGTAGCGAATTCCGGCGAATACGGCATGCCAACGCCAGCCATTCGACCTTTCTCGAACACGGCGATGAACAGTGGCGTTTCGGAGGACGCCAGTTCCAGGAGAACATAGAGGCCCGTAGGGCCCGCTCCGACAATAGCAATCGTATCACTCATGTCGGTCGATCGCCAATATGGCGACTTGAGGCATGAAATGTCGCAAGTTCAATTGGCGTGATGTGTGCTGGCATGCTCTTGAGACCTTCGTATGGCGTGATGCCAGAACCACGCTGACAACATGGACTAAGAGCAAATGTTCCCTGTGTTTGGCGCGCTGGCGGCGGCGCAGTCTTCTTTCCAGGCGCGACCATTGCGACGGATCGGTATGACAGCGGCGGCGCGCCGGTCGATGAAGGCGCCTTCGCCTCCGGCGTGACGGGCCATGGTTTCGAGCCCGCCACAGGCCGTCTCCACGAAGCGCGATGAGCGTTTGGCGTTGTTCTCGGACCGATGGGGGACGATGCCTATTGTCGATCGGCAGGGTCAGCGGCTGTCCCGATGCACGACAGGGGAGCCGCGCCGCGATCCGAGTCTTCAGGCGCAATGCGGCAAGCGAAAGGTTCGATGGCCTGGCCTTTAACAGAGCGGAGCTGCGCTGGCGGCTTTCCTTTGGCAAGGTCTGGCGCGGGCTACTCCGGGTCGGGATGCAGCGGCACCCGGCCGTCGTCGGTCAGCACCCAGACCTGCCGGCCCTCGATCACCGCGGCGGTCAGCGGTCGGCCGTAGCCGGCGCCGCTGTCGAGATCGACCCGGTTGCCGAAATGCCGCGGAGCCTCGAGCGCGGTGTGACCATGCACCAGCAGCGGGCCGTGATCGCGCGGATCTTCGAGAAATCCGCTGCGGATCCAGACCAGGTCGGTCTCGGTCTGCTCGGCCAGCGGCAGCCCGGGACGAATTCCGGCGTGGACGAACAGCAGCTCGCCGCGCAGGTGGGTCAGCGGCAGCCCGGCGAGAAACGCCCGGTGCCGCTCCGGCACCCGCTCCAGCGCCTCGCCGTGCACCTCGTCGCGCGGCCGCTCGAAAGCGTCGGCGATGCCGTAGCTGGCCAGGGTGGTGTCGCCGCCAAGCCGTGGGTTCAGCCAGCCGAGGTCGGCGCGCAGCCCAGGGTCCTGGTAGTCGGGATCGCCGAGAAAGCCGCGAAACATCCGGTCATGATTGCCGAGGATGGTGATCCAGGGCGCGCCACGATCGGCGCCCTCGATCAGCAGCTCGATCACCCCGGCGCTGTCGGGGCCGCGGTCGACCAGGTCGCCAAGGTGGATCACCGGGGCCTCGGGGTCGCCGCAGGCGGCGCGATCGGCCTCGATCCGGCGATGTGCCGCCAACAGCGCGTCGCGCTGGCCGTGGATGTCGCCGATCGCGTAGCTGCGAACCGTCATGCCGGGCCGACCTGGCAGCGGGCGCTCACAGCGTCACGTCGGGCAGGCTGTCGAACGCCGCCTTCAGCGCGTCGCCCCAGCCGGTGGAAATCGCCTGGTAATCGGCGTCCTCGGCTTCGACCCGCCGGGTCGGGCCGGGCCGCAGGCTGTCGGCCTCGTAGGTCTGCAGATCCAGCGGCAGCCCGACCGACAGGTTGGCCTTGATCGTCGAATCGAAGCTGACCATCAGCAGCTTGACCGCGGCCTCGAAGCTCATGCCCGCCTCGAAGGCGCGCACCAGGATCGGCCGGCCGTATTTCATCTCGCCGATCTGGAACCATGGCGTGTCGTCGCCGGCTTCGACGAAATTGCCCTCGGGGTAGATCAGGAACAGCCGCGGCGCGCTGCCGCGGACCTGGCCGCCAAGGATCATCGTGGCGCCGAAGGCGCCGGTGTCGGCGCGCATCCCGCCGTGGTCGTGGCGCGCGATCTCATCCTTCAGCATCTGGCCGACGGCGCGGGCGACCTGGAACATCGACGGCAGCCCGAGGATCGACGGGCTGCGGTCGGCCGGCGCCTTCATCCGTTCGTCGATCATGCTGACCACCGCCTGGGTGGTGGCCAGGTTGCCGGCCGACAGCAGGGTGATCGCGCTTTCGCCCGCTTCGGACCAGCTGTGCATCTTGCGGTAGGTCGAGATGTTGTCGAGACCGGCGTTGGTCCGGGTGTCGGCCATGAAGACCAGCCCCCGGTCAAGCTTGAGGGCGACGCAATAGGTCATGGGGCGATCCTGTCAGTCCTGGCGCACCTCGACCGCGACCGACAGGGCCTCGTCGGCGGTGCCGAAGCGAAATCCGTTTACCGGCGCTGCCTCGGAATAGTCCAGCCCCGTCGCGACCCGGACGTAGCGATCGTCCGGCGACATCGCGTTCGACACGTCGAAGCCGACCCAGCCGAGATCCGGCAGCCAGGCCTCGGCCCAGGCATGGGTCGCGTCCTGCGCCTCGCGGTCGTTCAGCATCAGGTAGCCCGAGACGTAGCGCGCCGGTATCCCGGCGGCGCGGGCGCAGGCGATGAACACATGCGCGTGGTCCTGGCAGACGCCGCTGCCCGAAGCCAGCGCGTCCTCGGCGCTCGAGGTGGCGTCGGAGGTGCCGGTCCGGTAGGCCACCACGCCGCCGATCGTCTCGGACAGCTTGTGCAGCTTTTCCAGCGGCGTCAGCCCGGAGCCCAGCCCCTGCACCAGCTTGCGGCAGCGCGCGCCGGGCTTGGTCAGCGGTGTGTGCCGTTCGAACAGCCACAGCGGCATGAAGCCGGCGTGCGGCCCGTGCACCCCGGCGGTGTCGCGCAGCTCGACCTCGCCCTCCGACAGGATGGTGATCTGCTCGGCGCCCGGATCGACCGAGATCAGCTCCACTGTGTTGGCGTGGTGATCCTCGAAGCGCAGCTCGCGCTTGCCGCCGGTCACCGTGGTGGTCCAGTTCAGCACGGTCTGCGCGCCGCGCGACTTCGGGGTCAGCCGCAGCTGCTGCAGCGCGTATTCGACGGGCGCATCGTAGCTGTAGGTGGTCCGGTGCGAGATACTCAGGCGCATCGGCGCTCTCCTGTGCTGGGGCCACGGCGGCCGGGGGCAGGGCGGGTCACCGGTAGTACCTGTAGTCGACTTCGATCTGCGCGTTCAGCCGGGCGATGCAGCCCTGGAACTCCTGCAGGAACTCGTGCAGCCCGGTGGCGAAGATCTTGTCGATCGGCCGGGTCAGCAGCTTCTGGTTCAGCTCTTCGACGATGGCGTGCGACGGCAGCCGCTGTTCGTAATCCTGCGCCAGGTAGTCGAGGTTCTCGCACAGCTTGTGGGTGCAGAACGCCAAGCTGCGCGGCATCGTCCGGTCGTGGATCAGGAACTGCGCGATCTCGCGCGGGCGCAGCTGCTGGCCGTAGTTCATCTGGTAGGCGCCCTCGCTAGAGACCGAACGCAGGATGGTTTCCCATTGCAGCTCGTCGAGCCGCGAGCCCACCGCCGAGGAGGAGGGCAGCAGCACGAAGTATTTCACGTCGAGAATCCGCGCCGTGGAATCGGCGCGCTCGCAGAACATGCCGAGACGGCAGAAATCGTAGATGTCGTTGCGCAGCATGGTGCCGTGGGTGGCGCCGCGCACGAAGGCGCCGCGCTGCCGGATGGTGCGCAGCAGGTCGGGCAGGTCGCGGTCGCTGACCCGGCGCGCCATCGCCTTCTTCAGCACGATCAGCGCTTCGTTCACCGCCTCCCAGACCTCGCGGGTCAGCGCGGTGCGGACGATCCGCGCGTTGTCGCGCGCCGCCTGGATCACCGACAGCACCGAGGACGGGTTGTCGCGGTCGCGCAGCATCCAGTCGACGGCGTCGTCGCGGGTCACCTCGTCGTATTTCTCGGCGTAGCCTTTGTGCATCCCGGCGGCCTGCAGCACGCTGGCCCAGTCGCTGTCTATCTCGGAGCGGGTCAGCGCGATGCGCTGGCCGACCTCGACCATGCGGGCGACGTTCTCGGAGCGTTCGAGGTAGCGGAACATCCAGTAGAGTCCGCCGGCGGTCTTGCCCAGCAAGGTCATTCTTCCAGCACCCAGGTGTCCTTGGTGCCACCCCCCTGCGACGAGTTCACCACCAGCGATCCTTTCTTCAGCGCCACCCGGGTCAGTCCGCCCGGGGTGATCGTCACCCCCTCGGGCGACACCAGCACGAAGGGCCGCAGGTCGACATGGCGCGGCGCCAGCCCGGCCTTGGTGAAGATCGGCACGGTCGACAGCGCCAGCGTCGGCTGCGCGATGTAGTTGCCGGGGCGGGCCACCAGCTTGGCGCGGAACTCCTCGAGTTCCTTGCGGCTCGAGGTCGGGCCGATCAGCATGCCGTAGCCGCCCGAGCCGTGCACCTCCTTGACCACCAGCTCGGCGAGATTGTCGAGCACGTAGGACAGGCTCGACGGGTCCGAGCAGCGCCAGGTCGGCACGTTCTTCAGGATCGCCTTCTCGCCGGTGTAGAACTCGACGATGTCGGGCATGTAGGAATAGATCGCCTTGTCGTCGGCGATGCCGGTGCCCGGCGCGTTGGCCAGGGTGATCCGGCCGGCGCGGTAGACATCCATGATCCCCGGCACGCCGAGCGCGCTTTCGGGCTTGAAGTTCAGCGGGTCGATCCAGTCGTCGTCGATCCGCCGGTACAGCACGTCGATCGGCTGGTAGCCCCGGGTGGTCCGCATCGCGACGCGGCCGTCGACCACCCGCAGGTCGTGGCCCTCGACCAGCTCGACGCCCATCTTGTCGGCGAGAAAGCTGTGCTCGTAATAGGCCGAGTTGTAGCTGCCCGGGGTCAGCACGCCGACCACCGGGGTCTGGCCGGCGCAGCTTGGCGCGCAGGCGCAGAGCGACCGGTGCAGCATCGACGGGTAGGACGAAACCGGGCGCACCCGGGTCTTGATGAACAGCTCGGGGAACATGTTCAGCATGGTCTCGCGATTCTCGAGCATGTAGCTGACCCCCGACGGGGTGCGGGCGTTGTCCTCGAGCACGTAGAATTCGTCGTCGCCGGTGCGCACCAGATCGGTGCCGACGATATGGGTGTAGACGCCGCCCGGCGGGTCGACGCCGATCATCTCGGGCAGGAAGGCGACGTTGCGGGCGATCATCTCGGCCGGCACCCGACCGGCGCGGATGATCTCCTGGCGGTGGTAGATGTCGTGCAGGAAGGCGTTGATGGCCCGGACCCGCTGCTCGATGCCGCGCGCCAGCTTCGACCACTCGCGGGCCGCGATCACCCGCGGGATGATGTCGAACGGGATCAGCCGCTCGGCCGCGTCCTGCTGGCCGTAGACGTTGAAGGTGATGCCGGTCAGCCGGAACAGGTCCTCGGCCTCGCGCGCCTTGCGCCGAAGTCGCCCGGGATCCTCGTCCTGAAACCAGTCGTGGAACCGCTCGTAGGGCGGGCGAAGGGTCTCGTCGCGGCCCCACATCTCATCGAAAATTCTGTTTTCGCTCATGCCTCGATCATATGGAGGAAACGCGGTCCGGCAATGACCAACTGACACGCTTTGCGCGAATCCCGTGCGGCAAGTGATGCGCAAGAGCTTGGACCTGAGGCGAATTCCCGCGCTGCGCCCAAAAAACAGGCACGAGGCAATGTCGCCACGGCTAGCGCTGGTCCGGCGCCGCGTCGTGGTCGATCCGCAGGATCGCGCCGGCGCGGGCTTCGACCGGGCCGGTGCTGCTGCCATCGGGCCAGTCGACGCTGACCTGCGCGGTCTCGGCGGCGCCCAGGCCGAAGTGCAGCGGCAGCAACTGGCCGCCGGCATGGCCGCCGCCGACGCTGCGCTGGATCGACTGCGACATGCCGTTCGCGGTGACCGTCACCCGGGCGCCGACCGCGTCGCGGTTGCCGCCGGGCTGGCGCGGGTCGACCGCGATCCAGGCGCCGGTATTCTCGGTCACGTTGCGCCACAGCTCGATCGGCGCGCGCCGGTTCACCACCACAAGATCGAGCCTTCCGTCGCCGTCGAAATCGGCCAGCGCCGCGCCGCGCGACCGTTCGGTGGTGGCGATGCCGGCCGCGGCGGCGGTTTCCGTGAAGTGTCCGTCGGGTTGCTGCATCAGCAGGTTGTTGGGATCGCGCATCGCGTTGCCCGGCATCTGGTCGACGTTGCCCTTGGCGATGAACAGATCGGCGCGGCCGTCGTTGTCGATGTCGCCGAACTCGGCGTGCCAGCCGGTCGACGGCCGGCCGTCGCCGCCGACATGCGGGCGCTGCGCGTAGCTGCCGATCTCGTAGGGGGCGGCGCGGTAGCTGCCGTCGGGCTGCGCCAGCTGCAGCAGCTGGTCGCCCATCGAGGTCAGCATCACCTCGTCGCGGGCGTCGCCGTCGAGATCGCGCCCGGCAATCCCCATGCCCCAAAGCGCCAGGTCCTGCCAGCCGTCGTCCGGCCCGAGGAACCGCGCCTCGGCGATATCCCACATCTGCTCGTGGCCGTTGCGCACATAATAGTGCCGGTCGTTCGAGATCCGCAGCGACATCCGGCCGCGGGCATCGGTCGCCGCCAGCATCGACAGCGCGCAGAACCCCGGCCGAAGCGCCTGCGCGTCCCAACCGGCCGCGCTGGGCACCAGCAGCGCGTTGGCGTCGCAGGCTTCGAACGGTCCGTCGGGGTTGGCGCGGTCGACGTAGTGACCGACCGCCAGTTGCGGCCGGGCGTTGTCTTGCCACCAGGCGGTGAAGGCGGTGGTCCAGCCGTCCGTCTGCGGCAGCCCCCAGGCCTCCGTCGCGTCGACGAAGCCGCACTCGGCGGTGCCACGCAGCAGCCGGTCGGGTCCGACCCGCATCACGTATAGATCGCGCAGCCCGTCGGCATCGAAATCGACCGGGTAGGCGCCGGTCACCCCGGTGATCTCGGGCAGCGGCAGCGCCGAGAAGGCGAAGTCGCCATCGTTGTGCAGCAGCAGGGCGGGGCCGGCGCCGCCGGCGGCGAAGATCTCGGGGCGGTCGTCGCCGTCGCAGTCGAACACCGCGACGCCGCCGCCGACGAAATGCTCCCAGCCGCCGGTGTACTGGTGCTGCGGCAGCCCGGCCGAGCGGTCCTCGAACCGCGGCCCGGCCAGCGCCGCGCCGGGCAGCGCCAGCAGAGCCAGGGCGAACAGCCGGGCGCTCATGCGCCGCGCGCCTCGGCCAGCACGCTTCCGGTGACCGAGGCCAGCGCCATCGCGGTGGCGCCGCGGGCCCAGACCAGGTCGCCCCAGGCGTGGATCTCGACGGTCGCCGGGCTGCGGCCGTCGCTCAGCGCCAGCGCCTGCATTTCGGCCAGCATCTCGTTGGCGTAGAGGTAGTCGTATTGCATGCGTTCCCCTGACAGGATGATCAGCTCCGGATCGAACAGCTGCAGCACGTTCGACAGCCCGAGCGACAGGTAGCGGCCGGCGCGGCGAAAGATGGTGCGCGCCGCCTGGTTGCCGGCCTTGGCCTCGGCGTAAAGCGCGTCGAGCATGGTCTGCGGGTTCTGCTGGTTGCGCGGGTTGCGGCCCAGCGCGGTGGCCGCCTCGCGCGCCATCGCGTAATCGGCGACATAGGCCTCGAGACAGCCGCGCTTGCCGCAGCGGCACAGCGCGCCGTCGAGATGCACCTTGATGTGGCCCAGCTCCAGACCCATGCCGCGGGTGCCACGATACAGCCGGTTGTCGATCACCATGCCCATTCCGACGCCGTGCTCGATGGTGACCACGACGAAATCCGACCGCTCGCGGCCGGCGCCGAACCACAGCTCGGCCAGGGTCAACATGTTGGCGTCGTTGTCGACCAGCGTCGGCATGCCGATCCGGGCTTCGACGGCGGCGCCGAGCGGCAGGTCCGATCCGGCCAGATGCGGCGACCAGAGCACCGATCCGCTGTCGTGATCGACCAGCCCCGACAAGCCGATGCCGACCGCCAGCACCTCGGAGCGGGCGCGGCCGCACTGCACCAGCAGCGCGTCGACCAGCGCCGCCACGTCGTCGCAGGTCTGCTCGAGCGTGCGGCGGATAGGCGGGGTCGGCAGCGTCGCATCGGCCAGCATGTTGCCGGCGAAATCGGTCAACACCGCCGAGTTGCGCTCGTCGGACAGCTTGATGCCGATCACCAGCCGACCCTCGGGCACCACCTCGAGTGCCACGGGCGGCCGGCCGCGGCCGGTTGCCGGGGCAGGGGATTCGACCTCGCGCAGCAGGCCGAGACCGATGAGTTCCGAGGTCAGCGTGGTGACCGACCCGGCGCTGACGTTGAGCGCGCGGCTGATGTCGGCGCGGGCGGCGCGGCCGGCGGCGCGCACGTGTTCGAGGATCTGCTGGCGCAGCGGCCGCGCCTCGCGGGCGGCGCCGGGCAGCATCGGACCGACGCCGCCGGGGATGGTCTCGGCGGCGATGTCGGTCGGTGCGGCGGGGTCGGGTCCCGGCATTGTCGCGACCTCATACATAGTTGGGATCAAGAATTATATCCGGGCGGCTTCGGGTCGATAGTTTCAATATGCCGGGTATCGCGGCGTTTCCGGGTCGATACTAACCACGAGATGGGCGTTCGGCGCAAAATATATTTTGACAAGAGAATTAAATGTGGCACTCTGCCCGGCATCAGGCCCAGCGGGCCGGATTCCCGGTGGGACGGGAGACATGTTTAGGGAGGAACCCCATGCGTAACGCAATTCTGGCGGCTGTCATCGCGACGGCCGGCTTCAGCACATCTGCGATCGCCGAACAGCACGGCATGACGATCGGCGTCAGCTGGTCCAACTTCCAGGAAGAGCGCTGGAAGACCGACGAGGCGGCGATCAAGGCGGCGCTCGAGGCGGCCGGCGCCGAGTATGTTTCGTCGGACGCGCAGTCGTCGTCCTCGAAGCAGCTGTCGGACGTCGAAAGCCTCATCGCGCAGGGCGTCGATGCGCTGATCATCCTGGCGCAGGACACCCAGGCGATCGGCCCGGCGGTCGAGGCCGCGTTCAACGAAGGCATCCCGGTGGTCGCCTATGACCGCCTGATCGAAGACGATCGCGCCTTCTACCTGACCTTCGACAACGTCGAGGTCGGCCGGATGCAGGCCCGCGCGGTGCTCGAGGCGGCGCCCGAGGGCAACTACGTGATGATCAAGGGTTCGCCCACCGATCCGAACGCCGATTTCCTCCGCGGCGGCCAGCAGGAAGTGCTGCAGGAAGCGATCGACGCCGGCAAGATCACCATCGTCGGCGAAGCCTATACCGACCAGTGGCTTCCGGCCAACGCGCAGCGCAACATGGAGCAGATCCTGACGGCGCAGGACAACAAGGTCGATGCCGTGGTCGCGTCGAACGACGGCACCGCCGGCGGCGCCGTGGCGGCGCTGACCGCGCAGGGCATGGAAGGCATCCCGGTCTCGGGCCAGGACGGCGACCACGCCGCGCTGAACCGGGTCGCGCTGGGCACCCAGACCGTGTCGATCTGGAAAGACGCGCGCGAGCTGGGCCGTGAAGCCGGCGAGATCGCGATCGCGCTGGCCTCGGGCACCGAAATGTCGGCCGTCGAAGGCGCGGAAGAGTGGACCTCGCCCGCGGGCACCACGCTAACCGCCAAGTTCCTCGACCCGATCCCGGTCACCGCCGACAACCTGACCGCCGTCACCGACGCCGGCTGGATCGATGTCGAGACGCTGTGCCAGGGCGTCACCGGCGGCCCGGCGCCGTGCAACTGATCGGTCTCTGACCCTCATACCCCGGCCGGTTTCACCGGCCGGGGTTCATCCTTGACCTGCGGCCGCGCCGCGTCTCTCCGTCAGGAAGCTCCATGTCCGAAACCGATACCGTCCCCAACGCCGCCCCATCGACGCGCCCCGCGCCCACGGCCCCGAAGCGCAGCTTTCTGAGCCAGCTCGAGCTCGACCTGCGGCTGCTGGGCATGATCGGCGCCTTCATCATCGTCTGCGTCGTGTTCAACGTGCTGACCGACGGTCGCTTCCTGACGCCGCGCAACATCTTCAACCTGTCGATCCAGACCGTCAGCGTGGCGATCATGGCGACCGGCATGGTGTTCATCATCGTGACCCGGCACATCGACCTGTCGGTCGGCGCGCTGCTGGCCACGGCCTCGGCAGTGATGGCGATGATGCAGACCCGCTGGCTGCCCGACCTGGTCGGGCTCGAACTCGGCCACCCGGCGCTGCCGTGGCTGTCGATCGTCGCCGGTCTTGTGGTCGGCGCCGGGATCGGCGCGTTCCACGGCTGGCTGGTCGGCTATCTGACGATCCCGGCCTTCATCGTGACGCTCGGCGGTCTGCTGGTCTGGCGCAACGTCGCCTGGTACCTGACCTCGGGCCAGACCATCGGGCCGCTCGACGCGACCTTCCAGAGCTTCGGCGGCATCAACGGCACGCTGGGCGCGCAATGGAGCTGGATCGTCGGCGCCGTCGGCGCGGTGTTCGCGGCGCTGGCGATGCTGTCGGCGCGGCGCAACAAGGCGGCGCATGGCTTCAAGGTCAAGCCGTTCTGGGCCGAGGCTGCGGTGATCGGCATCATCGTCGCCGCGATCCTCGGCTTCGTCGCGGTGCTCAACGCCTACGAGATCCCGAGCCGCGTCGTCGCCCGTGACTTCGCCGCACGTGGCCTCGAGGTGCCGGAAGGCTATATCGCCGCCTACGGCATTCCCTATTCGGTGCTGCTGCTGGTCGGCGTCGCCGTCGCGATGACGGTGATCGCCCGCAAGACCCGGCTTGGCCGCTACATCTTCGCCACCGGCGGCAACCCCGACGCGGCCGAGCTGTCCGGCGTCAACACAAGGCTCCTGACGGTCAAGGTGTTCGCGCTGATGGGCGGGCTGGTCGCGATCTCGGCGGTCGTCGCCTCGGCGCGCCTGACCAACCACTCCAACGACATCGGCACGCTGGACGAACTGCGGGTCATCGCCGCGGCGGTGATCGGCGGCACCGCGCTGTCGGGCGGCATCGGCACGATCTACGGCGCCATCCTCGGCGCGCTGATCATGCAGTCGCTGCAATCGGGCATGGCGATGGTCGGCGTCGACGCGCCGCTGCAGAACATCGTCGTCGGCACCGTGCTGGTCGCCGCCGTGCTGATCGACATCATCTACCGCCGCCGTGTGGGAGGGAAGTGACATGACCATGCAGACAGATCCGCGCGCCAACGGCGCGAAACCTCTCGTCGAGCTGAAGGACATCCGCATCGCCTTCGGCGGCGTGCAGGCGGTCGACGGCGTGTCGCTCGATCTCTACCCGGGCGAGGTGGTCGGGCTGCTGGGCCACAACGGCGCCGGCAAGTCGACGCTGATCAAGATCCTGTCGGGCGCCTACAAGGCCGACAGCGGCGAGATCTGGATCAACGGCGAGAAGGCCACGATCAACAGCCCGCGCGACGCGCGCCGCTACAACATCGAGACGATCTACCAGACGCTGGCGCTGGCCGACAATCTGGACGCCTCGTCGAACCTGTTCCTCGGGCGCGAGCTGACCACAAGGCTCGGCTTCGTCGACGACGCCCGGCAAGAGGCCGAAACCCGCAAGATCATGGCCCGGCTGAACCCGAACTTCCGCAAGCTGTCCGAGCCGGTTTCGGCGCTGTCGGGCGGCCAGCGGCAGTCGGTGGCGATCGCCCGCGCGGTGTATTTTAACGCCCGCATCCTGATCATGGACGAACCGACCGCGGCGCTCGGCGTGCACGAGACGGCGATGGTCGCCGACCTGATCAAGGAGCTGAAGGCCCAGGGTCTCGGGATCTTCCTGATCAGCCACGACACCCGCGAGATGATGGATCTCTGCGACCGGGTTTCGGTGATGAAGAACGGCCAGCTGATCGGCACCGAGCGGGTCGAGGACGTCACCGAAGACGACATCCTGTCGATGATCATCATGGGCAAGAACCCCAAGCGCGAGGCCGCCTGAGATGTATCTCGGCCTCGATCTCGGCACGTCCGGGCTAAAGGCGGTTGCGATCGACGACACCCAGGCGCTGCTGGCCGAGGCCAGCGCGCCGCTGTCGGTCAGCCGTCCGCAGGACGGCTGGTCCGAACAGGACCCGCAGCACTGGCTCGACGCCGCCGACGCGGTGCTGCGCGAGTTGTCCACCAAGCTCGACCTCGGCGCGGTGCGCGCGATCGGCCTGTCGGGCCAGATGCACGGCGCGACGCTGCTCGATGCCGCCGACAAGGTGCTGCGGCCCTGCATCCTGTGGAACGACACCCGCAGCCATGTCGAGGCCGCGGCGCTGGATGCCGATCCGCGCTTCCGCGCGATCACCGGCAACATCGTGTTCCCGGGCTTCACCGCGCCGAAGCTGGCCTGGGTGAAGACCCGCGAGGCGGATATCTTCAGTAACGTCGCCAAGGTCCTGTTGCCGAAGGATTACCTGCGGCTCTGGCTGACCGGTGACCACGTCGCCGACATGTCGGATGCCGCGGGCACCGGCTGGCTGGATGTAGGCGCGCGCGACTGGTCCGACGATCTGCTGGCCGCCACCGACCTGTCGCGTGGGCAGATGCCGCGGCTGGTCGAAGGGTCCGAGGTCTCCGGTACCGTCCGCGACGCGCTCGCCGCCCGTTGGGGCCTGCCATCCGGCGTCGTGGTGGCCGGCGGCGGTGGCGACAACGCCGCCTCGGCGGTCGGCGTCGGCGTGGTCAAGCCGGGCGAGGCCTTCGTGTCGCTCGGCACCTCCGGGGTGCTGTTCGCCGCGACCGACGGCTTCAGCCCCGACGCGCCGAGCGCGGTGCACAGCTTCTGCCACGCGCTGCCGGACACCTGGCACCAGATGGGGGTGATCCTGGCCGCCGCCGACGCGATGAACTGGTTCGCCGGCGTTCTCGGTGGTCCCGCGGCGGCGATGACCGCCGATCTCGGCGCGCTGCGGCCGCCGGGCCGGACCTTGTTCTTGCCCTATCTGGGCGGCGAGAGAACGCCGCATAACGACGCGAGAATCCGCGCCTCCTTCCTGCATCTCGACCACGGCAGCGACCGCGCCGCGATGGTGCGCGCGGTGCTCGAGGGCGTGACATTCGCGATCCGCGACAGCCGCGACGCGCTGGCCTCGACCGGGACCCGGATCGATCGGCTGATCGCGGTCGGCGGCGGGTCGCGGTCGGACTACTGGCTGCGAGCGATCGCGACGGCGCTCGACATTCCGGTCGAACTGCCGGTGTCGGGCGAGTTCGGCGGCGCGTTCGGCGCCGCCCGTCTGGGGCTGATGGCGGCGACCGGGCAGGGCGCCGAGATCGCGACCGCGCCGCGGATCGCCCGCGTGGTCGACCCCGACCCGGGCCTGACCGACGCCTTCTCCGAGACCCATGCGCGCTACCGCGCAGCGTATTGGGCGCTGAAAACCCTGAGCTGAAAGATCCCGTCATGACCGATTTCTTCGCCGGAATTCCGACCATCAAATACGAGGGTCCGCAGAGCGACAGCGACTTCGCGTTCCGCCACTACAACCCGGACGAGGTGGTGCTGGGCAAGTCGTTGAAGGATCACCTGCGCTTTGCCATCGCCTATTGGCACAGCTTCGCCTGGCCCGGCGGCGATCCGTTCGGCGGCCAGACCTTCGAACGGCCCTGGTTCGGCGACGGTCTCGACAAGGCGCGGCTGAAGGCCGACGTGGCCTTCGAGATGTTCCAGATCCTCGACGCGCCGTATTTCTGCTTTCACGACGCCGACGTGCGGCCCGAGGGCGCGGATTTCGCCGAGAACACCCGCAACCTGCGCGTCATCACCGACTACTTCGAAGAGAAGATGTCGCAGACCGGCACCAAGCTGCTCTGGGGCACCGCCAACCTGTTCTCGCATCGCCGCTACATGGCCGGCGCCGCGACCAACCCGGACCCGGACGTGTTCGCCTTCGCCGCCGCGACGGTGAAGACCTGCATCGACGCGACGCACCAGCTGGGCGGCGAGAACTACGTGCTCTGGGGCGGCCGCGAGGGCTACGAGACGCTGCTGAACACCGACATGGGCCGCGAACGGCAGCAGGCCGGGCGGTTCCTGACGATGGCGGTCGACTACGCCCGCAAGATCGGCTTTTCGGGCAGCATCCTGATCGAACCCAAACCGCAGGAGCCGACCAAGCACCAGTACGACTACGACGTCGCCACGGTCTACGGCTTCCTCAAGGA
>JBFGEI010000053.1:0-14933 GCA_041580155.1 Limimaricola sp.
ACCACGCCGACGGCGCGCGCCCCTGCCGCCGCCTGCTGCGCCGCGGCGCCGTCCTGGCCGCCGGCAGCCAGCATGGTGCGCTGGAACGGGATGCCGCGATCCTGCGCCAGCTTCTCCAGATCCGAGACCAGGCCGCGGTCGGCGATGAACGAGCTGTCGCGCACATGCAGGCCGAAGCCCTTGCCCTGCTGCGTGGTGCGGTCCTTCTCCGGCACGCCCGGCGTGTCGCAGGCCAGCGTGGTGTCGATGCCGATGCCGATGTCGGGGCGCACCTTGTAGGCGGCGGTGCGGGCGCCGCGCAGCCCGACCTCTTCCTGGGTGGTGAAGGCGACGTGGATTTCGGCGCCGCGGCCGGACGTGCCGAGCGCGCGCATCACCTCGATGCCAAGCCAGCAGGCGACCCGGTTGTCGAGCGCCTTCGACACGAACTTGTCGCCGATCTCGATGAACGGCTCGTCCATCACCACCATGTCGCCGACCTTGACGGTGTCGGCGGCCTTGGCGCCCAGCCCGGTGTCGACGAAGAACTCACCGACCTCGGGGATCTTCTTGCGGTCCTCGGCGCTGGAGATGTGGATCGGCTTGCCGCCGGGGTTCATCACCCCCTTGATGTCGCCGGCATCGGTGCAGACCAGCACCCGGCGCGAGAACAGGTTGCGCGGGTCGAAGCCGCCGACCGGCTGCAGCCACAGGAAACCCTTCTCGTCGATGTGGCTGACCAGGAAGCCGATCTCGTCCATGTGGCACAGCAGCATGATCTTCGGCGCGCCGTCGACGCCGTCGCGGCGGCACAGCAGGCTGCCCATCGGGTCGGTCTCGACCGCGTCGAACAGCCCGTCGATCTCGGCGCTGATCAGGTCGCGGACCCGGTGCTCGTGGCCGGGCACGCCCGGCGTCTCGCAGAGCCGCTTCAGCAGGTCGGTGTTGAGGTCTTTGGAGATGGTCTTAGTCATTTTGGGGGGGTCCTTTCGGGCCGGACCCTGCCGCAGCCCCGCTCGAAGGGCAATCCCGATGACCGCTAACCGGATGACTGCGAATCACTTTTCGAATCAGGGACGGTTATCCCCAAGAAACTGCTTTACAGCGACTCACCCGAGTCTCACGATATAGCGCAGGACCGGAGCCGATGAAATACCGTTCCTAGCACTGGCACCCAGTGCCGGTGGCCCTGGCCGCCGGTACCGCATTGAACGAGGCCATCCATGGCACTGACCGAACAGTATTTCGACACGGACGAGATCCACCCGATCGACCTTGTCGAACACCTTGCTGGACAGAACGCCTGGGAGATCGAGCGGGTCGAGGAGAACCAGATCGTCATGGTGCTGGAAGGCCAGTGGCGCAGCTATTCGGTGACGCTGGCCTGGTCGGCCCAGGACCAGACGCTGCGGCTGGCCTGCAGCTTCGAGATGGACCCGCCCGAGCCGCGGCTGCCGCAGGTCTACGAGCTGCTGAACCGGATCAACGAGACCTGCTGGGCCGGCGGCTTCACCTGGTGGGCCGACCGCAAGACCATGGTCTATCGCTACGGGCTGCTTCTGGCCGGCGACCAGGTCGCGGGACCCGAGCAGGTCGACACGATGATCCACACCGCCGTCGCCGCTTGCGAACGCTTCTACCCGGCGTTCCAGCTGGTCACCTGGGCGCATCGCGCCCCGGCCGCCGCGATGCAGATCGCGATCGCCGAGGCCTACGGCCGGGCCTGATCCGCGGCCCGGCGCCGGGTCAGACCCACTGGCCCGGCTCCATCAGCCCCAGCTCGAGCAATTGCTGGGCGCGCCATTCGAACCGTTCCGATCCGGGCCAGGTGAAACGGTCGATCGCGGCGCGCGAGGCCGGGTTGCGTCGCAGCGCCTTGGCGGCGCGGAACGAGCAGACCGCCGTGGTTGGGCTGTGGTGCCAGGGGCAGGCGTAGGTGTTGTATTCGGGGTCGTTGAAGTGAAGCTCCGGCCCCAGCTCCAGCCCCGGCTTGCTGCGAAACAGCGCCACCCGGTCGATCCGCCGCCGGGTCTCGGGCACATGCTCCTCGTGGCGCCAGCGCAACCCGCCGAAGATGTCGACCTGCCGGTCACGGTCGCCGCCCTGCCGCGCCAGCGCGTAATACCCCGAACGGTCGAACCAGGCGTCGTCGCGCGACACCCCGTCCGGATGCGCCGCCAGGTCGCCGGCATAAAGATCGACGGTGTAGCACATCACGCTGTCGCGCCGTTCCTCGGCGGCAAAGCCGCATAGGGCTGCGACGCCGCGATGCTCGGCATATGGGTGCAGCAGGTATTCGGCGTTGTAGCCGTAATAGATCCAGCTTCCGGCCGGCACCGACCCGATCACCGCGTTGACCAGCCGTGGCAGCGCCGCCTCGTCGCGCACCTCGCAATCGACCAGCGCCACCCGCGGGTCGGTCGGGGCATCAAGCCCGAGCCCCGGCGCCGCGAACACCGCGACCCGCGCGAAGCCGGCGTTCAGATGATGCGCGACGGTGCTGTCGATCTCGACGGCATCCTCGGCGAGGATCAGCGCGATCGGGCCGCCCGAAGGTGCCGCGGCGCCGCGCGCGAGAAAGCTGTTCAGGTCGTGATGCCGCATCGAAATGTCCCGCTCCGCGTCTCGCCGGCCCGTCCGGTGGCGCCGGCGGGGCAGGGGCCGCAGCGTCGGGCAGTTGCGGCGACATTGCAAGATCGGCTCCGGATCGCTAGACCGACGCCCTGATCATGCACGGGGATTGGGCAGATGACGCAGGCGCCGAAGAAGCTCTACATCAAGACCTATGGCTGCCAGATGAACGTCTATGACAGCGAACGCATGGCCGAGGCGCTGGGCGCGTCGGGCTACGTCACCACCGAGGTCGCCGAAGACGCCGACATGGTGCTGCTGAACACCTGTCACATCCGCGAGAAGGCCGCCGAGAAGGTCTATTCCGACCTCGGCCGGCTGAAGCCGCTGAAGGCCGCGAAGCCCGACCTGCGGATCGGCGTCGCCGGCTGCGTCGCGCAGGCCGAAGGCGCCGAGATCCTGCGCCGGATGCCGCTGGTCGACCTGGTGGTCGGTCCGCAAAGCTACCACCGTCTGCCCGAGATGGAGAAGGCGGTCGCCGGCGGCGCCCGTGCCGTCGACACCGAGTTCCCCGAGGACGACAAGTTCGCCGCGATGCCGCAGCGGTCCAAGGCCAAGCGCGGCCCGACCGCGTTTCTCACCGTGCAGGAGGGCTGCGACAAGTTCTGCGCCTTCTGCGTGGTGCCCTACACCCGCGGCGCCGAGGTCAGCCGGAGCGGAGACCGGATCGAGTCCGAGGCCCGCGGCCTGGTCGAGGCCGGGGTGCGCGAGCTGACGCTGCTGGGCCAGAACGTCAACGCCTGGCACGGCGACGAGGGCGGGCTTGCGGCGCTGGTGACCCGGCTCGCCGCGATCGACGGGCTGGAGCGGATCCGCTACACCACCTCGCACCCCAACGACATGGACGAGGCGCTGATCGCGGCGCATGGCAGCCAGCCCAAGCTGATGCCCTATCTGCACCTGCCGGTGCAGTCGGGCAGCGACCGGGTGCTGAAGATGATGAACCGCAAGCACACCGCGGCGCAGTATCTCGCGCTGGTCGAGAAGATCCGCGCGGCGCGGCCCGACATCCTGCTGACCTCGGACTTCATCGTCGGCTTTCCCGGCGAGACCGATGCGGATTTCGAGGCGACGATGGATCTGGTGCGCGCGGTCGGCTACGGCGCCGCGTTCTCGTTCAAGTATTCGCCGCGCCCCGGCACGCCCGCCGCCGAGCGCAAGGTCCAGGTGCCCGCCGAGGTGATGGACGACCGGCTGCAGCGGCTGCAGGCGCTGCTGGGCGAAGGCCAGCGCGCGGCGCAGCAGGCGATGGTCGGCCGCGAGACCTCGGTGCTGTTCGAAAAGCCGGGCCGGCTGCCGGGGCAGATGGTCGGCAAGTCCGACCACCTGTTCGCGGTGCATGTCGACGCCCCCGAGACCCTGCGCGGCGAGATCCGCCGGGTGCGGATTCTCGCCTCGGGTCCGAATTCGCTTTCGGGCGTGCTGATCGACTGATCAAGGCGCGGGCGGGGCCGGATCGTGGCGCCGCCGCGGCTTGCGGCACCGCATTGCCACCGGCTTTGGCGACAATGTCAGGGCACCGGCGTCACTGTTGCCACATGCCACGGCGAATGTCGTGCAAGGCTCTTTCCATGCTGGGGTTTTGCTCTAACAATTCCTGCAGATACCGCGCGTTCGCCCAAGCTGCCGGGCCTCGTGAAATGCGGGCGGAAGTTTGGGAAAGGACCAACAGTGGCACCAATCAACAACAGAAGCCTGCGCGCCGCATTCGGGGGGATCGCGGCGGCGGCGCTCGGCCTTGCGGCGATGACCGCGCCGGCGCTGGCGCAGGACGCGCGGATCGTCGACTCAGAACGCTATCAGCCGGGGATCTGGATCGATCCCGACGGCTGCGAGCACTGGGCGATGGACGACGGGGCCGAGGGCTTCATGTCGCCGCACCGGACCCGCGACGGCCGGCCGGTCTGCCATCGCTCCGAGATCTGCGGCGTGGTGCCGACCGACACGCTGTTCGCCACCGACCGGGCCGAGATTTCCGGCGCCGGCCGGGCGCGGCTGCAGCAGTTCTTCCAGCAGGCCAACGCGGTCGGCTACCTGATCTACGGCCACACCGACAGCCGGGCCAGCGACGAATACAACATCGCGCTGTCGAACAGCCGCGCCGCGGCCGTGGCCCAGGTGGCGCAGGCCTCGGGGGAACGGGTGGTCGATGCCCGCGGCTTCGGCGAACGCCAGCCCAAGGCGTCGAACGCGACCGCCGAGGGGATGCAGCAGAACCGCCGCGTCGAAATCTACTGCCTGCGCTGAGGAGCACGGACCATGACCCATCTGACTAGCCTCGCGATCCTCGCCGCGCTGGGCACGCTTGCCGCCTGCGCCCCGGTGCCGGCCGACAAGGCGTTCGACCGCGGCATCAACGCGCATCCGCTGTCGAACATGACCCCCGGAATCTGGATCGACCCCGAGGGCTGCGACCACTGGATCATCGACGACGGTCTCGAGGGCTACATGTCCGAGCGGCTGACGCCGGACGGCCTGCCGGTCTGCTCGGGCGTGGCCGCGCCCGAAACGACGGCCGGCCCGTTCAAGAGCGGATCGCCGGTGCCGGACCTGCTCTAGGGCCACCGGTCCCGCGACCTGACATGGGCGCGCCGCCGCGAGGCGGCGCGCCTTTTCGTGCCGGCAGTGCCCGGCCCGGCAAGGATCCGCCGGTCGGGTCGGCGCCGCCCCGATCGCGGCCCCGCGCGGGTTTTGACGCGAGGGGAATGGCTTCGCGCCCTTGAAGCGATGCTGCACTGCAACGAAATCCGCGATAGCGCGTTTCGCACGCCGCTGTGGTCGCATCCGCTTGCGCCCGCCCAGGCAAATTGCGACCATTGCATCAGCCCATCGGCGCGTTCCCCGGTACGAGGAGTTCTGCTTGTCAATCGCCACACCGACCGAGACGATCCTCGAGTTTCCCAACAACTTCCTGCTCATTGACCTGTGCGGCGAGCATGACCGCCACTTGGCTGCCATCGAAGACCGGCTCGGCGTACAGATCCTGCGCCGCGGCAACCGGCTCGCGGTGATCGGCGAGGACGAGCCCGCCGCCGACGCGGCGCGGGTGCTGCAGGCGCTCTATGCCCGGCTCGAGGCCGGCCGCACCGTCGAGACCGGCGATGTCGACCGCGAGCTGCGGATGGGGGCCGCCGAGGCCGGCACCGGGGCGCAGGACGGCGACCAGATCGACCTGTTCAAGACCGAGCCCTCGGCCGAGCGGATCGAGATCAAGACCCGGCGCAAGCTGGTCGAGCCGCGCACCGAAGCGCAGAAGGCCTATGTCCGGTCGCTGTTCCAGCACGAGCTGGCCTTCGGCATCGGCCCGGCCGGCACCGGCAAGACCTATCTCGCGGTGGCGGTCGGCGTGTCGATGTTCCTGACCGGCCAGGTCGACAAGATCATCCTGTCGCGCCCGGCGGTCGAGGCCGGCGAGAAGCTCGGCTACCTGCCCGGCGACATGAAGGAGAAGGTCGACCCCTACATGCAGCCGCTCTACGACGCGCTGAACGACTTCCTGCCCGGCAAGCAGGTCGCCAAGATGATCGAGGAAAAGGTGATCGAGATCGCGCCGCTCGCCTTCATGCGCGGCCGCACCCTGTCGAACGCCTTCGTGGTGCTCGACGAGGCGCAGAACGCCACCACCATGCAGATGAAGATGTTCCTGACCCGTCTGGGCGAGGGCTCGCGCATGGTGATCACCGGCGACCGCAGCCAGGTCGACCTGCCACGCGGCGTCGCCAGCGGTCTGCACGACGCCGAACGGCTGCTGAAGCACATCCCGAAGATCAGCTTCAACTACTTCACCTCGAAGGACGTGGTGCGCCACCCGCTGGTCGCCGCGATCATCGATGCCTACGAAGCCGATGGCGCCGCGTAAGCCGGTCCAGCACGCGCTGGTCGATTGCCTGGTCGAGGATCACCGCTGGGACGGTCTCGGGCTGGAGAAGCTGGCGCAGGTCGCCGCCGGGGCGACGCTGCTGCGGCTTGGCCTGGCGCCGGGCGGTTTCGAGATCAGCCTTCTGGGCTGCTCGGACGCGCGGATCGCCGATCTGAACGCCGATTTCCGCGGCAAGCCGAAGCCGACCAACGTGCTGAGCTGGCCGTCGGACGAACGCGGTGCCGAGCGTGCCGGGACGATGCCGCAGCTGCCGCGCTCCGGGCCGCAGGGCCCCGAAGAGCTGGGCGACATCGCGATCGCCTGGGAGACCTGCGCCCGCGAGGCGCAGGAGGCCGGCCGGACGATGGCCGATCATGTGACGCATCTCTTGATCCACGGAACCCTGCATTTGCTGGGGTTCGACCACGAACGCGACGCCGATGCGACGCTGATGGAAGGTCTCGAGACCGAAATACTTGGCAAGTTGGGGGTAGCGGACCCATATGCCTTGGAGCTGACACGGATGCCGGAAAGGGACGATGAGCGACGCGATTGACGGAGCCGCCGCGGGGATGACCCGCGAGAGTGGCGAGGACGGCCCAGAGGGCCAGAGTAGCGATCAGGCCGAAACAGCGGGGCGCGGCTTCTTCAGCCGGATCATCGGCGCGTTGAGTCCACCTGAAACCGAGACCGCCGCGCTCGACGCGCAGCGCAGCTTTGCGCCGGTTCTGCCGGTGCCGGGGATGCTCAACCTGCGCCGGATGCGGGTCGAGGACGTCTCGGTGCCGAAGGCCGACATCACCGCGGTGCCGGTGAACATCGCGATGGACGAGCTGGTCGAGGTGTTCCGCGACAGCGGGCTGACCCGGCTGCCGGTGTTCGACGGCACGCTCGACACGCCGATCGGCCTGGTCAACCTCAAGGACTTCGCGCTGAAATACTGCTTCGTGCCGGAAACCCCGGACTTCAGCCTGCGCGACATGCTGCGACCGCTGCTGTTCGTGCCGCCGTCGATGCCGCTCGGGGTGCTGCTGCAGAAGATGCAGACCGAACGGATCCACATGGCGCTGGTGATCGACGAATACGGCGGCACCGACGGGCTGGTGACGATCGAGGACCTGATCGAGACCGTGGTCGGCGAGATCGAGGACGAGCACGACGTCGACGAGGCGCAGAGCTTCCTGCGCGAGAAGCCCGGCGTCTGGCTGGCGCTGGCGCGGACCCCGCTCGAGACCTTCGAGGCGGCGATCGGCATGGACCTGACCGCGCATGACGAGATCGACGAGGAAGAGGTCGACAGCCTAGGCGGGCTGGTGTCGCTGCTGGCCGGCCACGTGCCGGCGCGTGGCGAGGTGATCCGCCACCCCGAGGGCCCGGAGTTCGAGGTGATCGACGCCGATCCGCGCCGAATCAAGCGGCTGCGGATCCGGATGCCAGAGGGTGTCGGCACCCGTGAGTTCTGAGATCTCGGGCGGCGCGGCAGTGCAGCTGGCCGCGGCACGTCGTCGCGCCAGGCGGCTTGCCGCGCGCCCCTGGCCGCGCGCCGCGGTCGCGGCGATGGCCGGCGCCTTCGCGGCGCTCGGGCTGGCGCCTTGGGGCGCCTGGTGGCTGACCTTGCCGGCAATCGCGTTGGCGATGCTGCTGTGGCAGCGCGCCGGCAGCCGCGGCGGCGCCTTCCTGACCGGCTGGGCATTCGGCGCCGGCTGGTTCGGTCTCGGGCTGTCCTGGATCGTCGAGCCGTTCTTCGTCGACGCGGCGCGCGACGGCTGGATGGCGCCTTTCGCCATAGTGCTGCTGGCCGGCGGGCTGGCGCTGTTCTGGGGGGCCGCCTTCGCGCTGGCGCGCGGCTTTGGCCTGGCGGCGTTGGTGGCGCTATGGGTCGTGGCCGGGATGCTGCGCGAGGTCGTGTTCACCGGGTTTCCTTGGGCGCTGCCCGGCCATGTCTGGATCGACACGCCGATCGCCCAGCTGGCGGCGCTGGGCGGCGCGCATCTGCTGAGCCTGGCGACGCTGGGCCTGCCGGCGGCGGCGCTGGCGATCGGTGGAACGCGCTGGCTGGCGCTGCCGGTTCTGGCCTGCGCCGCGGCCTGGATCGCGCTCGATCCCGGTCCGGCGCCGCTCGATGACGCCCCGGCGCCGCGGGTCCGGCTGGTGCAGCCGAACGCCACCCAGGCTTTGAAATGGGACCCCGAGATGTCGCAGGTGTTCTATCAGCGGCTGATCGACAGCACCGCCGCCGGCGCGGTCCCCGACTTGGTGGTGTGGCCGGAAACCGCGTTGCCGTACCTGCTCGACCAGTCGCAGGCGCAGCTCGAGGCCGCCTCAGAGGCGGCGCGCGGCGCGCCTTTGGTGCTCGGGATCCAGCGCCGCGACGCCGCCGGGCGCTACTACAACTCGGCGGCGGTTCTCGATGCCGTCGGCCGGGTGACCGCGCTCTATGACAAGGCGCATCTGGTGCCTTTCGGCGAATACGTGCCCTTCGGCGAAATCATGGCCCGCTGGGGCATCCACGGTCTCGCGGCAAGCGAGGGCGGCGGCTACACCGCGGGGCCGGGGCTGCACCCGATCGCGGTGCCGGGGATCGGGCTGGCGCTGCCGCTGATCTGCTACGAGGGCATCTTCGCCGCCGATGTCGGTCGTGCCCTGACCACCGGGATCGCCCGGCCGCGGCTGATGCTGCTGATCACCAACGACGGCTGGTTCGGCAGCCTGTCGGGGCCGTATCAGCATTTCGCCCAGGCCCGGCTGCGGGCGATCGAGCAGCGGATGCCGATGGTCCGTGTCGCCAACACCGGGGTGTCGGGGATGATCGACGCCGATGGTCGGGTGCTGGTGCGGATCGGGCTGGGCCAGGCCGGCGCGGTCGACGCGGCGCTGCCGCCGGCGCGCTCGGCGCCGGCCTACGCGCGGCTCGGCGACTGGCCGATGCGGCTGGCGCTGCTGCTGCTGATCGGGCTGGCGCTGGGGCGGGCGCGGCGGGATTATCAGGTTGACCGCGATTCTGCTGCGGCGTAGCCAGCTTCGATGCTCCCGTCACAACGGCTTCCTGGCGTGGCGGGCAAACCCAATGGAGCGCGCCCCATGTCCCGACGCAATTACATATTCACTTCGGAATCGGTTTCCGAAGGCCATCCCGACAAGGTCTGCGACCGGATTTCGGACGCCGTTCTCGACGCGCTTCTGACCGACGAACCCGAAGCCCGCGTCGCCTGCGAGACCTTCGCCACCACCAACCGGGTGATCGTCGGCGGCGAGATCGGGCTGGCCGACCGGTCGCGGCTGGCCGAGCGGCTGTCGGGCATCGAGGACATCGTGCGCGATTGCGTTCGCGACATCGGTTACGAGCAGGACGAGTTCCACCACGCCACGCTCGAGGTGACCAACCTGCTGCACGCGCAATCGGCGCATATCGCCCAAGGGGTGAACGGCAGCGCCGACAAGGAAGAGGGCGCCGGCGACCAGGGCATCATGTTCGGCTATGCCTGCCGCGAGACGCCCGAGCTGATGCCGGCGCCGATCCACTACGCGCACAAGGTGCTGAAGCGGCTCGCCGAGGCCCGGAAATCGGGTGCCGAGCCGACGCTGCGTCCGGATGCGAAAAGCCAGATCTCGCTGCGCTACGAGAACGGGGTGCCGGTGGCCGCGACCTCGATCGTGCTGTCGACCCAACATGCCGACCAGGGCCAGACCAGCGCCGACATCCGCGCCATCGTCGAGCCCTACATCCGCGAAGTCCTGCCGTCGGGCTGGATCACCGAGGCGACCGAATGGTGGGTCAACCCGACCGGCACCTTCGTCATCGGCGGCCCCGATGGCGACGCCGGGCTGACCGGCCGCAAGATCATCGTCGACACCTATGGCGGCGCAGCACCGCATGGCGGCGGCGCGTTTTCGGGCAAGGATCCGACCAAGGTCGACCGCTCGGCGGCCTATGCCGCGCGCTATCTCGCCAAGAACGTGGTCGCCGCCGGCCTGGCCGAACGCTGCACGATCCAGCTCAGCTACGCGATCGGCGTGGCCCGGCCGCTGTCGATCTATGCCGACACCCACGGCACCGGCGAGGTCGAGGCGGCGGCGATCGAGCGCGCCATCGCGCAGGCGATGGACCTGACGCCGCGCGGCATCCGCACCCATCTCGGGCTGAACCGGCCGATCTACCAGCGCACCGCGGCCTACGGCCACTTCGGCCGCGCGCCCGAGGCCGACGGCGGCTTTTCCTGGGAGCGCACCGATCTTGCCGCGGCGCTGACCCGCGGGCTGTGATCGGCAGCGGGCGCGGCGGCACCGGTCGCCGCGCCCGTGTTACTTTGTCCCCTGAAAACGCAGCCCCGACGCCGGGCATCGGCGCGGCGTCGGGGCTGTTGCGCCAGCGGCGCCGGGCCGTTAAAGCGCCCGCATGACCAGAAAAACCCACCCCTCGGGCGCCCCGTGGCGCAACTTCTACGGCCGGATCAACGGCAAGACGCTGCGGCCGTCGCAGAAGGACTACCTCGCCAACGATCTCGACGCGCTGTCGCCGGGCGCGGTCGGCTGGGACGTGAACCCCGACCGCAGGCCGCTCGACCTCGAGGCGCGGTTCGGGGCGCGGCCGATCTGGCTCGAGATCGGCTTCGGCGGTGGTGAACACCTGGTGCACATGGCCAAGACCCATCCCGAGATGGCGATCATCGGCGCCGAGCCCTTCGTCAACGCCGTCGCGATGCTGCTTGGCAAGATCCGCGACGCCGGGGTCGACAACATCGCGGTGCACCCGGGCGATGCCCGCGACCTGTTCGACGTGCTGCCGTCGGGATCGATCGAGAAGGCGTTCCTGAACTACCCGGACCCCTGGCCGAAGGCGCGGCACCACCGGCGTCGTTTCGTCACCCAAGATCACCTGAAACCGTTGCTCGGGGTACTGGCGCCCGGCGCCGAATTCCGGGTTGCGACCGACATTCCCGACTACGTGCGCCAGACCCTCGAAGAGGTACCGCTTGCCGGGTTCGAGCGGGTCGAGCATCCCGATGACCAGCCCTGGGACGACTGGATCTCGACCCGCTACGAGCAGAAGGCGCTGCGCGAGGGCCGGCGCCCGCATTATCTTACGTTCCGCAAGCCCTAGCTTCGGGTCCGCGCGCCGCGCGGGCGTATTTCAGGAACAAAGTAACTGGGGCGTGGATGCTCTGGTTGCGCGGTGCTAGAGACGGGCGGCAAACAGACGAGGTGCGCATGTCCGGTCACGGTGATCCTGTTGTGATGAAATCCTTTCGCGGCGGCGCGCTGTCCGGCGCGGCCCATGTTCCCGGCGACAAGTCGATCAGCCACCGCAGCCTGATCCTCGGCGCGATGGCGGTCGGCGAGACGGTGATCGAGGGTCTGCTCGAGGGCCAGGACGTGCTCGACACCGCGCGCGCGATGCGGGCGTTCGGCGCCGAGGTCACCGATCACGGCCAGGGGCGCTGGTCGGTGCATGGCGTCGGCGTCGGCGGTTTTGCCGAGCCCGACTCCGTGATCGACTGCGGCAACTCGGGCACCGGGGTGCGGCTGATCATGGGCGCGATGGCGACCACGCCGATCACCGCGACCTTCACCGGCGACGCGTCGCTGTGTTCGCGGCCGATGGGCCGGGTGACCGACCCGCTGGCGCTGTTCGGCACCAAGGCCGAGGGCCGCGAGGGCGGCCGGCTGCCGATGACCATCACCGGCGCGGCCGCGCCGATGCCGGTGCGCTACACCGTGCCGGTGCCCTCGGCGCAGGTGAAGTCGGCGGTGCTGCTGGCCGGGTTGAACGCGCCCGGCAAGACCGTGGTGATCGAGAAGGAAGCCACCCGCGATCATACCGAGCGGATGCTCGCGGGGTTCGGCGCCGAGATCGTGGTCGAGGAGACCGAGGAGGGCCGGGTGATCACCCTGACCGGCCAGCCGGAGCTGGCGCCGCAGCACATCGTGGTGCCGCGCGACCCGTCCTCGGCCGCGTTCCCGGTCTGCGCCGCGCTGATCGCCGAAGGGTCGGACGTGCTGGTGCCCAACATCGGGCTGAACCCGACCCGCGCCGGCCTGTTTGAGACGCTGCGCGAGATGGGCGCCGATCTCAGCTACGAGAACCCGCGCGAAGAGGGCGGCGAGCCGGTCGCCGACCTGCGGGCCAGGTATTCGCCGGACATGAAGGGCATCGAGGTGCCGCCGGCCCGCGCCGCCAGCATGATCGACGAATACCCGGTGCTGTCGGTGGTCGCGGCTTTCGCCCAAGGCACCACGGTGATGCGCGGCGTGAGGGAGCTGCGGGTCAAGGAGAGCGACCGGATCGACGCGATGGCCAAGGGGCTGCGCGCCGCCGGTGTCGAGGTCGAGGAGGGCGAGGACTGGTGGATCGTGCAGGGCCGCGGCCCCGGTCAGGTCCCGGGCGGCGTGACCGTCGAGACCCGTCTCGACCACCGGATCGCGATGTCGTTCCTGGTGATGGGCCTGGCGACGCAGGCGCCGATGACGGTGGATGACGGCGGGCCGATCGCCACCTCATTCCCGATCTTCGAACCGCTGATGGCCGGGCTCGGCGCCCGGATCGAACGGGCATGATCTTCACCGTCGCCATCGACGGCCCGGCCGCCGCCGGCAAGGGCACGATCTCGAAGGCCGTGGCGGCGCGCTTCGGCTTTGCCCATCTCGACACCGGGCTGCTGTACCGCGCTGTCGGCGCCGCGGTGCTGGCCGGCGCCACGCCCGAAGCGGCGGCGCTGTCGTTGCGGACCGAGGCGCTCGAGAGCGACGCGCTGCGGGCGCCCGAGGTGGCCCGCGCCGCCAGCGAGGTCGCGGCGATCCCGGCGGTGCGCGCGGCGCTGCTCGAGTTCCAGCGCGGCTTCGCGCGCCGCGACGGCGGTGCGGTGCTGGATGGGCGCGACATCGGCACGGTGATCTGCCCGGGCGCCGAGGTGAAGCTGTTCGTCACCGCCAGCGCCGAGGCGCGGGCCAGGCGGCGCCACGCCGAGCAGCTGGCCCGCGGCCACGACGCCAGCTTCGACAGCGTGCTCGAGGATGTCGTGGCGCGCGACAGGCTCGATGCGAGCCGCGCGGCGTCGCCGATGCGGCCCGCCGAGGACGCGGTGATCATCGACACCTCGGACTTGGCGGTGGAGCAGGCGGTGGCCGCGGCGATCGCGACGATCGCCGCCCGGGTGCCCGGGGCCTAGAGCCCCGCGAGGCTCGCGCCGGTCTTGAGAAACCAGCGCGCCGAATTGAACAGCGTGGCGATCTGGAATGTCACCAGGAACAGCATCGGGTAGGCGAGAACCGCGTGCCTGTCGATCAGCCCCGGCAGCGAAAGCCGCTCGAACCCACGGGCGAGCGGCGGCATCAGCAGCAGCGCCATCGCCGCGCCGACCGCCCAGCCGGCGACGATGTCCGACGGCCAGTGCAGCCCGAAGTAGACCCGCGGCAGCGTCACGATCAGCGCGGCGTGCAGGTATGCGAGGATGCCGAGCCGCCGGTCGATCATCAGCAGCCCGGTCGCCAGCGCGAAGAACAACACCGCGTGGTCGCTCGGGAAGGCGCTCCAGCCGCGCATCAGCTCGGGGTCGAGCTCGGGGGCGACCTTCAGCCCGAGGCCCTCGGTGAGCAGGGGCCGTTGCCGAAACGGCAGGGTCAACGCCAGGATCCGACCGACCGCGATCGCCAGCACCCCGATCACCATCACCGCCGCAAGCCGGGCGCGATCATGGTCGCGCGCGGCCGGCAGGGCCGAACGCATCCACAACGCCCAGATCAGCATCATCGCCGGCAGCCCCTTGAAGAGCACGTTGTTGGTGAGGTGGTAGAGGATCTGGTCGAACACCTCCGATCGACCGAGGTGGCTGTTGAAAAACGTGATGAGATACTGGTCCATACTATGCCTTGATAAAATGCGTCCGCACGGCGGTGCGGTGACGCAACCTTGAGGCGAAGCCAGGGCAGGTCAAGACGAATTCGGCAGCGCCGGCCGGGGTTTGCCCGCATGGGGGCCGGGCTGGATTGCTGCTGCGCCCTTGTCAGCAAGGCAGATCCGGCCTATAGACGCGCTGTCGAAACGGCGGTTGCTGCCGTGACCAGAGAAGATCGACAGGGTCGGACATCGCGCCGGCCCCTGTTGGCATTTTCGCACCGGATCGACCAATTGACCATTTTCAAGACCGGCGGATCCAACCGTCTGGCCCGAATAAAACCGAAAAAAGGATCTCAAACTGCATGTGCGCTAAAGTATCCATGGAAGAATTCGAAGCCCTCCTGAACGAGAGCTTCGAGATTGACACGCCGTCCGAGGGCAGCGTCGTCAAGGGCCGCGTTCTCGCCATCGAAGCGGGTCAGGCCATCATCGACGTCGGCTACAAGATGGAAGGCCGCATCGATCTCAAGGAATTCGCGAATCCCGGCGAAGCGCCCGACCTGAAGCCCGGCGACGAAGTCGAAGTGTTTCTGCGTCAGGTCGAGAACGCCCGTGGCGAAGCCGTCATCT
>JBFGEI010000054.1:0-14889 GCA_041580155.1 Limimaricola sp.
CACCAGGTTCTTGCCGATGTCGTGGATGTCGCCCTTGACGGTGCCGATCACCATCTTGCCCATGCGCGGCGCGTCGGTCGCGATCAGCAGCGGCTTGAGGATCGACATGCCGCCCTTCATCGCGTTGGCGGCAAGCAGCACCTCGGGGACGAACAGGATCCCGTCGCGGAAGTCGTTGCCGACGATCGTCATGCCACCGACCAGCGCCTTGGTCAGAACGTCATAGGGCTGCCAGCCGCGTTCCAGCAGGATGTCGGTCGCCTCCATGATCTCGTCCTTGAGACCGTCGTAGAGGTCGTCGAACATCTGCGCGACGAGCTCTTCGTCGTTGAGCTCGGACAGGATGATGTCGTCTTCATCGGCCATCGGGAGTGTGCCTTTCATGGGCGGCAATGGGTCACGCGGATTAGCACCGCAAAGCGCGATCCGGTCTGGACCGATTGCGACACTGCCTGCCCCGCAACCGACCGCGATGCAAATGAAAAGCACGGGGCATGGTGATGAGCCCCTTTCACTTGTTCTACTTTCGTTCTAGAAACGCCCGCATGACGGGTGATTTCGACAGCGACAGGATCGACCCGGACCGACGCCGCGGACGCGGCGCCGTGACCTGCGCCGCGGGCCGGTTCGAAGCCCAGACCCGCGCGGCGATCGACGACGGCTGGGGCCGCGACGAGGCGCTGCCGCCGCTGCGCACCGAGGTGTCCGAGGAACGGCCGCGGCGGGTGATCAGTCGCAACACTTCGCCCGATCTGCCGTTCGAGCGGTCGATAAACCCCTATCGTGGCTGCGAACACGGCTGCATCTACTGCTTTGCCCGGCCGAGCCACGCCTACCTGGGCCTGTCGCCGGGGCTGGACTTCGAAACCCGGCTGATCGCGCGCCCCGAGGCGCCGGCCCAGCTGGCGCGCGAGCTTTCGGCCAGGGGCTATGTCCCGAAGGTGATCGCGATCGGCACCAACACCGATGCCTACCAGCCGATCGAGCGCGACCGCCGGGTGATGCGCGGTCTGCTCGAGGTGCTGGCGGCGCATGATCACCCGGTGGCGATCACCACCAAGGGCAGCCTGGTCGAACGCGACATCGACATTCTTGCGCCGATGGCGGCCAAGGGGCTGGTGCGGGTCGGGATCTCGGTCACCACGCTGGACCCGGCGACCTCGCGGGCGATGGAGCCGCGGGTTCCGGCGCCGGCGCGGCGGCTGCGCACGATCGCGGCGCTGAGCGCTGCCGGCATCCCGGTCCGGGTCATGCTGTCGCCGGTGGTCCCGGCGCTGACCGATCACGAGGTCGAGGCGATCGTCGCCGCGGCCGCCAAGGCCGGCGCGATCGCCGCCAGCTGCATTCCGCTGCGCTTGCCGCGCGAGGTCTCGGGGCTGTTTCGCGACTGGCTGGCCGAGGCCTATCCGGACCGGGCCGCCAGGGTGATGGGTCGGGTGCGGCAGCTGCATGGCGGCCGCGATTACGACCCGGCCTGGGGCCGCCGGATGACCGGGCAGGGCGAATGGGCGCTTCTGCTGCAACAGCGGTTCGCGCTGGCCTGCCGCCGGGCCGGGCTGGCGCGTCACCTGCCGCCGCTGCGCTGCGACCTGTTCCGGCGGCCGGATCGGCCCGGCGACCAGCTCAGCCTTGGATTGTGATCTTGCGGCTGGCCGTCGGATGCGAAACCTTGCGGCGACAGCCAGGAGAGCCAGTATGCCGATGATGGACCGCAGCGCCTTGACCGAGTTCCTGCACCGCGATTTCGCGCAGGTCGCCGACCTGTTTCGGGTCGAGCAGGTGGCCGACCATGCGCTGACGCTGCGGATGCTCTCGGACGCGGCGCATCTGCGGCCCGGCGGCACGGTGTCGGGGCCGGCGATGTTCGGGCTGGCCGATGTCGCGGTCTACCTGGCGATTCTCGCGATGATCGGCCCGGTGTCGCTGGCGGTGACCACCAGCGCGTCGATCGACTTCATGCGCAAGCCGGCGGCGAACACCGATCTGCTGGCCGAAGTGCGGCTGCTGAAGCTGGGCCGGGTGCTGGCGGTGGGCGACGCGCTGATCTTCAGCGACGGTGAGCCGGCGCCAGTGGCGCGGGCGTCGCTGACCTATTCGATCCCGCCGCGCGCCGAGGGCTGAAAAAACGGGGCCGGCGCCAGGCCGGCCCCGAGGCTCCGGAAAGGCCGGGGATCAGGCCTTCCAGAATGGCAGTGCGGCTTCGATGCGGGCCGCGGCCTCGGTCAGGCCGACATCGCGGCATTGCGCCGGGTCGAGCCTGGCCAGCGCGGCGCGGCCGCGGGCCCGGCGATCCCAGAGCGCGACCTGCAGCGCGGCGCGCAGCAACAGCCCGGCGACGGCGCCTTGGCCGGTCGGTGAGGCCGTGGTGAACGAGACGGAGATCGGCTGCGACAGGCTGGTCATGGCTCGGGCCTTGTATTGATACAATCAACTGGTATACGGTTCCAAATAGATACAATTTGTCGTTGCGCCCGTCGATGGGAGTTTTGTCATGGATACAATTTGGATGCCGCATCTCGCCGAAGGCGTCGCGGTCAAGCATCAGGCGATCAAGCGGTCGATCCAGCAGGCGATCCACGACGGGGTGATCGGGCCCGGCAGCCGGCTGCCTCCGGTGCGCGAGGTGGCCTGGTCGGTCGGGGTGACGCCGGGCACGGTGGCGCGGGCCTACAAGGACCTGGTCGACACCCAGGTGCTGATCGCAGTGGTCGGCCGCGGCACCTTCGTGGCGGGGCCGCCCGAGGCGCCACAGCTGCCCTACGTGTTCGAATCGGTGGTCGACGCCCGCGACGACGGCACGCTGAACCTGCGCACCGCACAGGTCGCCGACGTCGGGCAGGGCCTTGCGATGCATGCGCTTCTGACCAGCCTGCCGCCGCCCGGACCGCGCGACTACGTGGCCTATCCAGGCGTCGATCACGACCTGGTGCTGCGCGAGGCGCTGGCGGCTTGGTTCGCGGCGCCGGGCCATGGTCCGATCGCCGCCGACGACATCGTGCTGGCCTCGGGGGCGCAGCACGCGATGGTGGTGCTGTTCCAGGCGCTGTTGCACGGTCCGCGGCCGGTGATCCTGACCGAAGCGCTGGCCTACCCGGGGTTCCGCCATGCCGCGGCGCTGGTGCGGTCGGAGATCGCCGGGGTCGCGTTCGACGCCGAGGGGCTGCTGCCGGACGCGCTGGAACGGGCCTGCCGCGAGACCGGGGCGCAGCTGCTTTGTACCAGTGCCGAGGCGCATAATCCGACCACGGTCCGGACCTCGCCGGCCCGGCGCCGGGCGATCGTCGAGATCGCGCGGCGTTACAATCTGCAGATCATAGACGACGACTGCTTTGGCGCCGACGATGGCCAGGAACCGAGCTACCGCAGCCTGGCGCCGGAGCGGTCCTGGGTCGTCACCACCCTGTCGAAGACGCTGAGCCCCGACCTGCGGCTGGGCGCGATCATCGCGGCGCCCGGCCGGGTGGCGCTGCCGCGGGCGGCGGCGCAGCAACAGTTCTTCGGGCTGTCGCGGCCGACCGTTGCGCTGGCCGAGGCGGCGATGACCTCGGGCGAGGCGGCGCGGATCCGCGACGCGGTGCGGGCGGTGCAGGCGCGCCGGGTGGCGCGCACCCGCGAGATCCTCGGGTCGCACGGCGTCGAGACCCGCTCGGGCGTGCCGTTCGCCTGGCTGCGGCTGCCGCGGGGCTGGCGCGCCTCGTCGTTCCTGCGCGCCGCCGAGGCGCAGGGCATCCGGGTCAAGGCGGCCGACGAGTTCGCGCTGATCGACGGCCAGGCCCCGAGCGCGGTGCGGCTGGCGCTGACCGGGGTGCGCGACGACGGCCGGTTCGACGCGGCGCTGGACCGGCTGTCGGCGCTGCTGGCGGCGCCGCCGCAGGAGGTCGACGTCTGACGCGGGCGAAAAAACATGGGGTAAAATGATACCTTTATTTCAGGCCATTGATAACGCTGCATTTTTCAAAGCGGATGGCGCTTGACTGCACCGTTGGGTCGGATAGAACCCGGCAATCGAATTGCGCGGGTGGCCCAATCGGCGGCGCGCGTCCCAGATCAAGGGCAAACTGATGAAAACCTTTACCGCAACTCCGGCGGATATCGACAAGAAATGGATCCTGATCGACGCCGAAGGCGTCGTCCTGGGCCGTCTCGCCTCGATCATCGCCATGCGTCTGCGCGGCAAGCACAAAGCCTCGTTCACTCCGCACATGGACATGGGTGACAACGTCATCGTGATCAACGCGGACAAGATCCAGCTGACCGGCAACAAGCGCGAGAAGCCGAACTACTGGCACACCGGCCACCCGGGCGGCATCAAGTCGCGCACCACCGGCCAGATCCTCGAGGGTGCACACCCCGAGCGCGTCGTCAGCCAGGCCGTCAAGCGGATGCTGCCGGGCAACCGCCTGTCGCGCACCCAGATGACCCACCTGCGCGTCTTCGCGGGCACCGAGCACGGCATGGAAGCCCAGAAGCCCGAAGTTCTGGACGTGAAGTCCATGAACAAGAAGAACACGAGGACCGCATAATGGCCGATCAGATCAATTCGCTCGAAGAGCTTGGCTCGGCCGTCTCGACCGAAGGTCAGGTCAACACCGAGATGCTGACCCCGCGCGAGCCGGTCCGCGACTCGCTGGGCCGCTCCTACGCCACCGGCAAGCGGAAGGATGCGGTCGCCCGCGTCTGGATCAAGCCGGGTTCCGGCAAGGTCGTGGTGAACGGCAAGGACATCAACACCTACTTCGCCCGTCCGGTGCTGCAGATGATCCTGCGCCAGCCGTTCCAGGTCGCCGGTGTCACCGGTCAGTTCGACGTCTTCGCGACGGTCGCTGGCGGTGGTCTCTCGGGCCAGGCCGGTGCGGTCAAGCACGGCGTCTCGAAGGCGCTGCAGCTTTACGATCCGACGCTGCGCGCCGCGCTGAAGGCCGCCGGTTTCCTGACCCGCGACAGCCGCGTCGTCGAGCGCAAGAAGTACGGCAAGGCGAAAGCCCGGAAGAGCTTCCAGTTCTCCAAGCGCTGATTTCCGCGCCGGGATTTGGGAAAGGGCGGTCCTTCGGGGCCGCCCTTTTTCGTGGCCGGGCCGCGGGCTTCGCGTTGCATCTTGCAACTTCCGCGGCGCCGGGCCAAAGCCGCCACGCGGTTTCGCGGTTGATCTTTGCCGCGCGCCGGTGAAGCATCATCCGATCGGTCGGAGCGGGCGCCATGGGGTTGAGAGAATTCAGCAAATCGGAGGCCGGGCGCGCGGCTGCGCTGACCGCGCCGCCGTTCGTCTACGCGCTGGCGCTGCTGGCGCTGCCGTTGCTGGCGATCGTGCTGTTCAGCTTCTGGACCCAGGACTTCATGACCGTCGACACCAGCTTCACGCTGGCCAACTACCGCGAGCTGCTCGACAAGCCGATCTACGGTCTGCTGCTGGGCCGGTCGCTGATGGTGTCGGGCGTGGTGACGCTGGTGACGGTGATCCTGGCCTACCCGGTGGCCTATTTCCTGTCGTTCCACGTCGACCCGAGCCGCAAGTCGCTGTGGCTGTTCCTGATCACCATCCCGTTCTGGACCAGCTATCTGATCCGGGTGTTCCTGTGGAAGGTGATCCTCGGCTACAACGGGGTGATCAACTCGGGCCTGATCGGGATCGGGGTGATCGACGAGCCGCTGACCTTCATCCTGTACAACGTCAACGCGGTGATTATCACCCTGGCGCATGCCTTCGCGCCCTTTGCGATCCTGCCGATCTACGTGGCGCTCGAGAAGATCGACCGCAGCCTGCTCGAGGCGTCGCAGGATCTGGGCGAGGGCCGGGTCCGGACGTTCTTCCGGGTGACGCTGCCGCTGTCGATGCCGGGGCTGGTCGCGGCCGTGCTGATCGTGTTCATCCCGACGATCGGCGATTACGTGACGCCCGAGCTGATGGGCGGCGCCGGCGGCAAGCTGATCGCCAACATGATCCAGACCCAGTTCCTGCAGCTCAACAACGCGCCGCTCGGCGCGGCGCTGGCGCTGGTGGCGATGATCTGCGTCACCGCGATCAGCCTGGTGTTCATCGGGTTGAACCGACGCTGGCTGAGGGGGCGGTGATGAAGGGCGGCACGCTGCGGGTCTACGCGATCCTGTATCTGATATTCCTCTATGCGCCGATCGTGCTGCTGCCGCTGTTCGCGTTCAACGACGCGACGATCATCGCCTTCCCGCTGACCGGTTTCACCGGCAAGTGGTTCGGCGATCTGTGGCAGAACGCGGCGCTTGGCAGCGCGGTGCGCAATTCGCTGTTCATCGCCAGCATGTCGGCGGTGTTCGCGACGCTGCTCGGGATCTGCGCCGCGCGGGCCGGGGCGATGGCCGAGTTTCCCGGCAAGAAGGGCATCATCGGCTTCGTGATGCTGCCGCTGGTGCTGCCCGAGATCATCGTCGCGGTGTCGCTGCTGATCGTGCTGCGCCAGGTGCTTGGGCTGAACCTCAGCAACTGGACGGTGATCGGCGCGCATGTGCTGATCTGCACCCCGTTCTCGATCGCGATCCTGAACGGCGCGTTCCAGAACCTCGACCCGTCGATCGAAGAGGCGGCGATGGACCTGGGCGAAACCCGGTTTGGCGCGTTCCGCCTGGTGACGCTGCCGCTGGTGATGCCGGGGATCATCTCGTCGCTGCTGATCGCCTTCACCATCAGCCTCGACGAATTCATCATCGCGTTCTTTCTCACCGGATCGAACCCGACCATGCCGGTGTACATCTGGGGGCTGTTGCGGTTCCCGGCGCAGCTGCCGGTGGTGATGGCGCTGGGGACGATCCTGGTGACGCTGTCGGTGCTGCTGCTGACCATCGCCGAATATTTCCGCCGCCGCGGCCTTGCCCGCGCCGGCCTGAAGGACACCGGAGGCTTTCTGTGACTGCCCTGATCGAGCTGCGCGACGTGCAGAAATACTACGGCGATTACCACGCGCTGCGCGGCATCGACCTCGAGATACGCCAGGGCGAGTTCTTCTCGCTGCTGGGGCCGTCGGGCTGCGGCAAGACCACCTTGCTGCGCACCATCGCCGGCTTCGAGGCGGTGTCCTCCGGCGTGGTGCGGATCGACGGGCGCGACATGCACGGCGTCGCCGCCAACCACCGGCCGACCAACATGGTGTTCCAGTCCTACGCGATCTTCCCGCATCTGACGGTGGCCGAGAACGTCGGCTTCGGGCTGCGCCGGTCGAAGATGACCGCGTCGGAAAAATCCGCGGCGGTCGAGGAATCGCTCGGCATGGTCGGACTCACCGGCTACGGCGCGCGCCGCGCCAACGCGCTGTCGGGCGGCCAGCGGCAGCGCGTGGCGCTGGCCCGGGCGCTGATCCTGAAGCCCAAGGTGCTGCTGCTCGACGAGCCGCTGAGCGCGCTCGACAAGAAGATGCGCGAACAGATGCAGGTCGAGCTGATCCGGCTGCAGCGCCAGGTCGGCATCACCTTCATCCTGGTGACCCACGACCAGGAAGAGGCGCTGGTGATGTCGGACCGGATCGCGGTGATGTTCGAGGGCGAGATCGGCCAGCTCGCCGACCCCGAGACGCTGTATCGCCGGCCCGGGTCGAAGCGCGTCGCCGAGTTCATCGGCAAGATGAACTTCCTGCCGGCCGAGGTCACCGGCATCGGCAGCCAGATCGAGGTCGATGTCGCCGGGCTGGGGCGCGGCGCGATCGCCGACGAACAGGCGCCGGCCGGCGCCAGGCTTGGCCGCGCCACGGTCGGAATCCGGCCCGAAACGCTGGCGATCCTGTTCGACGGCGAATCCACCGACCGCAGGGTGGCGCAGGGCCGTGTCGACGAGGTCGTGTATTACGGCGACATGACCTATTACGACGTCCGGGTTCCCGGCGTCGCGACGCCGCTCACCATCTCGATGAAGAACATGATCGGTCGGCCGGTGCTCGAGGTCGGGGTCGAAACCCGGGTGGCCTGGGACGAGAGGTCGCTGGTGGTGCTGCCGGGCTGATCCCGCCGGCATCGCGGCGCCGGTCGGGCGGCCTCACAAGCCGTGGCGGGCAATCAGCGCGACCAGCTCGGCCTGGCGGTTGGTGTCGGTCTTGGCAAGGATGCTGCGCAGCTGGTTGCGCACCGTGTTGACGCTACAGGCGCGCAGATCGGCGATCTCGGCCACGGTAAGCCCGTCGCACAGCCCGGTTGCCACGAAGGTCTCGGCCCGGGTCAGGTCGAACAGCCGGCGCAGGTTGTCGCCGGTCAATTCGGGCATGTTGCGCGGGTCGATCACGATCAGCACCGCGACGGCGCGCGCCGGCACCACCACCTCGGCGACCGGGTCGGGGCGTTCCCAGATCGGCAGTGGCACCAGCCGCGACAGCACCCGGGTCCCGGCGCTGGTGCCGGCGACGAAGCCGCCGTCGCCGATGCCGCCGCTGGCCAGCCGGTCGTCGAGCGCCCGGTTGGCATCCGAGGTCTGGAACCGAAGCCGGCCGTCGCGGGACACCACCACGGTATCTCCGCGCCGCAGCAGCGCCTCGCCGTTGGCGTCGCACTGGATCAGCCGGGACCGGGTGTCGAGCGCGTAACTGGCATGGCCGTTGCCGACCGCGTCGAGCATGTCGGCCGCGCGCCTGCCGAGGTGGCGCTCGGCCAGCCGCGTCAGATCGAGCGACCGGTGCAGATGCGGCGCGATCTTGGTGATCAGCCGCCCGGCGTCGTCCGCCATCTGCGACTCATGGCGCGGCGCGTAGTTGCAGCTGAGGATCAGCGCGCCGCTGTCGCCGGCCTGCAGCACCATGCCGGTGCCACAGCGGATGTCGCCCTGCGGCTGGATCCAGTCGGCGTAGAACTCCGAGCGGAGCAGCCGGTCGCGATCCAGCACCTCGCCGTCATGCACCAGCCGCATCGGCTCGGACTTGCACAGCGCCGGCAGCCAGGGATTGAGACTGGCGTAATGCGCCCGGTAGGTGTCGAGAAACTCGGGGTCGAAGTTGGCGCTGTGGATCGCCAGCTTGCTCGGGTCGTCGCCCTGCAACACCTGCAATGCCCAGGCGCCACCGGCGATCGCCGCCAGCCGGTCCGGCAGGTCGGTCCACCGCGAGGTGTCGATGGCGCAGGCGTAGATAAGATCGATCGCCCGCGCAGTCAGCCGTTCGGTGGGCAAGGGAGGCATTAAAATACCGTAAAAGAAATCTCTGCCGTTAGTCTAAATGAACCATGCGTGGCAAAGCCAGCCGTGACACATATCAACGACGGTAGGTCTTGCCTCTTTTTAGCCTTAGATCCTATTTTCCAGTGCTGGTGAGGCCTGCCGCCATCCATTTCGATGGCACAGCCGCGCAGATGACCGGCGATCGTCGCATTTCAACCAAGGGTGGTATTTGGACCACTACAGGTAGCACGAATCAACTGTCGGGCGGCACCAGGCCAAGCCCCCGCAGATACACGCCTATGCCGGACTCGAGCAGGTCTTCGGGCGAAAACGGCGACTTGGTGCCGGGCGACCCGCGGGCGAACAGCTCGACCACGCCGTGGCTCATCGCCCAGATATGCGCCGCGAACATCTGCGGCGGCGGCCGGCGGCCTTCGGGAATCCGCGCCGACAGCGCGACGGCGGCCTTCTCGAGCACCCCCAGCGCCCGATTCGCCGCGGCGTTGAGTTCCGGCGTGCGCTGGATCGACACGCCGCTTTCGAACATCGCCACGTAGTGGCCGGGGTGCTTGCGGGCGAAGGCCAGGTAGGCGCGGCCGGTTTTCTCGAAAGCGGCCAGCACCGAGGGCTGGCCGGAATCATAGGCATATTCCAGCAGGTCGCCGAAGATCTCGTAGCCCTGCCGCGCCGCCTCGGCGATCAGGTCCTCGCGGCCCTCGAAATGCCGGTAGACCGCCGCCGGCGTCACCCCGGCCTCGCGCGCCGCCTCCGACAGGGTGAAGCCGGTCGGACCCTTGGCCTCGATCAGCGCCAGGCAGGCCTCGACCAGGGCCTGGCGCAGGTTGCCGTGATGATAGCCCTGCTTGCCCACCTCAGCGCGCTTGCCACAGCGTCGCCGGTCCGGCGATCTTCGGGTCGATCTCGCCCAGGGCCTTGGGATCCTTGTCGGCGTAGTCGATGCCGCAGAGCACCGCGCGGATCGCGTTGACGCGGGCCCGTCGCTTGTCGTCGCCGCGCACCACGGTCCAAGGCGCGAAGTCGTGGTCGGTGCGCTCCAGCAGGGTGGCGATGGCGGCGCTGTAGGCGTCCCATTTCTTCAGCCCCTCGACGTCGATCCGGCTGAGCTTCCATTGCTTCAGCGGGTCGGCCTCGCGGGCCAGAAACCGCTCGAGCTGGGTGGCGCGGCCGACGTTGAGCCAGAGCTTGAACACCAGGATGCCGTCATCGACCAGCAGCTTCTCGAACGGCGCGACCTGGTCGTACCAGCGCGCCACCTGCGCTTCGGTGGCGAAGCCGAACACCGGTTCGACCACGGCGCGGTTGTACCAGGAGCGGTCGAAGAACACGATTTCGCCGGCGGTCGGCAGCTGCGCCACGTAGCGCTGGAAGTACCACTGCCCGGCTTCGGTCTCGGTCGGCTTGGCCAGCGCCACCAGCCGCGCGCCGCGCGGGTTCAGGTTCTCGCGGAACCGGGCGATGGTGCCGCCCTTGCCGGCGGCGTCGCGGCCCTCGAACACCACCACGACGCGCTGGCCGGTCTTCTTGACCCAGGATTGCAGCTTGACCAGCTCGATCTGCAGCGCCGCCATCGCGGCGGCGTATTTCCTGCGCTTCCACTTCTCGGGGTAGGGAAACCGCGGGTCGGCGACCTCGTTGCCATCCGCCCCGGCAATCGCGCGGCGCAGCGCCTCGGGCGCCTCGTCCTCGTAGAACTGGCTGATCGCACCGTCGAAGGGCAGGGTCATCGCGACCTCCTGTTGCAGGCACCCACTATGCGAAGCCCCGAGGGTCAGCGCAATCCGGCGCGCCGCGCCGCGCGGTCGATGGCGTCGACCACCAGCTGCGGCGTCACGTGATGCGGCATGTGGCCGACATTGCGCACCACGGTCAGATGCGCGTCGGGGATCAACCCGGCCAGCTTTCGCGAATGCACGTCCAGCGGCACGATGGTGTCGGTGTCGCCATGCACGATCTCGACCGGCAGGTCGAGATCGGCGTAGCGCGCCGACATCTCGGTGACGTGGGGCAGCAGCGTGCTGACCTGGCGCGCGTTGACCCGCAGGCTGTCGCGCCGCATCGCCAGCGCCGCGCCGACGTGGTCGGCGTAGCCCGCCGGCACCGGGTTCGGCGCGAAGATCGCGGTGAGCGTGTCGTCGACCATCGCCTGCGTCGCGAAGGCGGTGATCAGCGGCGGGACGAGGGCGCCGCCGAGGCTGGAGCCGTTGATGTCGTAGAGCGCGCCAAGCCCGCCTTCCCACGGCATCGTCGCACCCGAGACGTCGACCAGCGCCGCGATGTTGTCGGGCCGGTCCAGCGCCCAGGCCATTGCGACGGCGCCGCCGAAGGAATGGCCCAGCACGATGGGGCGGTCGGCGCCCAGCTGCGCCGCGGCCGCCTGCAGCAGCGCCGCCTGCGCCGAGGGGCTGTCGGCCCTGGCCGAGAACATCGCCTCGGCGGCGGCGTCGACCGGGTCGCTGAAGCCGAGGCCCGGCCGGTCGAGCGCGATCACCCGGTAGCGGTCGTCGAGCCGGCCCATCAGCTCGAAGGTCATGTCGCGCAGGTTGCCGCTGGCGCCGTGGATCAGCACCAGGTCGGGGCCCTGGCCGGACACCACGGCGTGGACCTTGCGGCCCTCGACCTCGATGATCTGGCCCGACGGCGGGAACTGCGCCAAGGCGCGCGCCTCGCGGCGGTCGGCGCGGTGGTCGACGAAGGCGCAGCCGGCCAGCGCGGTCAACGCGATCAGGGCGTAGGTGCTAACGGCCAATGTCGTTCAGATCGTAAGGGGTGGTCTGGTAGATCTGGTTGATCCAGTTGCCGTAAAGCAGGTGCGCGTGGCTGCGCCAGCGGTTCGCCGGCGGCTTGCTGGGATCGTCGCCCGGGTAGTAGTTCACCGGCACCCCGATCGCCGCACCCGAGGCGACGTCGCGGTCGTATTCCTCTTTCAGCGTGTGGCTGTCGTATTCGAAGTGGTTGAAGATGTAGAGCGCCCGGTTTTCCGGGTCCTCGACCAGGCAGGGGCCGACCTCGTCCGAGGCGAGCAGCGTCACCAGCCCCGACCGGGCGTCGATCTCGGCCTGCCGCATTTCGGTCCAGCGGCTGACCGGCACGGTGCAATCGTCGGAAAAGCCGCGCAGGTAGGGCGACGACGGCACCAGGTTGCGGTGCCGGAAGCAGCCGAAGGCCTTGGCGTCGAGCATGTGCTTGGCGACGCCGTGCAGGTGGTGGATCATCGCCATGCCGCCCCAGCAGACGCCGAAGGTCGACTGCACATGGGTGCCGGCCCAGTCGAACACCCGGCGCAGCTCGTCCCAATAGGTGACGTCCTCGAACGGCAGGTGCTCGATCGGGGCGCCGGTGATCACCAGCCCGTCGAACCGCGCGCCGCTGGCGGCGATCTGGTCGAACGGCTGGTAGAACTCTTCCATGTGCTCGGGCGTGGTGTTGCGCGCCTCGTGCTCCGACATCCGGATCAGCGTCAGCTCGATCTGCAGCGGCGTGGCGCCGATCAGCCGGGCGAACTGGGTCTCGGTCTGGATCTTCTTCGGCATCAGGTTCAGCAACGCGATGCGCAGCGGTCGGATGTCCTGCCGCGCCGCCTGATCCTCGGTCATCACCATCACGCCCTCGCGCGTCAGCACGGTGTAGGCGGGCAGGGTCTCGGGGATCTTGATCGGCATGGGTCAACCTTCTGTCGGAAGGGGAGATCTAGGCCTGTCGCGCGACATTGCCAAGGTTTGCATCCAACGCCGCGGCGACGATGTCGTCGAAGGCCTCGGCGGTCTCGAGACCCGACAGCGCCTCGGCCGGGATCGCCAGGCCCCAGCGCCGTGCCATCGCGGCGTAGCGCGGCTGGCGATGCGCCAGCGCCCGGGCGTAGGTCCAGCGGATGAAGGCGTCGGGATCGACCGCGTCGGGTGCGGCACCGGTTTCGGCGAGGTAGCCGTTCCAGGCCTCGAGCAGGAACGCCGGGCTGTAGGCCATCGGCTTTGGCGCCCGGTCGAAGCGGCGCACCAGCTCGGCGGTATGCGCCTCCGAGCCCTCGATCCAGATCATCAGCATCTGCCGCGACAGCAGCGCCATCAGCGGATCGGCGGGGTCGTCGGGGTCGACCCATTCGCAGATCGACCCGCCGGTGTCGCAGACGAAATGCGGGTAACCGTAGAGCGCCTGAGCCCGGTCGATGAACCAGGGCGTGTCCTCGAGCGCTGCGATCTCGGCGCGGCGGAACTGTTCCTGGCGCTGGCGGTAGATGTCGATCGGCAGCCCGCCCCTGGCCGGGTCGCCGGGCTTGCCGAGATAGGTCGAGACCGGCGTCAGGTTGTCGAAGGTGATGTTGGAGCCGATGTAGATGCTGTCGGACAGCAGCAGCTCGCGCAGGAACGGCACCTTCATCGCCTCGCGCTTGGCGTTGTCGGCGATCAGCTCGCCCATGTGACGGGTGCCGATCCGGTAGTCGATCGAATAGTGGAACCAGTCCCCGGTGCGGCGCAGCAGCGCCGACATATGGGTCTTGCCAAGTCCCGACATGCCGAAGAACAGCACGCGCTTGTTGGCGGCGCCGCGCCAGTCCGAGGAGGTGCGATATATCATGCGCGACTGGGTAGCCGGGCGCCGCCCGGCGGTCCAGTCAGAACTTCGGGACCGGTGCGCTGCCGCGCGCCCTGCCGCGTTTCAGCAACCGCCCGTCGAGCACCGCGAGACCGGCGGCGAGCAGCGCGAACCCACCCCAGGCGCGGCCCGGCAGCGCTTCGCCCAGCACCACGGCGCCCAGCAGGATCGCCACCGGCGCCACCATCAGCGTCACCAGCAGCACGTTGCCGCTGCCGGCCACGGCGATCACCCGGTAGTAGATGATGTAGGCCAGCGCGGTGGAGCCGATCGACACGTAGGCGATCGCGCCCCAGGTGTCGGCGGCCAGGTCCATCGGCGGCGCGCCCTCGGCGAACCAGGCCAGCGGCAGCATGATCAGCGAGGCGCCGGTGGTCATGCCGGCGGCGGCGGTCAGCGGCGCCATGCCGGTCATCTTCTTGCGCGCCCAGACCCCGGCCAGCGCGTAGGAGATCGTCGCGCCGATCACCGCGATCTGGCCCAGGGCGCGCGGATCGAAGCCCTGAAGCGCCGCCGGGCCGATCACCCAGACCACGCCGAGAAACCCCAGTCCGACGCCGGCCGCCTTGCGCCGACTCAGCCGTTCGTCGGCGAAGAACAGCGCCGCGAACAGCACCCCGAAGATCGCGGTCGAGGCGTTCAGGATCGCCACCAGCCCGGTCGGCACGTGCTGTTGGCCCCAGGCCAGCAGGCCGAAGGGGATCGCGTTGTTCAGCGCGCCCATCACGATCAGCACCGCCCAGGTCGCGGCGCCTTTCGGCAGCGTCAGCCGGCGCAGCAGCACCACCGGCCACAGCACCAGCATCGCCCAGAAGGCGCGGTGCGCGACGATCCACATCGGCCCGACCTCGTCGAGTGCGACCCGGACCGACAGGAACGACCCGCCCCAGATCAGCGCCAGCATGCAAAGCTGACCCCAGGCGGCGTTCGACATTGTTTTCTGAGCTGTCATGCCCGCCACTCAGCACGCCATGCGGGCAGCCGCAATCCGGAACTTGCGCATTAGCTGTGCCGGCCCGGTCGCTCGGCGCGGATCGGCGCATGCGAAGGGCCGGCGTCGCGACGCCGGCCCCTGGTTCTTGTCGTCAGCCCTCGGGTCAGAACCGGTAGGCGACGCTCATGCCGACCGCGACCGCGTCGTTGTCGGTGAAGGTGGCGCGCTGGACGTCGGGGGTGCC
>JBFGEI010000055.1:0-14327 GCA_041580155.1 Limimaricola sp.
CCCACCGCGCCGGCCGCCCGATCGCGGTCGCCGCCGTCTCGGCCCGCGCCAAGGGCAAGGACCGGGGCATCGACCTTGCGCCCTACGCCTGGGTGGACGATCCCGTCGCGCTCGCCCGACGCGACGATATCGACGTCTTCGTCGAGCTGATGGGCGGCGAGGCTGGCGCGGCCTTGGCCGCGACCGAGGCGGCGCTCGCCGCCGGCAAGGATGTGGTCACCGCCAACAAGGCGATGCTCGCCCATCACGGCCAGCGCCTCGCCGAGGCCGCCGAGGCCAAGGGCCACGCGATCCGCTTCGAGGCCGCCGTCGCCGGCGGCATCCCAGTCGTCAAGGCGCTGACCGAGGGGCTGGCGGCCAACGAGATCACCCGGGTGATGGGGGTGATGAACGGCACCTGCAACTACATCCTGACGCGGATGGAGGCAGCCGGCCTGCCCTACGAGGAGGTTTTCGCCGAGGCCGACGCCTTGGGCTACCTCGAGGCCGATCCGAATCTCGACGTCGGCGGCATCGATGCTGGGCACAAGCTCTCGCTGCTCTCGTCCATCGCCTTCGGCACCAAGGTCAGCTTCCCGGCTGTAGAGCTTGAAGGCATCGGCCGAATCGAGATCGAAGACATCCGTCAGGCCGCCGACATGGGGTTTCGGATCAAGCTCTTGGGCGTGGCGCGGATGACTGGCCGCGGCCTGGAGCAGCGCATGTCGCCCTGTCTCGTGCCCGCCACCTCGCCGCTGGGCCAACTCGAAGGCGGCACCAACATGGTCGTGCTCGAAGGCGACGCGATCGGCCAGGTGGTGCTGCGCGGCCCCGGCGCGGGCGCGGGTCCGACCGCGAGCGCGGTGATGGGCGACGTGATGGATCTCGCGCGTGGGCTGCGGCTGCCGGTGTTCGGCCAGCCCGCTACCGGCCTGCGCGCCGCCCGCGCGGCGCAGGCTGCCGTGCCCGCCCCCTATTACCTACGCATGCGGCTGCTCGACAAACCGGGCGCGCTGGCCAAGGTCGCCAAGGTGCTGGGCGAGGCGGCGATCTCGATCGACCGGATGCGGCAGTACGACCACCAGGACATCAGCGCCCCGGTGCTGATCGTCACCCACAAGACCACGCGGGCGGCGCTGGAAGAGGCGCTGTCGGGCTTCGAGGCGACCGGCGTGGTGCAGGGCACCCCGGTGGCGATCCGCATCGAACAGGTCTGATGCTGCACGGCCGCGACGCGTGTTGCGGCCGTTTGCGCAAACATCCGGCGGCGCGCTTGTCAGCGCGTGTCGCAGCGGGCTAGGTCGATTCCAGACCGTTGTTCGTTTGCCAAGGACCTTTCCCGATGACCAAAGCCCCTGAATTTTACGACCGAATGCTGTCCCTCGGGCTGGCGCGGGTCTCCGAGGCGGCGGCGATCGCCTGCGCGCCGCTGATCGGCCGCGGCGACGAGAAGGCCGCCGACCAGGCCGCGGTCAACGCGATGCGCGCCCAGCTCAACATGCTCGACATCGCCGGCGTCGTGGTGATCGGCGAAGGCGAGCGTGACGAGGCGCCGATGCTCTACATCGGCGAAGAGGTCGGCACCGGCAACGGCCCGGCGGTCGACATCGCGCTCGACCCGCTCGAGGGCACCACGCTGACCGCCAAGGACATGCCGAACGCGCTCACCGTGATCGCGATGGGGCCGCGCGGCTCGATGCTGCACGCGCCCGACGTCTACATGGACAAGCTGGCGATCGGCCCGGGTTTCCGCGCCGGGGTGGTGACGCTCGACATGTCGCCGGCCGAGCGGGTCAGCGCGCTGGCCGCCGCCAAGGGCTGTTCGACCGACGACATCACGGTCTGCGTGCTGGAACGGCCGCGCCACGAGGACATGATCGCCGAGCTGCGCTCGACCGGCGCCGCGATCCGGCTGATCACCGACGGCGATGTCGCCGGGGTGATGCACTGCGCCGAACCCGACCTGACCGGGATCGACATGTACATGGGCTCGGGCGGGGCGCCGGAAGGCGTGCTGGCGGCCGCGGCGCTGAAATGCATGGGCGGCCAGATCTTCGGCCGGCTGCTGTTCCGCAACGACGACGAGAAGGCCCGCGCCAGCAAGGCCGGGATCACCAACTTCGACCGGGTCTACACCCGCGACGACCTGGTGACCGGCGACGTGATCTTCGCCGCCACCGGGGTGACCGACGGCAACCTGGTGCCCGGCATCAAGCGCGAGGTCGGCTACCTGACCGCCGAAACCATCCTGATGCGGTCGAAGACCGGCTCGGTGCGGCGGATGAGCTACCGCAACCCGGTCGGCCGCAGCCACCCGGCGCGCTGAGGCGGGCGACGCCCGGCTAAAACCGTCGCGGCGCGGCGTCGGGGCTTGCCTCGGCGCCGGCTTCGCGCGACACCCCGCGACATGTCAGATTTCCTGAACGTCTCCGCCTCGCTCACCGGCCGCCGCTGGGTCGGCCCCGGCGCCGAGGCCGACCGGCTTGCCCAGGCGATGGCGCAGGCTGGCGACCTGCCGCTGCCGCTGTGCCACGCCCTGGTCGGCCGCGGCGTCACCCCCGACACCGCCGCCGCCTGGCTCGCGCCGACGCTGCGCGAGCTGCTGCCCGACCCGCTGGTGCTGCGCGACATGGGCCGCGCCGCCGACCGGGTGATGCAGGCCGTCGCCCGCCGCGAGAGGATCGCGATCTTCGCCGATTACGACGTCGACGGCGGATCGTCGGCGGCGCTGCTGCTGGTCTGGCTGCGCCGGCTCGGGCAGCAGGCGACGCTGTATATTCCGGACCGGATCGAAGAGGGCTACGGCCCCAACGAACCGGCGATGGAGATGCTGGCCCGCGACCATGCGCTGATCATCTGCGTCGACTGCGGCACCCTCAGCCACGGCCCGATCGCCGCCGCCAAAGGCGCCGACGTGGTGGTGCTCGACCACCATCTGGGCGCCGAGACGCTGCCCGAGGCGGTGGCCGTGGTGAACCCGAACCGGCAGGACGAGACCGGCGACCTGGCGCATCTGTGCGCCGCCGCGGTGGTGTTCCTGCTGCTGGTCGAGATGAACCGCCGGCTGAAGGCGCAGGGCAAGGCCGGGCCGGACCTGATGTCGATGCTGGACCTGGTGGCGCTGGCCACGGTGGCCGACGTGGCGCCGCTGATCGGGGTCAACCGGGCGCTGGTGCGCACCGGGCTGCAGGTGATGGCGCGGCGCCAGCGGCCGGGGCTGGTGGCGCTGGCCGACGTCGCCGGGCTCGACGTGCCGCCGACCGCCTATCACCTGGGCTTCCTGCTGGGGCCACGGGTCAACGCCGGCGGCCGGGTCGGCAAGGCCGACATCGGCGCCCGGCTGCTGGCGACCGACGACCCGCACGAGGCGGCGGCGCTGGCCGAACGGCTGGACGAACTGAACCGCGAGCGCCGCGAGATCGAGGCCCGGGTCCGCGACGCGGCCCTGGAGCAGGCCGAGGCGCGCGGTCTCGACGGACCGCTGGTCTGGGCAGCGGACGACGGCTGGCACCCCGGCGTGGTCGGCATCGTCGCGGCACGGCTGAAGGAGGCGACCAACCGCCCCGCCGTGGTGATCGGCTTCGAGGACGGCATCGGCAAGGGCTCGGCCCGGTCGATCCCCGGCGTCGACCTCGGCGCGGCGATCCAGCGGCTGGCCAGCGAAGGCCTGTTGCTGCGCGGCGGCGGCCACAAGATGGCCGCAGGTCTGACCGTCGAGCAGGACAAGATCGAACCGGCGATGGCGCGGCTGGCCGAGCTGCTCGACAAGCAGGGCGCCGGCAGCGCCGGGCCGCGCGATCTGCGGGTCGACGGGATCCTGATGCCCGGCGCCGCGACGGTCGAGCTGATCGAGAAGATCGAGGCGGCCGGCCCGTTCGGCGCCTCCGCCCCGGCGCCGCGCTTCGCCTTCCCGGACGTGATGCTGCACCATGTCCGGGAGGTCGGCCAGGGCCACCTCAAGGTCAGCTTCGGCGACGGCATCGGCGCCCGGCTCGACGGCATCGCCTTCGGCGCGCTCGACGGTCCGATGGGCCAGCGGCTGGTGGCGCATGGCGGCACGAGGTTCCACCTTGCCGGCAAGCTCGACCTGAACATCTGGAAGGGCCGCAAGTCGGTGCAGCTGCGGCTCGACGACGCGGCGCCGGCCGGCTGAAACCATTGGGCGCGCTGTGCAACCCAAGGGTAACGCGAGGTTTTCACGGTTCCGCAGCGGCAATCACGCGGCCGTGCGTTTTTCCCCTTGCAGCCTCGGCGCGGTTTCCCTAAACACCGCCTCACCGACGAGCGGCCCGTTCGTCTATCGGTTAGGACGTCAGGTTTTCAACCTGAAAAGAGGGGTTCGACTCCCCTACGGGCTGCCATCGCCACCGCAAATGAAAACCCGCTCCCGGGGCCCCCGCGCCCGCGTCGATCCGTCACCACGCGACGCGCTGCCGTGCCGTCCTCGGTTGTTCCCATCCCCCTGCCCCGGTATCACTGCATGCAACTGGATACTGACCGGAGCGCACAGCCGTGGCACAAAAACCCCCCGCAGAAATCGGCCTGATCGGCCTTGGCACCATGGGCGCCGCGCTGGCGCTGAACATCGCCGACAAGGGCTTTCGCGTCGCGGTCTGGAACCGCCGCAGCGAGGTCACCCGCAAGTTCCACGAGACCGCCGGCGCGCTGGCCGAGAACATCGTCCCGACCGAGAGCTACGCGGAGCTGGTCGCCGCCATCGCCAAGCCGCGCGCGATCATCCTGATGGTGCCGGCAGGCGAGATCGTCGACGAGCAGATCGCGGCGCTGCGGCCGCTGCTCGACGATGACGACATGATCATCGACGCCGGCAACGCCAACTTCCGCGACACCACCCGCCGCGCCCAGGAAGCCGGCGACAAGCCGTTCCTCGGCATCGGCGTCTCGGGCGGCGAAGCCGGGGCGCGGCACGGGCCGGCGATCATGGGCGGCGGCGAAAAGGCGCATTGGGACCGGGTGTCGCACATCCTCGACGCCATCGCCGCCCGGTTCGACGGCACGCCCTGCTCGGACTGGATGGGCCGCGAAGGCGCCGGCCACTTCGTCAAGGCGGTGCACAACGGCATCGAATACGCCGACATGCAGATGATCGCCGAAGCCTACGGCGTGATGCGCGACGGGCTCGGCATGGACGCGGCCGCGATCGGCGCGGTGTTCGACAGGTTCAACGACGGCGCGCTGCAATCCTACCTGATCGAGATTTCCGGCGAGGTGGCGAAAGCCACCGACAGCCACACCGGCACGCCGATGCTCGACATGATCGTCGATGCCGCCGGCCAGAAGGGCACCGGCCGCTGGACCGTGATCGAGGCGCAGCATCTCGCGGCGCCGATCCCGGCGATCGAGGCGGCGGTGACCGCGCGCAACCTGTCGTCGCGGCTCGAGGCGCGGGCCGCCGGTGAAGACCTGTTCGGCGCCGCCCCGGCGCGGCTGCCCGAGGGCGCGGTGACCGAAGAGATGCTCGAGCGGGCGCTGATCGCCGGCAAGGTGCTGTGCTACGCGCAGGGCTTCGCGATGATCTCGGCCGCCTCGGATCAGTTCGGCTGGGCGCTGCCGTTGCCGGCGATCGCCCGGGTCTGGCGCGAGGGCTGCATCATCCGCTCGGCGATGCTTGATGACATGGCGGCGGCGCTGGCCGAGGACGAGGACCGCAACCTAATGCTGGCGCCGTTCTTCGCCGATCACCTGATGCAGGGCCACGTGGCGCTGCGCGAGCTGGTCGCGGTCGCGGCGCGCGCCGGTCTGCCGGTGCCGGCGCTGTCGTCGGGGCTGAGCTACTTCGACACGATGCGCACCGCGCGCGGCACCGCCAACATGATCCAGGCGCAGCGCGACTACTTCGGCGCGCATGGCTTCAAGCGGCTCGACGGGATCGACGATCCGCACGGCCCCTGGGCCGGACACGGCATGTAACACGAAGCGAAACGCCGCCGGGTCGACCCCGGCGGCGTTTTTCACGCGGCATTGCGCGGTGTTTTCAGCGCTTGGGCAATCGCTGACCTGGGTCAGCGGCCGACGCCCGGTTTAGCGGTCGATCGGCGTGGTGAACACGTCCCACAGCACCAGCAGCACGGTGACCGCCACCACCAGCCCGAGATCGAGCCGTGGCACATGCGTCACCAGGATGCCGACGAAGCCCAGGAAGAAGGCGATCGCCACGAGCGTCATGATGCGGTTGGTCATTCGGTTGTCTCCTCGGTCAGCGCCTCGAGCCAGCGCGCGGTGCGCAGCAGCCGGGCGTCGTCGCCGCGGCGCCCGACGAGCTGGACGCCCATCGGCAGGCCGGTGTCGGATTGCAGCAATGGCACGGTGACCGCAGGGGTGCGGCACAGCGTCCAGAGCCCGTTGAAGATCGCGTCTCCGGTGCCGCCAAGCCCGGCCGGTGCCGGGCCAAGCGCGGCCGGCGTCAGGATCGCGTCGCAGCGTTCGAAGATCTCGTCGAGACCGGCATAGAGCACGTCGGCCCAGTCCAGCGCCGCGATGTAGTCGCGCGCGGTAATCGCCTTGCCGCGATCGAGCGCGGCGCGCAGCGGCTCCGACAGGCTGTCGCGGCCGCGCTTTTCGTAGCCGTAATAGCTCTTGGCCAGCTCGGCGAGGTTGATCCGCTCGCGGATCTCGGCGGCCTCGTCGAAGGCATTGGGCAGCGCCGCCTCGAAGCAGTTCTCGCCAAGCGCCGCGGTCAGCTCCTGCATCGCCGCATGGGTCTGCGGATCGGCCCGGTCCCAGCCCGGCGGCCGCAGGAAGGCCAGCATCGGCCGCACCGGCGGCGCGGTCATCGTGGTGGCGTGCAGCCGCTGCGGCGGCGTCGGCGTGGTCGCGGTGTCGGCCGGATCGTGGCCGAACAACACGTCGGCCAGCAGCGCCGCGTCCTCGACGGTGCGGGCGAAGACGCCGATGGTGTCGAGGCTGGGCGACTGGCTCAGCACGCCGGTCCGCGGGATCGCGCCGAAGCTCGGCTTGAAGCCGACGGTACCGCAGAACGCCGCCGGGCGGATCACCGATCCGCCGGTCTGGGTGCCGACGGCCAGCGGCACCATGCCGGCCGCGACGGCGGCGGCGGACCCCTGCGACGACCCGCCGGGCGTGCGCTCGGGATCATGCGGGTTGCGGGTCTTGCCGGGATGCAAGAACGCCAGCTCGGCGGTCACCGTCTTGCCGATGACGATCGCCCCGGCCGCCTTCAGCCGGGCGGTGATCCAGGCATCGGCGCTCGGCACCCGCCCGGCATCGAGAGCGGTGCCGTTCTCGGTCGGGATCTTGGCGGTGTCGATCACGTCCTTGAGCGCCACCGGCAGCCCGTGGAGCGGCCCGATGGGCCGCCCCGAGCGGCGCAGCGCGTCGAGTGCCTGGGCCTGTTTCATCGCGTGCTCGCCCTCGAGCCAGGCCCAGGACTGGACCGAGGGTTCGAGCGCCGCGATCCGGTCGAGACAGGCCTTCACCAGGTCCACAGACTGCAGCGACCCCGCCGCCATCCGGTCGCGCAGCTCGCGCGCCGTCAGGTCGAGCATCGCGACATGGGTGGTCGGCATCGGGCGCGGTTTCTTCGCCGTCATCTCACTTGCCATAGAACATCTCGGGCAGGCCGAAGACCAGCTGCGGGAAGATGTAGACCAGCACCATCGACACGATCACCAGCGCGAGGAACGGCAGCACGCCCTTGAAGATCTCGGTCAGCTTGACCTCGGGCGGCGCGATGCCTTTCAGATAGTAGGCCGACATCGCCATCGGTGGCGTCAGGAACGAGGTCTGCAGGTTCAGCGCGACCAGGATGCCGAAGAACAGCGGATCGACTTCGAACAGCGGCAGCAGCGGCAGGAAGATCGGCACGAAGATGATGATGATCTCGGACCATTCCAGCGGCCAGCCAAGCAGGAAGATGATCAGCTGTGCCAGCAGCAGGAACTGCAGCGGCGTCAGGTCGAGCCCGCCGACGAACTCTGCGATCAGGTTCTCGCCGCCGAGGTAGGAGAACACCGACGAGAAGGTGTAGGAGCCGACGAACAGCCAGCACACCATCGCGGTGGTGCGCACCGTGAGATACACGCTCTCGCGCAGCCGCTGGAAGGTCATCGCGCGGTACAGCACCGCCAGGACGATGCCGCCCATGGCGCCGATCGCGGCGGCTTCGGTCGGCGTCGCGAGGCCGAACAGGATCGAGCCCAGCACCGACAGGATCAGCAGCGCCAGCGGTACGAAGGAGGTGAACAGCATCCACATCAGCGGAAGCAGCTTGACGTCGGGCACTTCTTCCTTGGTCGGCCGCGGTGCCACCGAGGGCTGCAGGATCGAGCGGCCGACCACGTAGGTCAGGTAGAGGCCGACCAGCACCAGGCCCGGCATCAGCGCACCGGCGTAGAGCCGGACGATCGAAACGCCCGAAGCGGCGGCGTAGACGATCAGCATGATCGACGGCGGGATCAGGATGCCCAGCGTGCCGCCGGCGCAGATGATGCCGGCCGCGAACGAGGTGTCGTAGCGCGCCTTCAGCATCGACGGCAGCGCCAGCAGGCCCATCAGCGTCACCACGGCGCCGACGATGCCGGTGGCGGTGGCGAACAGAGCGCAGGTGATCAGCGCCGCGACGCCCATCGATCCCGGCAGGTTCTTCGAGGCGATGTTCAGCGTGCTGAACAGCCGGTCGACGATGTTGGCGCGTTCGACGACGTAGCCCATGAACAGGAACAGCGGCACCGCGGTCAGCACCTCGTTCGACATCACCGTGTAGGTCTGGTTGATGAACAGGTCGAAGACCCGGTTGTTGAAGAAGCCGCCGATCCAGGTCGAGGTGCTTTCCCACCAGGTGGCGATCTCGGGGTCGAGGCGCTCGAATTCGCGCCACATCCGGCCGGCATCGAAATAGGCGAAGTAGCCAAAGCCGATCCCCAGCGCCATCAGCGTGAAGGCGATGGGAAAGCCGAGGAAGACGAGGCAGATGAAGACGCCCAGCATGGTGAGGGCGATTTGCGGGTCGGTCACTTGCGTGCGCTCCGTTTCAGTTCAACGCGGCCGAGGCCCGTCATTTCATGTCCGGGTGATCTGCGGGCGCCTGCGCCATCAGCAGCTGCTCGGTCTCTTCGACATCTTCCGCCGCGGCGAGCCAGACGCCATCGCGAATGCACAGGATACAGCGCATGATCTGAGCGATGCCTTGGATCGTCAGCAAGATGCCGGCGGCAACCATGATACTCTTGAACTGGTAGATCGGCACGCCGGCGGGGCTGTTCACCGAGACTTCGCCGTATTGCCAGGAGCGGGCGGCGTATTTCCAGCCCGAGAACACCAGCGCCAGAACGCCGGGGAAGAAGAAGAAGACATAGAGCACGAGGTCGACGCCGGCCTGGACCCGCGCCGGCCAGAGCCGGTACAGGAAGTCGCCGCGGACGTGCCCGCCGCGCGACAGCGTATAGGCGCCGCCCATCATGAACAGCGTGCCGTACATGATGAAGGACATGTCGAGCGCCCAGGGCGTCGGCGAGTTTCTCACGTAGCGGACAAACACCTCGTAGCTCATTCCGAAAGTCATCAGCACGATGAGCCAGCCGAAGGTCTTTCCGAAGGCGGCCGACAGGGCGTCGGCGAATTTGATGAATCCGACCATGCGGTTCCCGTTGTGTTGGAGGGCCCGGCGGCGCAGCGCGCCGCCGGGTGGTCAGGCCGCGTTCAGAGCGACAGCTTACCGGGGTAGTAGTGTTCGTAGGCCAGCGCGTAGTCCGGCGAGTTCATCAGCGTGTAGTAGGTCACCCGCTCGACCCAGGCCCGCTGGCTGTCGAGAACGCGCTTCATGAACTCGTCCTGCTCGAGTTCCGGGATCAGCTTGTCCCAGGCATCGATCTCGGCCGACAGGATTTCCTGCGGGGTGCGGCGCACGGTGACGCCGGAGTCCTCGATCAGCGCCTGCAGGTCCTTCGAATACTGGTCCAGCGCCTGGGCGCTGTTGGCGGTCGATGCCGCCTCGACCGAGTGCCGCAGGATCGCCTGCAGATCGGGCTCGAGGTCCTCGAGGAAGCTGCGGTTGAACAGGAACTCGAAGCTTTCCGAGGCCTGGTGATAGGACGACAGGTAGTAGTTCTTGGCCACGTCCTGGGCGCCGAAACGGCTGTCCGAGGTCGGGTTGTTGAACTCGAAGGCGTCGATCACGCCGCGCTCCATCGCGGGGACGATCTCGCCGCCCGGAAGCTGCGCCACGGACATGCCCATCGACTGCATCAGATCGGCCGCGAGACCCACGGTGCGGTACTTGAGACCCTTGATGTCGGCGACGCCGTTGACTTCGTTCTTGAACCAGCCGAAGGGCTGCGCCGGCATCGGGAAGCCCATCATGCCGACCACGTCGAGACCCATCACGTCCTGGGTCAGCTCGCGGTAGAATTCGGCGCCGCCGCCGGCGTAGAACCAGCCCATCATGGTATCGGCGGAGCCGCCGAACACCGGGCCGGTGCCGAACAGCGACGCGGCCTTGTTCTTGCCGTACCAGTAGACCGGCACCGAATGCGCCATGTCGATCAGACCGTCGCTGACCGCGTCCATCACCTGGAAAGCGGCAACCACGGCGCCGGCGGGCAGCACGTCGACCTTGAGCCGGCCGCCGGACATCGCCTCGACGCGGTCGGCATAGGCGTGTGCCATTTCCTGCCAGATGTCCGAGGCGGGCCACGAGGTCTGCAGCTTGATCACGAGCGGGCTCTGCGCGAGCACCGCCGGAGCGGCAAGGCCGCCGGCCGCGGCGACGCCGGCCCCAAGCGCGCCCTTACGCAGGAACGAACGGCGCGATACCTGCGCGGATTTCTTGTCAGTGACTGTCATGGATTACCTCCCCAGATTCCAGCCTATGCGCCCTGCGCTCTCCCTCGCATGGCTTCGATGATCATTCATGTTCGGCCGCTCAAAGGCAACTGGTAATTATTGTTGACCACTCCGCGACACCGGCAGTTCGGCGGCATCTTCGGCCTCCGCCGGGTCGGTCAAGCGGCCCCGACACCGCGTCGGTGCATCTTTGGGCGCTTGTGAGCCCCCCCTGCCCGGTGTATCGCGAGGCTGGCCATTCAGGAGACTGTGACATGGGCGTAGACATTGGTGCGATCTTCGCGGCCGTGCCCAGCCCATTCATGCTGATCGACCGCGATCTGCGGATCGTCTGGGCCAACGACGCCTACCTGGCGATCACCGGGCGCGACGCCGAAACGGTGATCGGCCGAATCCTGACCGAAGAATTCCCGGCCGAGCCGGACAGCGTCTCCGAGCAGATGCTTCAGGCCTCGTTCACCCGGGTGTTCGAAACCGGCGAAACCGACCACTTGCCGTTGATTCCCTACCCGATCACCGGCGCCGACGGCAAAATCGAGCAACGCTACTGGAGCGCCACCCACACCCCGATTCTCGGGCCCGGCGGTCGGGTCGATTACCTGCTGCAGAACACCAATGACGTGACCGAGCTGTATCTCCAGACCCCCGGTGCCGACGGTGACGGCGGCGCGGCGATGCTGGACGACGCCGAACCGGATCAGGTCGGCGTCGCCTACCGGGCCGAGCAGGTCGCGCGGCAGAACCTCGAACTTGGCACCGCAACACGGTTCTTCGAGACGGTGTTCGACCAGGCGCCAAGCTTCATCGCGATCCTGAGCGGCCCCGATCACGTGTTCCAGCTGGCCAACAAGAGCTACGCCCAGCTGGTCGGCGGCCGGCGCCTGATCGGCCTGACGCTGCGCGAGGCGCTGCCGGAACTCGAAGGCCAGGGATTCATCGAACTACTGGAGCAGGTCTACGAGACCGGCAAGCCGGTGACGATCTACGGCGCCGAGGCGCAGGTGCGGTTGGACCTAGACCAGCCGCCCCGGACGATCTTCGCCGATTTCGTCTACCAGCCGCTCACCGGATCGAACGGCGAATCCGTCGGCATCCTGGTGCAGGGCCACGAGGTGACCGCGCAGAAGCTCGCCGAGCAGGATCTGCGCGAGGCCGAGGAGCGCTTCCGCAGCATGGCGCAGCTGATGCCAGCGCATGTCTGGACCGCGCAGGCGAACGGCGAACTCGACTGGCTCAGCGACCAGATCTACAGCTACAGCGGCTATGCCGACGGAACGCTCTATGGCGCGGATTGGGTCAAAGTAGTCCACCCCGACGATCTGGACCGGGTCGCGGCGGTCTGGGTCAATGCGATTGAAAGCGGCACGCCCTACGAGACCGAATTCAGGATACGTCGCAAGGATGGCAGCTATCGCTGGCACCTGGTTCGGGCGACGCCGGTCACCGATTCCAGCGGCGTCGTGGTGCGCTGGATCGGTACCAACACCGACATCGAGGACCGCAAGGCGACCGAGGCGGCGCTGGCCGATCTGAACGCAACGCTCGAAGAGCGGGTCGAACAGCGCAACCGCGAGCTCGAGGAGCTGCACGCCACGCTGCGCCAGAGCCAGAAGATGGAAGCGATCGGCACTCTCGCCGGCGGCGTCGCGCACGACTTCAACAACCTGCTGCAAGCGATCACCGGCAGCCTGCAACTGGCGCAGCGCGAGATCGCGCCCGACGGGCCGACGGCGCAGCGTCTCGCGATGGCGATGCAGGCGGTCGATCGCGGCGCGACGCTGGCGGCGCAGCTTCTGGCTTTCGGCCGGCGTCAGCCGCTTGAACCCAAGCCGGTTAATCTTGGCCGGCTGCTGGCCGAGATGGACACGATCCTCGGCTCGGCGGTCGGCGAGGGCATCGATATCGACACCCACGTCGCCGATGGACTCTGGGCGACGCTGATCGACCCGACCAACGTTGAGAACGCGCTGCTGAACCTCGCGGTCAACGCGCGCGACGCGATGGAGGGCCGCGGCCGGCTGGAGCTTCGGGTCGAGAACGCGGTGCTCGACGCCGATTACGCGCGCGGCCAGACCGAGGTGGTGCCGGGCGAATACGTGCGGCTCTCGGTGTCCGACAGCGGTTCGGGCATGGCGCCCGAGGTGGTCGAGAAGATCTTCGAGCCGTTCTTCACCACCAAGCCCGAAGGCAAGGGCACCGGTCTTGGCATGGCGATGGTCTACGGATTCGTGAAGCAGTCCGGCGGCCATGTGGTGATCGACAGCGCGCCGGGGCACGGCACCACGGTGCGGATCTACCTTCCGCGGTCGCTGCGCGCCGAGGAAATCATCGCGCCGCAGCCCGAGGGCGCGGCGCCCGGCGGCCACGAGACGGTGCTGCTGGTCGAGGACGACGAGGACGTGCGCCGCACCACCGCGGCGGTGATCGCGGATCTTGGCTACACGGTGATCGAGGCCGACGACGCCGACGCCGGGATGCGGATCCTCGAAGGCGACGCGCCGATCGACCTGCTGCTGACCGACGTGCTGATGCCCGGCAAGCTGACCAGCCGCGAGATGGCCGGCAGGGGTCAGCTGCTGCGGCCCGGCATCGCGGTGCTTTTCGCCTCGGGGTTCTCGCGCGACGCGATCGTGCATGACGGCCGTCTCGACGACGGCATCCAGCTGCTGCGCAAGCCCTACGGCCGCGATGTGCTGGCCCGCAAGATGCGCGAAGTGCTCGACCGCGCCCGCGATTCGGCGCGCGCCGTGGCGCCTGCCCCGGTCGCACCCGTCGCCGTCGCACCGACAGGCCCGGTGCCGCTGCGGATCCTGGTCTGCGAGGACGACGCTTTCATCCGGCTCGATCTGGCCGAGATGCTGGAAAGCTCCGGCGCCGAGGTGCTCGAGGCCGGCAGCGGTCAAGAGGCGCTGGCGCTGCTTGGCAACACCGCGGTCGATCTGCTGCTGGTCGATGTCGGGCTGCCGGACCGCTCGGGGCTCGAGGTGGCGCGCGACGCGGTGGTGCTGCTGCCCGATCTGGCGGTGATCTTCGCCACCGGCCGCGACGAGGTGCCGGGGTCCGAAACCCTGCCCAACGCCAGCCTGCTGACCAAGCCGTTCAGCCAGGAGGCGCTGCTGCGCGCCGTCGCCAACCAGACCGGTCGCGCCATCGCGGCGCAGTAGACACGCGCGCGGCCGGCCCCTGGACCCGGAGGTAACACGATCAACGGAAGATCCGATAACGACCGGCTGGTGGACGTCATCGACGCGGTGGCCGCAAACGGGTACACGCCCAGGTATTTGTTGGCGGTGTCACGGTTCCAGAGAATCCCGGTGACAGCCAACCCGGCGGTGTGCACCGCCAACGTTGGGGTGCCGTCGACGTCGATCATGACCCGGTCGAAGATCGGGCATTGGGTCAACGCCAACCCGGCCGGGGGTAGCTGATACACGTCCCACCCCGACGGTTCGGGAACCGAGTCGGCGGCCACCTCCTACCCGCGGGCGACGGTGTCGCCGATCCACATGACTGCGGCGTTGTCGGCC